>NZ_BTGS01000012.1:0-100449 GCF_042851395.1 Altererythrobacter sp. MTPC7 | reverse complement strand
ACCCTATTGGAGTCTCTATTTTTCGTAACGTTCAGGGTCAGAATTGACCCAGAGATGGCTCCGATTACTCCGGAAATGATTTCGCTACCATATTGCGCAAAGAAGTTTTCCAATTCGACCCCCGTCCACAAATTTGAAGGCGATAAAGCCACAGATGTGTGGAAAGTCAATCAAGCGAGAATGAGTGCGCGAAATTGACACTGTGGTTTAATTCCACCGCTCATCCTTCAACCGCCGCACCCTCGCTTCATCGGTCTACTCACCCTTCTTCCCCACGAACAACTCATGCTCCGGGTCGTGATAGGCGCAGTAGCCGTTCGCCTCGTCCTCATCCAGCTGCGCCTCGTGCGCTTCCAGCAGGGTGCGGGCGCGGGGGCTCATCAGGCTCAGGTGCTTCTCGCGCGCCGCGTCGAGTTTCGCGTCGATCGCGTCCAGCACGGCGTCCTCGCTTTCCAGCGTGACGCGGCGTTCGTCCTCCCATTCCTTCCTGCATTCGGCGCGCCACTGCTTCTTCAGCCGCGCCATCTCCATCTTGCCGACGGCGTTCAGGCCTTTCGCCCGGCCTTCCGTGAAGCGGTCCGGTGCGCGGTTCCTCAGCATGAACATCAGCAGGCGGTCGTTATAGACCGTGCGGCTGCCGACCAGCTCGCCATAGGAATAGACCGGCACTTCCACCCCGTTCAGCGCGCGGTCCATGGCGACGTCTTCGACCCGCTGCATCCCCAGGTCGACGGCGGCGGTCCAGGCGGCGGCGAACTCCTCCGCCCCGGGCTGGCGGCGCAGGTAATATGCGCCGACCGTGCTGCGGCGCACCTGCTTGCAGGCGGACGCGACGGAGCCGGTGTCGGCCAGCGCCTCGATGAAGGCGCGTTGCACCTCGGGCTTCCACCCGTTGCTGCGGTCCACCTTGCGGGGCACGGGGGTGAAGCTGGCGATACGCCCGGGAAGGCGATCGGGGAGAGTGGCGGAGTGTTCGGGTGCGTCGCTCATCCGCCCGGATGAAGCACATCACGGACCCTGTAGGACAGCGAATAGGGTTGCCCGCCGGACAACCCTTCGCGCGCTGACTTGTCGCTTACGGCCGCGTCTGTCCGTCGCCGTGGACGAGGTATTTGAAGCTGCAAAGCTGCTCCAGCCCCACGGGGCCGCGGGCGTGCATCTTGCCGGTGGCGATGCCGATCTCCGCGCCCATGCCGAACTCGCCGCCATCGGCAAACTGGGTGGAGGCGTTGCGCATCACGATGGCGCTGTCGATCGCGGTCATGAAAGCCTGCGCCGCGGCGTCGTCTTCCGCCATGATGGCATCGGTGTGGTGCGAGCTGTGGCGATCGACCCAGTCGATGGCTTCATCCAGGCCGTCGACGATCTTCACGGAAGCGATGGGATCGAGATATTCGGTGTTCCAGTCGGCGTCGGTCGCAGGCTTGATCCGGCTGTCGATGCCGACCGCTGCCTCGTCGCCGCGCAGTTCGCAATCCTCGCCCATGATCTCGGCAAGGCGGGGGACGAAGTCTTCGGCCACGGCCCGGTCGACGACGATGCTCTCCGTTGCGCCGCATACGCCGGTCCGGCGCAGCTTTGCGTTGCGGATGATGGTCGCAGCCTTGTCGAGGTCGGCGCTTTCGTGGACGTAGCTGTGGCAATTGCCGTCGAGGTGGAGGAGGGTGGGGACGCTCGCCTGGTCGCGCACCAGTTCAACGAGGCCGCGCCCGCCGCGCGGGATCACGAGGTCTACGAACTTGTCCGCCCTCAGCAGTTCGGCCACGGCGGCGCGGTCGGTGGTCTGCACCGTCTGGACGGCGTTGCGGGGAAGGCCCGCGGCTTCCAGTCCCTGCTGCATGCAGTCGACGATGACGCGGGAGGAGTGGCGGCTCTCGCTACCCCCGCGCAGGATCACGGCATTGCCGCTCTTCAGGCACAGCGCGCTGGCATCGGCGCCAACATTCGGGCGGCTTTCGTAGATCATGCCGATCACGCCGATGGGCACGGCCACCCGGTCGATGACAAGGCCGTTGGGCCGCTCGAACGTAGCCAGCTTGCGGCCCACCGGATCGGGCAGTTCGGCGATTTCCTCCAGCGCGGAGGCCATGCCCCCGATCCGTTCTTCATTGAGGCGGAGGCGGTCGATGAAGCTTTCGGGCTTCTTCCCCTCGACGCTGGCAACGTCCTTGTCGTTGGCGGTGATGATGGCGGAGGACTGGTCGCGCAGCGCCTTCGCGGCTGCGTGCAGGGCGGTGTTCTTCGCCTCGGTGCTGGCAGACAGCAGAGCGCGGGCCGCGTCGCGGGCCTTCGTGCCGAGTTCGTGGATGTGGATTTGCGGGTCTAGGGTCTGGTCGTTCATATCTACCTCAATATCTGGTTCGTGCGCGCGTTCCGCTGCTCCGGCGAGAAATGTCGTGATCGCTGCGCCGTTCAGCGCAGTTCCACCGCGCGTTCATAGGCTGCGGCGAGACAGGCTTCGAACTGGCGCGACATGGTGCCGTCGCCGTTGAGCGCATCCAGTCCGGCAGCGGTGGTCCCGCCCTTGCTGGTGACGGAATTGCGAAGATCTCCCAGCGTGCTGTCCGACTGGTCCTGTGCCATGGCGACCGTGCCCGCCATGGTGCCGAGGACCAGGTCGCGCGCCTGCTCATCGGTGAAGCCCATGCCCTTGGCCGCTTCGACATAGGCGCGGGCCATCTCGAAGATGTAGCCGGGACCGGATCCGGCGACCGCGGTCACGCGGTCGAGCTGGTCTTCCCCGTCCACGACGATGGCCGTGCCCGTCCGGTCCATCATGGACTGCGCGTGGCGCAGGTGATCGGTGGCGGTATCGGGGCTCGCGCAGATGCCGCTCACCCCCTGGCCGATGGCGGCGGGAAGGTTCGGCATCACGCGAATGACGGGTGCGCCGTCCAGCAGACCGGATATGCGGTCGATGGAAGCACCGGCCGCAATCGAAAGGACGTAACCGCCGTCCGCCAGGTGGGCGACATAATCGGGTAGCACGTCGCCGATAATCTGTGGTTTTGTTGCGACGATGACGACGTCGAAACGCTCATCCGAAAGGGAGGATCTTTCCTGGAAAAGACGAACCCCGTCCGGGGCCTGCATCAGGCCGGGATCGACGATTGTGAATTGTTCGTCGCCTTGCTTCCAGTATTCAAGCAAAGCGCTGCCCATCTTACCGCAACCGATAAGTAATACGTTTTTAGTAATAAGTTATACCTCGAATGTCTTGAATTCATCTCCTGCCAAGGAGACTTTTCGTGAACTGAATTTGGATGGATCGGTTCCCCGCGACGAAGCGATGTGTCAGGGGAAATCGGTTTAATCTATCCTTGTAGTATGCCTCGTTTCACCTACATGGCGGGGCGAGATTTTTCAAGGCTGCGCGCCCATGATGCCGCAGTGCAACATACAGGATTTTACATTGGCTGCCCAACGTAACGTCGTCGTCAAGATCGGCTCCACCCTCATCGCGAACAGCGATTCCCTCACGCCGCGCTTCGGGTTTCTCCAGCGCCTGCTGGAAGACATTGCCAGGCTGCGCGAACGGGGCACCAATGTCATTCTGTGCAGCTCCGGCGCCGTGGCTCTCGGTTTGAAGAAGGTAGGGGAAACGCCGGAGACCGCCGGCGTCAGCGACAAGCAGGCGGCTGCTGCCTGCGGGATGCCGGTGCTGCTCAACGTCTACAAGCAGGTGGGCCACGAATACGGGTTCGAGATCGCGCAGATCCTGCTGACGCTCGGCGATTTCGAGGATCACCGGCGCTTCCTCAACACCCGCAACACGGTCAATCGCCTGCTGGAAGCGGGCATCATGCCCATCGTGAACGAGAACGACACGATCACGACGGAGGAAATCCGTGTGGGCGACAATGATCGCCTGGCAGCCAAGGTCGCGCAGATGACCGATGCGAAGGATTTCATCATCCTGACCGAGGTCGACGGCCTCTACGACCGCCACCCGGACGAGGAAGGCGCGAAGCTGATCGAGGAAGTGACGGAAGTGTCACCTTACATGGAAGCGACCAGGGGTGTCAGCTCGCTCGGCACGGGCGGTATGACCACCAAGCTGATGGCTGCCAACATGGCGCAAGAGGCAGGCTGCACGACCTATATCGCGCATGGCGAGGCGGATCGCCCGCTGTCGAGCGTGCTCGACGGGGAACGCAGATGTACCCGTTTCATCGCGCATTCCGATCCGATCTCCGGCTGGGAAAGTTGGATCGCCAACCGGTTGCAGATGGCAGGCAGCCTCGGCGTCAGCGAAGAGGTCGCCGCCGAGATCGCCGCCGGGGACCGGGCCATCCGCCGGTCGGACATCCTGTCGATCGATGGCGATTTCACCCGCGGCGACGTTCTGCATATCTACGATCCCAAGGGCGTCGAGCAGGCACGCGGCCTGTCCGACTTCACTTCGGAGGAGCTGCGCGTGATGGTGGTCAACCCGCATCTCGATGCCAGCGAATTGCTGGGATACAAGACGAAGGGCGAGGTCATCCGCGCGAAGAACCTCGTCTCGCTGGAAGGGCGCCATCTCCTGTGGGACGCGCCGGAAACCGAGGATGGCGGCGTGGTCGCGCCCGGGTAGGCGATATCCCCGGCCGCCGCGGCGGGGTGACGTAACTTCACTTGGCGTTCACGCAGACGCTGGTTATAGGCTGGCCCCATGATTTCCCGCTCCCGCATCCTTCGCAGCGGCAAGACCGCGCTCGTCGCCGGTACGCTGGCCGTTTCCCTGTCTGCCTGTGCGTCGCTCGGCGGCGGAGGTGGCACCGAGGTCGGCGACACCGCCTACATCGCGCGCGACGTCGAGACGCTTTATGCCAATGCGAAGCTGCGGCTGGACCAGGGCAATGCCCGGATTGCCGCCCCGCTGTTCGACGAGGTGGAGCGCCAGCATCCCTACAGCCCGTGGGCCCGCCGTGCCCAGCTGATGAGCGCATTCAGCTATTATGTCGGGCAGGACTATACCAAGGCGATCCAGAGCGCCCAGCGCTTCCTGACGATCCATCCGGGTAACAAGGATGCGCCCTATGCATTCTACCTGATCGCGCTCAGCTATTACGAGCAGATCAACGATATCCACCGCGACCAGAAGACGACGGAGCAGGCGCTTGCCGCGCTGAACGAAGTGCAGCGCCGCTATCCCGATACGCAGTACGCCGCCGATGCGCGGCTGAAGATCGACCTCGTCAACGATCACCTCGCGGGCAAGGAAATGGAAGTCGGCCGGTTCTACCAGAAGACCGGCAAGTGGCTGGCCTCGCAGATCCGGTTCCAGAACGTGGTCGAAAACTACCAGACTACCAGCCACGCGGCAGAGGCTCTCTATCGCCTGACCGAGAGCAGCCTGGCGCTGGGCGTTCCCACCGAGGCGAAGAAATACGCGGCCGTCCTGGGTGCGAATTATCCGGGCAGCGAGTGGTACGACAAGGCCTACGACCTGGTACAGCGTCACGCGGCGGACACGACTGTCGGTTAAGGGTATCCGTGCCGGGAACCCCCGGCAGGTTACAGCATTACATTCCTGCGGGCCGGGCCCCTCTGGCAGGTGTTGAAAGGCATCTGTGATGTCGGACCGCATCGGATTGCCGATGCGCTGCCGGGTAAAATCCCTCCCCCACAGCACCCGGCGCGCACGGCGGTCCGATCGTTCTGTCTCGATCGAGGAGCCTGCCGTGATGCGCCAACCTGTATCCAATTCCCCCGCCGCTGCGGGTCGCCAGATGGCGGCGCCGCTTCCCCCGTCTCCTTCGGCCAAGCCCGCCGGGCGGGCATTCTCCGGCGGGTCGAACCTCTTCCCGCTGCAGGATACGCCGATGGTTCGGCAGGCGCATGCGTCTCGCCGGGAGGCGGACGATGGTTAAGGCCCGCGCGGTCAAGGCCATCGCCCCGATGCTGCGCGATTTCCTGCAGAAGGAAAGCGCAGGCGGCATCACCCTGATCGCCGCAGCCCTTCTTGCGCTGGTGGTCGCCAACAGTCCGCTGGCGAGCGGATATACAAGTCTTCTCGATACACCGGTCATTGCAGGCGTCGGCAGCTTCGTCATCGACAAGCCGCTGCTGCTCTGGATCAATGACGGTCTGATGGCGGTGTTCTTCTTCCTCGTCGGACTGGAAGTGAAGCGCGAGATACTCGGCGGCCAGTTGTCGAGCTGGAACAAGGCATCCCTCCCGCTTTCCGCCGCGATCGGCGGCATGGTGCTGCCTGCCATCGTGTTTCTTGCGATCAATAACGGTTCGCCTGCCAACCAGGCGGGCTGGGCCATCCCGGCAGCGACGGACATCGCCTTCGCGCTCGGCATCCTTGCCCTGCTGGGGCCGCGCGTGCCGGTCGCGCTGAAGGCTCTGCTGCTGGCCATCGCGATCATCGACGATATCGGCGCAATCACCATCATCGCGCTGTTCTATTCGGGCACCATCGACACGGTCATGCTGGGCCTCGGCGCTGGCGTCTTCGCCCTGATGCTGGTGGTCGGCCGGATGCGGGTCGCCTCGTCGATTCCCTATGTCCTGCTGGCAATCCTGATGTGGGTGTTCGTCCTGAAATCGGGCGTCCATGCCACGCTCGCAGGGGTTGCCGCGGCGTCTGCCGTGCCGATGGCTGCAGCCAATGGAGAGCGTCCGCTGGAACGCATGGAGCATGCGCTCCACCCGTGGGTCGCCTTCCTTGTCATTCCCATTTTCGGTTTCGCCAATGCCGGGGTCGGCCTTGTCGGGGTGGACCCCGCGGATATCCTCGCGCCGCTTCCCCTGGGAATTGCTCTGGGGCTTCTCGTGGGCAAGCAGCTGGGCATTCTCGGCTTTGGCTGGCTGGCGGTGAAGGCCGGGTTCGCCAGCCTGCCGGAAGGCGTGAACTGGCGTCAGGTGCACGGCGTATCGCTGTTCGCCGCCATCGGTTTCACCATGAGCCTGTTCATCGGCAATCTCGCCTTCGACAGTGCAGCGCAGGTCGACGCGGTGAAGCTCGGCGTGCTGCTCGGCTCCACCATTGCGGCGGTCGCCGGGTATCTGGTGCTGAAATCGGCCCTGGACAGCGCCGATCCCGTGTCTGGCATTTCGGCTGGCGAAGCGGGCGAGCCGGAAGGACTGCGTTCGTGAAGAAATGCACAATCGGGCGCGCGCCTTTCGGTGACGCGCCCGATTTGCTGCGGTATAGACCGCCGCGATGCTGACCAGACTGTCCATCCGCAACATCGTGCTTATCGAGGCGCTCGACCTGGATTTCGGGCGCGGGCTGGGCGTGCTGACGGGGGAGACGGGCGCGGGCAAGTCGATCCTGCTCGACGCGCTGGGCCTCGTCCTCGGTAACAGGGCCGACAGTGGCCTGGTGCGCGGCGGCGAGGCGAAGGCCAGCGTCACCGCGACTTTCGAATTCGCCAACTGGCCGCGGCTCATCACGGATGCGCTGGACGATGCCGACATCGAGGTCGAACCGGGCGAGCCGCTGATCATTCGCCGCCAGGTGAAGGCTGATGGCGGTTCCAAGGCCTTCGTCAACGATCAGCCGGTCGGCGTGGCGCTGCTGCGCTCGCTCGGCGCGGCACTGGTGGAGCTGCACGGCCAGCACGACGATCGCGGCCTGGTCAATCCGCGCGGCCATCGCATCCTGCTCGACCGGTATGCCGGCGCCGATACGGCCAGGGTCGCGCGCGCCTGGGAAAGCTGGCGACAGGCGAGCGAGGCGCTGTCCGCCGCGCGCACCGCCATCGACGATGCGAAGGCGGAGGAAGACCTGCTGGTTGCCCATCTCGCCGAACTGACTGCGCTGGAACCGCAGGCGGGCGAGGAAGCGCGCCTGGCGGAACAGCGCGCCCTGATGCAGAAGGGCGAGAAGCTGGCCGGCGATCTGGAGGAATTGCGCCATGTCTGGGACGGGTCCGATTCCCCGCTGGCCGCGATGCGGTCCGCCGCCCGCAGGCTCGACCGGCTGGGGCCGGAGCATCCGCTGCTGGCCGAGGCGCTGGCTGCGCTCGACCGCGCAGTGATCGAGGCGGGCGAGGCCGAGGACAAGCTGAACGCGGCGGCAGAGGCCCTGGTCCACGATCCGCAAGCGCTCGACATGGCGGAGACGCGATTGTTCGAACTGCGCGCTCTCGCCCGCAAGCATCGCTGCGAAGTCGACGAGCTGCCGGAAAAGATGCGCGCTTTTCGCGCCGCGCTCGATGCGATCGAGGGCGGGGAGGCGGAACTGGATGCGCTGGAACTGGCCGCCAGGGAAGCCGGCATGACCTATCGCGGCGCTGCCGAGAAACTTCACGCCGCCCGGCTGAAGGCGGCAGCGCGGCTGGACAAGGCCGTTGCCGCCGAACTCGCCCCGCTGAAACTGGACGCCGCGCGTTTCCGCACCGCGATCGAGATCCTGCCCGAAGACAAGTGGGGCGCAAACGGAATGGATGCGGTCGAATTCCTCATCGCAACCAATCCCGGTGCGGATTTCGCCCCGCTGGGCAAGATCGCGAGCGGCGGCGAACTGTCCCGCTTCATCCTCGCGCTGAAGGTCGCGCTGGCAGAGCAGGGCGGGGCGGCGACGGTCATCTTCGACGAGATCGACCGCGGTGTCGGCGGCGCGGTGGCCAGCGCCATCGGCGAACGGCTGGCACGTCTGGCGCAGGACGGGCAATTGCTTGCAGTGACGCACAGCCCGCAAGTCGCGGCCCGTGGGCGCACGCATTACATGATCGCGAAATCGTCCACCGGCACTGTCACGAAGACCAGCGTCGCCCGCCTCGACGAGGCGCAGCGGCGGCAAGAAATCGCGCGAATGCTCTCGGGCGCCGAGGTTACGGACGAGGCGAGGGCACAGGCCGACAGGTTGCTGGAGGGGGTGTGATGACGACTTGGAAAATTACCTCAGGCCGAGGCAGTCGCTATACTGACGAATTCGTGGACGAGGGTGTTGTCGCCGTCGCGTTGGATCCAGACACAGACTTTGTGTCATGCGCTTCCAAGGAAGAGATCGCTGCTCTGGTTTCGGCACGGCATCCGTTGATGACCGACCGACAAATTTCCGTCGCTGCCAGCCAGCACTGGCGTTTTTTGAACGAGGTGAACATCGGTGACTTAGTGCTGGTATATGCTCCGCAAACCCGGCTCTATCATTATGGTGAAATTTTGAGCGACGCTTCGTTCGCTTTAGGGAGAATTCCTGAGCATCCAGTCGTCAGACATGTCAATTGGCGAGGAACGGTTGAACGTGACGCGTTATCGACAACCACGAAAAACAGTCTGGGCGCAATTCTGACACTATTTAAGGTGCCACACAATGCTGCGACTGAAGTCGCGCATGTGTTCGCGGGAGAGTTAGAGTCGCATTCGGCTGGTGATCAAACTGAAGCCGAACTTGAAGAAGTGGTCGATCCTTTCGCCGATATCGAAGAGCTTGCACTTGAGCGGGTGAAGGACCGCATCAACTCGCTGGACTGGGACGATATGCAGGAGCTTGTAGCATCGTTATTGAGAGCACTCGGTTATCGAACTTCAGTTTCGGCAGTAGGACCGGATCGAGGCAAAGATATCGTGGCCTCACGCGACGGATTTGGATTTGAACGCCCTCGCATCGTGGTCGAGGTGAAACACCGACGCGGACAGATGGGATCGCAGGAAATTCGTAGCTTCCTCGGTGGCCGACATGCGGATGATCGCGGTCTTTACGTCAGCACGGGCGGTTTTACGAAAGATGCTCGATACGAAGCGGAACGAGCATCGACTGTCACACATTTAATGACCCTCGATGAGCTGGCTAAGGCAATTGTCGAACAGTACGACAGGCTTGACCAAGATGGGCGGCGTTTGCTTCCGCTCACGAAGATTTATTGGCCAGGTTGATGACCTCTTCCACCGAAGCCGACGCCGCCAACGAATTGATGCGGCTGGCTCGCCAGATCGCGAAGCACGACCGGCTGTATCATGCCGAGGACGAGCCCGAGATCACGGACCAGGAATATGATGCGCTGGTCCGCCGGAATGCTGAACTGGAGGAGGCGTTTCCGCATCTTGTGAGAGACGATTCGCCCAGCCGGAAGGTGGGCCATGCGGTCGCTGCGTCTCCCTTGAGCAAGGTGACGCACGAGGTTCGCATGATGAGCCTCGACAACGCGTTCGCGGACGAGGAAGTCGCCGATTTCGTAGCCCGTGTCCGGCGCTTCCTGTCGCTGGGGGAGGACGAGGCAATCGCCTTCACGGCAGAAGACAAGATCGACGGCCTGTCCTGTTCTCTTCGCTACGAACAGGGAAAACTCGTCCGCGCCGCGACCCGGGGCGATGGGCAAGTGGGCGAAGACGTTACCGCGAACGTGGCGCATATTCCCGATATTCCCCAGACGCTTGAAGGCGAATGTCCCGACATTTTCGAGATCCGGGGCGAGGTTTACATGGCGGCGGCGGACTTCCTCGCCCTGAATGCGCGGCAGGAAGAGGCAAGAGAGAAGCTGTTCGCCAATCCGCGCAATGCCGCTGCCGGTTCGCTGCGCCAGAAGGATGCAGGCGTGACGGCGAAACGACCGCTGAAATTCTGGGCCCATGGATGGGGTGCGGCCTCGGCGGAGCCGGGGGAAACGCAGGTCGATGTCGTGCGCCGGATCGAAGGCTGGGGCGTGCCGGTCTCGCCGCTTTTCACGCGGTGTGAAACGCTGGAGCAGATGCTTGCACATTACGAGAAGATCAACGAGCAGCGCCCTGATCTTCCTTATGAAATCGACGGCGTCGTCTACAAGGTCGACCGCCTGGACTGGCAGAAACGCTTGGGCTTCGTGGCCAAGGCGCCGCGCTGGGCCATCGCGCGCAAGTTCCCGGCGGAAAAGGCCGAAACGGTGCTGGAGGCAATCGACATCCAGGTCGGGCGGACGGGCAAGCTGACGCCGGTCGGCAGGCTCGCGCCGGTACTGGTCGGCGGCGTGACCGTCACCAATGTGACGCTGCACAATCGTGACGAGATCGAGCGACTGGGCGTGCGGCCGGGCGACAGGGTCCGCGTGCAGCGCGCCGGGGATGTCATCCCCCAGGTCGTCGCCAATCTGACGCCGGAGGAAAAGCGCGAGGCCTTCAGCTTTCCCGATCACTGCCCGGAATGCGGCAGCGAAGCGGTCGCGGAAGAGGGCGAGGTCGATGTGCGCTGCACGGGCGGTCTGATCTGTCCGGCGCAGCGCACGGAAAGGCTGAAACATTTCGTCAGCCGCGCAGCCCTCGACATAGACGGGCTGGGCGAGAAGACGATCGCTCAGTTCTTCGCCCTCGGCTGGCTGGAAAGCCCGGCCGACATCTTCCGCCTGCGCGCGCGTCGCGGCGACATTCTCGCGCTCGATGGCTGGAAGGAAAGGTCTGTGGACAAGCTGTTGGCATCGGTGGAAGACCGGCGCCGGCCCGACGCGGCTCGCCTGCTCTTCGGCCTCGGCATACGGCACATCGGTGCCGTCACGGCGCGCGACCTGATGAAGCATTTTCACGAATTGCCCGCCCTTCGCGCCGTTGCCGAGAAAGCGCGTGCGGGAGACGAGGGCGCGGTTTCCGAGCTGACCGATATCGACGGCATCGGCAGCGCGGTGGTCGAGGCGCTGGGGGACTTCTTCCACGAGGAGCACAACCGCGCGGTGTGGGACGACCTGCTGAGCGAAGTCTCGCCGCCGCGTTTCGAGGTCGAGACGCTGGACAGCCCCGTCGCGGGCAAGACGGTCGTCTTCACCGGCAAGCTGGAAACGATGAGCCGCGACGAGGCCAAGGCGCAGGCCGAAAGGCTGGGCGCCAAGGCAAGCGGTTCGGTCAGTGCCAAGACGGACCTGCTGGTGGCAGGCCCGGGCGCCGGATCGAAACTGAAGAAGGCGGAGGAACTGGGCATCGAGGTGATGGACGAGGCAGGCTGGGCCGATCTGGTGGCGAAGGCCGGTTGATGCTGGCCGAACTCCACCCGCAGGCGTTACGCATTGCCGGATTGCTGCGGGAGCGCGGCGAGACCATCGCCGTGGCCGATGGCGCGACCGGGGGCATGATCGCGGCATCGCTGCTGACCGTGCCGGGCGCGCTCGATTTCTTCGTCGGGGGCGGGGTGGTCTATTCCCTGCGCGCCCGCGATGTCTTGTTCGCCAAGCCGCGCGAGGCCTATCGCGGGATGCGGGGGGCGAGCGAGGAGTATGCGCTGCTGCAGGCGCGGTCCATCCGCGACAATTTCGGGGCCGACTGGGGCATCGCGGAAAGCGGATCGGTCGGCGGATCGAGCCATCCGAGCGGTGCTCCGGCCGGGCAGAGCTGCGCAGCGCTTGCCGGGCCCGGCGGCGAATGGACGGCCATGACGCAGACCGGCCGTGACGACCGGATCGCGAATATGGAGGCGTTCACCAGGGCCGCACTCGATCATCTCGAGGCGGTGCTGGCGGATCCGGCCTAGTCGGCCGGCATCAGGTGTATCTCGCGCACGTCGGACGTCTCGCGCTGTTCGATGGCGAAGACCACGGCATCGGCAATATCCTCCGGCTGCAGCTTCGTCGGCTTGGCCTCGTCGAAGAATTCGGTGTTGACCATGCCGGGCGTGATGACGGTGCAGCGTCCACCCCATTCGCGCATTTCCTCGGCCAGGTTCCCGGCGAAACCCTGCACGAACCACTTGGTCGCACTGTAGATGGAGCCCTTGAAATGCTCGCGCCCGGCCTTGCTGCCGGTGACGACGAACATGCCCTTGCGCTTCTTCAGTTCGGGCAACGCGGCATGGGCGGTGTAGAGAACGGCGAGGATGTTGAGATGGATCATGTCGTGCCACTCGTCCGGATCGCCGTTTTCGACGCCGGGATTGGACACGCCCTTGCCGGCATTGGCGAACACCGCGTCCAGCCCGCCGTAAGTTTCGGTCGTCTTCGCAATGGCCGATTGCAGCGCGTTGCGGTCGGTCACGTCGCATTCGATGGCGAGCGCTCCGTCGCCGATCTCTTCCGCCAGTTCTTCCAGCCTGTCCTTGCGCCGGGCGAGCAGGACGACATTCCACCCCTTCGCCGAGGCGGCTCGTGCCGTGGCGGCTCCGATGCCGGACGATGCGCCGGTGATGAGAAGGGTGCGGGGTGTCGTCTGGGTCATGGCAGGCTCTCTTTGTCGGGCAAGAGGTGGGTTCGTGTCGGCAATGCGGGAGCGGGGGCAGGGGTTCCATCTGTGGAGCAGCGGGGCTGCTGCGGAACAAAACGGCTGCGGATCGGGTAGGGAAGGCAGATGATTAAAAGCCCTGCTATTTCCGCACGATCCGCCCGGTTCCTCCTGCTGGCCGCAATTGTCCTGCCCGCCGCCGCCTGCAGTCCGGTGGGTGATGGCGGCGAGGAGGCAGTCGCCCCGTCGCTGGAAGAGCGGATAGAGGAAGTCGCCGAGAAAGTGACCGACGAGCTATCGGCCGAAGCGCAGTGGCTGGATGACCGGTTCTTCGAAATCGGCAGCACGTTCGACGGCTATCTCGGCATCGCGATGACCGACATGCAGACAGGCGAAGTCGTCCACTTCAATGGCGAGGAGGCGCTGCCACAGCAAAGCCTGAGCAAGCTGTGGGTCGCGCTCGCCGCTTTCGACCAGGCGGACGATGGGAAACTCGGCCTTGAAGACCGCGCAACGGTGACCTTCTCCGACCTCACCGTGTTCCACCAGCCCCTGCGCAAGCAGGTGGTCGCAAACGGCAGCTTCACCACCGATTACGCCGACTACATCCGGCGCGCGCTGACAGAAAGCGACAACACAGCCAACGACATGGTCCTGAAAGCCGTAGGCGGCCCCGACGCCGTGCGGGCGGTGCTTCGCCGGAAAGGGCTGGAGGGCATCCGTTTCGGTCCGGGCGAGCGGCGGATGCAGGCCGCGATTGCCGGGCTGGAGTGGGACCAGCGCTATTCCGTCGGCAAGACCTTCTTCGAGGTACGGGACGAGGTGCCGGACGCCGTGCGAAAACCGGCCTTCGATGCCTATGTCGCCGACCCGGTCGACGGGGCGCAGCCGGTGGCGATCGCCAGCGCGCTGGCGAAGCTGGCGAATGGCGAATTGCTGTCGCGCGGCAGCACCGATGCCTATCTCTCTCTGCTGGACGATGTGAAGAGCGGACCGAACCGGCTGAAGGGCGGATTGCCGCCCGAATGGTCGATCGGCCACAAGACCGGGACGGGGCAGGTGTTCGACCCCAAGCCTGTCGGCGGACCGGCAGAGCAGGCCGGATACAACGATGTCGGCATCCTGACCGCGCCCGATGGCAAACGGTATTCGGTCGCGGTCATGATCGGGCGGACGGCCCGGCCCGTGCCCGAACGCATGGACCTGATGCACGAAGTCGTCGGCGCCATCGCAGCCTATCACGGGCGCGTGACCGGAGGGACGTCAGAAAGCGCGTCCTAGACGTGACGCCTCCTGCGTAGCCACAGGATCGACCAGTCGCCGTTCACGATGCGGCCTGCGAAACGGAACCCTGCGCGCAGGTAAGCGGCGCGCACGGCTTTCTCCTGCGTCTCCAGAAGACCGGCCAGGACGATATGGCCGCCCGGCACGACGCTGCCGGCAAAGTCGGGTGCCATCTCGATCAGGGGCCGGGCCAGGATATTGGCCACCAGCAGGTCGTAGGGTCCGCGCGCTGCCAGCAGCGGATCGTGCATCCCGTCGGCAGTCAGGACGAGCAGCTCACCTGCCTTCGATCCCAGGGGCACGGCGTTGGTCGCCGCATTGTCCAGCACCACGTCCTCGCACACGGGATCGATATCCGATGCGGTCGCCTGCGCCGAAGGCCAGAGCGCCATCGCGCCGAAAGCCAGCAGACCGGTTCCGGTCCCGATATCGGCAAGGACGCGGGGGCGCACGCCGCGTGTCCGCATCGCGGCCATCATGGAGAGGCAACCGGCGGTCGTTTCATGCTGGCCCGTGCCAAATGCCTGGCTCGCCGGGATGACGAGCGGGATCGAGCCGTCGTCCGGGGCAGGATGGTCGGGCGTGCGGACATGGAAAGGCCCGGCACGGATCGGGTCGACGCCCTGCTGGCTCAGCGTGAGCCAGTCCTCCTCCTCCAGCTTCTCGGTCTCGGCGGGCGGTGCGCCATCTGTGAACAGGTCGCCCAGTGCCATGCGGTCGGCGGCGTTCGGCTTACGCGGCAGCCATGCCTCGAACACCCAGTCGTCGGGCCGGTCCTCGGCAATTTCGCGGCCGGAGACGACGATCTCGGCATCCCAGTCGAGCACCATTTCCTGCATCGCCAGCGCATCGGTGACGACCGTTTTCGGGGCGTGGATGGAGTATTTCCAGCTTGGCATAAAAGTCCGTTCCTACCTGACGTAGCTGGCGCCGTTGGCGTCCAGCGTCGCGCCGGTGAGGCTGGGCGGGGCGTCGAGCGCGCAAAAGGCGATCAGGGTGGCGATCTCCTCCGGCTCGGCCACCTTGCCGAGCGGAATATCCTTCAGCAGGTCCGGCCCGCCCCGGCTGGCGAGATAATCGCCCGCCATGGACGTATCGGTAAAACCGGGGGCGATGGCGTAGCTCATGATTCCGTCGGCGGCGTGGGCGCGGGCAATGGTCTTGTGCAGGGCCAGCATCTCGCCTTTCGCCGCGGCATAGTGCCAGTGAGCCGGGGAATCGCCGCGATGCCCCGCACGGCTGGCAACATGGACCAGGCGGCCCGGCCTGCCTGCCTCCAGCCAGTGCTGCACGGCGAACCGGCTGAGCTGTGCGGCCGATGTGAGGTTGATCCGCAGCGTGTCCTCCCACGCGTCGAGCCAGCGTATGTCTGCCGAGTTCAGCGAATTGGGATCGAACAGGCCCGCATTGTTGACGACGACGTCGATCGAACCGCCAGCGATCTCCAATGCTTCCTCCCGCAGCATTTGCGGCGCACCGGGCTGGGTGAAATCGGCGGCAATCATGCCGTCCCCGCCGCGCGTGGAGTGGCCGATTACCGTGCAGCCGCGCCCTTCGAGGGCGCGAAGCGCGGCAGCGCCGATCCCCCTGCTGGAACCTGTCAGAAGTATGGTCGTCATGGCATCCCTCCCTAACGACTGGGCCGCACCTGTCGAGGCCAGCCTGCGAAGCTTTCCGCCCGTTTCGGTCATAACGCGCGGGAAAACCGCCCCTATGGCCATAGGCCCTGCTTGCATGGATGGCACGGTTCGCTAAGTGGCGATGCAAGACCTGTCACATCCACGCGCGCGCAGACGTGCGCCACGCGAAGAAGAAGATCGATTGCCATGGCCAACAGACCGCTATCCCCGCACCTGCAAATCTGGAAATGGGGGCCGCACATGCTGGTTTCCATCCTGCACCGGATCACCGGCGACGGGATGGCGATCGTCGGCCTGGCCGTGTTCCTGTGGTGGCTGGGTGCCATGGCCAGCGGGCCGGACGCCTACGGCCTTTTCCAGGCGGTGATGACCTCGCCCATCGGCTACCTTGTGCTGGTCGGGCTGACCTGGGCATTCTTCACCCACATGATGAGCGGGCTGCGCCATTTCGTCCTTGATATCGGGGCCGGGTACGAACTCGACACGAACAAGCTGTGGTCGATCCTGTCGCCCGTCATTGCCATCATCCTGACCGCCGCCTTCTGGGCGCTGGTCGTCTTTTTCTAAGGGGCACGCACCATGGGTAACGGTACATCCATCGGCCGCGTTCGCGGTCTGGGCAGCGCCCACGAAGGCGCGCATCACTGGCTGATCCAGCGCTTCACCGCGATCGGCAATGTCGTGCTGATGATCTGGTTCATCGCCAGCATTCTGCTGATGCCCGACATGAGCTATTCAACGGTCACCGAATGGCTGTCCGCGCCGGTTTCCGCAGCGGCCATGGTCCTGCTGATCATCAGCGTATTCTGGCACGCCCGGCTGGGCCTGCAGGTCCTGATCGAAGATTATGTCCACGAGGCAGGCACGAAATTCGCCGTGCTCGCCCTTCTCAACCTTGCTGTCATTGCGGGCGGCGTTTTCGGCATCTTCTGTGTCGTGAGCCTCGCCCTTGGAGGAGCCGCCTGATGGCGACCGAAACGAACACCACGCCCGCTTACTCCATTATCGAGCACCAGTTCGACGTCGTCGTCGTGGGTGCCGGCGGTTCCGGCCTGCGCGCCACGATGGGCGCGGCCGAAGCGGGGCTGAAAACCGCCAATATCTCGAAAGTCTTCCCGACGCGCAGCCACACGGTCGCAGCGCAGGGCGGCATCGCGGCCAGCCTCGGCAACAACACGCCCGACCACTGGTCGTGGCACATGTACGACACGGTGAAGGGCGCCGACTGGCTGGGCGACCAGGACGCGATCGAATATCTCGCGCGCGAAGCGCCGCAGGCCGTGTACGAGCTGGAGCATGCAGGCGTCCCGTTCAGCCGTAACAAGGACGGCACGATCTACCAGCGTCCGTTCGGCGGCCACATGCAGAACATGGGCGAGGGGCCGCCGGTGCAGCGCACCTGCGCCGCCGCCGACCGTACCGGCCATGCCATGCTCCACGCGCTCTACCAGCAGAGCCTGAAATACGACGCGGACTTCTTCATCGAATATTTCGCGCTCGACCTGATCATGGAAGATACGCCCGACGGCAAGGTGTGCCGCGGCGTGATCGCGATGTGCCTCGACGACGGTACGATCCACCGCTTCAAGGCGCAGGCCGTTGTGCTGGCAACCGGCGGCTATGGCCGTTGCTATTACACCGCGACCAGCGCGCATACCTGCACCGGCGACGGTGGCGGCATGGTGCTGCGTGCCGGCCTGCCGCTGCAGGACATGGAGTTCGTGCAGTTCCACCCGACCGGCATTTACGGCGCGGGCGTCCTCATCACCGAAGGCGCACGCGGCGAGGGCGGCTACCTGACCAATTCCGAAGGCGAGCGTTTCATGGAACGCTATGCCCCGTCGGCAAAGGACCTCGCCAGCCGCGACGTCGTCAGCCGTTCCATGGCGCTGGAAATGCGCGAGGGGCGCGGACACGGGGCGGAAGGGGACCACATCCACCTCCATCTCGACCATATCGACCCGAACGTGCTGGCCGAACGCCTGCCGGGCATTACCGAAAGCGGGAAAATCTTTGCCGGTGTCGACCTGACCCGCCAGCCGCTGCCGGTGACGCCGACCGTACATTACAACATGGGCGGTATCCCGTGTAACTATCACGGCCAGGTCGTGGTCGGTGTGGCAGGCGATCCGGACAAGGTCGTGCCGGGCCTCTACGCCGTTGGCGAAGCGGCCTGCGTGTCGGTGCACGGGGCCAACCGTCTTGGCTCGAACTCGCTGATCGACCTTGTCGTGTTCGGCCGTGCGACCGGCCTGCACCTGAAGGAAACGCTGACCCCGAACGCCTCGCAGGACGCGCTGCCGAAGGACAGCAGCGACCTCGCGCTCGGCCGCCTCGACCATTTCCGCCATGCCGATGGCGATCTGCCGACGGCCCGCATCCGCGAGAACATGCAGAAGACGATGCAGAAGCATTGCGCCGTTTTCCGCGACACGGAAACGCTGGCAGCCGGCAAGAAGCACCTGGCCGAGATCAATCTGACGATGGCGGACATCAAGGTGTCCGACCGCTCCCTGATCTGGAACAGCGACCTGATCGAGACGCTGGAGCTGGACAATCTGATGTCGCAGGCCAGCGTCACCATTGCGAGCGCCGACAACCGCAAGGAAAGCCGCGGTGCCCACGCGCACGAGGATTATCCCGAGCGCGACGACAAGCAGTGGATGAAGCACACCATCGCCTGGTTCGATGGCTGGGGCGGCGGCGCGAAGGGCGCGGGCAAGGGCGACATGAAGATCGATTACCGCCCGGTCCACGAATACACGCTGACCGACGACGCGACCTATATCGAACCGAAGAAGCGCGTTTACTGAGTATCACCGGGCCGGGCGGCGGGGATCATTACTCCAGCCGCTTGGCCTCGACGATCTCGACAGGCTCGGCCAGCATCTGGCCCTTCATCCAGCCGATACCCTTGTCGGGATCGACCGGCGCCGCGTGAATGGCCTCTACCACGTCCATTCCATCCGTGACGAAGCCGAACACGGCATAGCCGTTCTGCCAGACGGGATCGGACGAGGCCGGGTCGGCGTCCATGCCGGGATTGTCCTGCAACTGGATCGAGAAATCGCCGGTCGCGGTGCCCGGCTCGCCCATCGCCATCGACAGCGCACCGCGCGAATGGGTCAGTCCGGTTTGCGTGGTCGGCTCGTGCGCGATCGGGCCAAGAATACGCTCCGGGTCGTTCTGTGTCCCTGCCTGCACCAGTCCGTTCGGCTGATCGCCCCAGTCCAGTCGCATGGCGCGGTAGAAGACCGTCCCGTCGAAGCGATCCTCGTCGACATAGCGCAGGAAATTCCCGGCAGTGATTGGCGCGCGTTCAGTCTCCAGCGCGATGACGATATCGCCCATGGTCGTCTCCAGCACCACGTCGACCGTTTCGGCGGCGGTGCCGGGTTCCATGCCACGTTGGGTGCCGGGTGAGGGCTCCTGCGCCCACAGCGAAGCGGGAAGGGCGAGGGCGGCGAGGGCTGCGAATCGTATGTTCATGCAGGGCAGGCTATCAGAGGCGGCAATGAAGCGCTCCCTGCCTCTTTTCGTGACCGCTGCCATGATGGCTGCCTGCACCACTTCGCTTCCTGCATCGGGCGAAAGCGGGGAAAACCGTTTCTACACTCAGCAGGTCGAGGCAGCCGGCATCCCCATCCGCGCGTCCGCCGCCACCGATCCGGCGGCGCTTTCGGCGGCGAAGGCCATGGTGGAGGGCATGCTCGCCCACCGGCCCGATCTGGCGCGCTGGCTCGCCGCGAACGATTACCGCGTCGCTATCATCGCCGAGGAGGAGACCATTCTCGACGTGCCGGAAAACGCGCACTGGACAAAACCTTCGCCGGACGACCCCCGCCTTACCCGTTGCGAGCGCAAGCATTACTCCGAACGCATCGGGTCCCTGACCGATGCGGCGTACTGGAATGCCCGCGCGCGCGGTATCGGCGGGCCGCGAACCGTCGGCAGCGAGGAAGATATTCTGGGGCTGCGCTCCAGCCGGTATTTCGGGGAGACGATCTTCGTTCACGAATTCGCGCACAATGTCCTGTTCGCGGTAGAGGGCGCGGACCCGGCGCTCTACCGGCAGGTAGAGGCAGCCTACGCCAATGCCCTGGCAAACGGCCTGTGGAAGGACGAATACACCGTCACCACGGTGCAGGAATACTGGGCGGAAGGCACCCAGTTCTGGTTCGACAGCAACCGGTTGCAGGCCTTCGACGGCAGACCGATCCTGAACCACCGCGATGTCGCGGATTACGATCCGGCGCTCTATGCGGTCCTCGCGGCGGCCTATGGCGACAATCACAGCCTCGCCAGCGACCCGTTCCATCTCAGCGAAGCGCGCATTCCCCCGGGCCCGCTGCCGCGGAATACTGCCGAGGTCTGTTGAAGCCTCAGATCACACCGGCAATCAGCCCGCGTTCCTCGGCTTCGTTGCAGTCGATATACCAGTTGTCCGGCGCCTTTTCGCGCAGCTCCTCGAAATCGACATCGCTTCCGTCGACGATGGCGCGAAAGCCCTGTTCCTCGATGTGGATGGAATGCTCTATCTCGTTGAGTGCCGCCTTCAGCTGCGCGGTGCAGCTGCGCAAGGGGCCGGACAGGTTGATGGACTTGGCAATCTGGCGCTCGTGCAGCAACAGGCTGCATCCATCGGCAAGGAAACGATTGGCGATCGGGAAGCTCGCCATGAAGGTCGCGCCCGCGGAATAGACGGCCGCCTTGCCCAGGGAATAGATTTCCCGCCCTGCATCGCGCAGCAGTCGCAGATCGTCGCCCATCGCCCTTGCGACTTCCGGATTGCCGCCCAAGGTGGTCAGTGCGATGACGAGCGGCCCGTCGCCGGGGGCCGCCGATAGCTGGTTGCGAAACTCTGCATACATCGCCTCGTCGACCGAGCCGATCAGGCGAAGCTGCGGGGATGACAGGATCAGGTTGCGGGTGTCTTCATCAATCGTGGGCATGACAGGGAAAGGTCTGGCGAAGCCGGTTCGTTCCTGCAGGATCGTTATTTCTGCCATTCAAAAGACATTCATTTCGTCGCTCTCAAAGCACGGTTCATCGATGCGGAGAGAGTTATGAGAATACAGAGATCGCCCGGGATAAAGCTCCTGTTCGTCGGACTGGTCGGCTTCGTCCTGCTGGTTCCGCTGCTGATGGTCTATGCGCTGGTGAGCGACAGGCAGCACCAGGCGCGCACCGCGCAGGACAGTATCACGCAAGGCTGGGGCGGGCCGCAGATGCTGAGCGGGCCGGTGCTGGTCGTGCCTTATGACGAGGTGACGACCCAGACGGAGAACCGCGGCGGGCAGGTCGTGACCCGCGAGGTGACCAGCCGGCGCGAAGTGGTCATCGCCCCGAGCCTGCACCGCGTTTCCACCGATCTGGAGCCGGAGGTGCGGCGCAAATCGATCTACGAAACCGTGACCTATCTGGCGGCGACCAACGGCGCTGCGCGCTTCGTCCTGCCGGACGATCTGGACCGGCTGGACGTGGAGCGATCTTCGCTTCGCCTTGCGGAAAGCGAGCTACGCTTCGGCGTGTCCGATCCGCGCGGCCTGCAAGGCGATGCCTCGGCTGAGGTCGGCGGCGAGACGGTGGCGCTGAAACCGGGCAGGGGACCGATGGAGAGCGGCGGCTCGGGGTTCCACGGTTATGTCGAGTGGGACGGCGAGGGGCCGCTCGTGCTAGATTACAACTTCACGCTGCGCGGCAGCCGGGCCCTGTCGCTCGTGCCCAATGGCGGGCAAACCGAATGGTCGGTCGAATCCACCTGGGCCCATCCCAGCTTTGCCGGCGGCTTCCTGCCGGATACCCGCTCCATCGGCGATGACGGGTTCAAGGCGAACTGGTCGGTCGCGAACCTTGCGCTAGGCCGCTCGCTTGCCTCGACCAGCGATACCGGCATCGTGGTCAATGCAGGGTCGGTCCCCATGCCGCCCCCACCGCCTGCGCCAAAGATGAGGGGCTACGGCGAGGCGAGCTTCCCCGCGCAAAATGCCGAGGTGCGGCTGGTCGAACCGGTCGATCTCTACAGCCAGGTGGACCGCAGCGTGAAATACGGCTTCCTCGTCATCGGCTTCACCTTCCTGACGTTCCTCATGTTCGACCTCGTCGCAGGGGCGCGCGTGGCAGCGGCGGAATATCTGCTGACGGGGGCAGGGCTGGTTCTGTTCTTCGTGCTGCTGCTGGCTTTCGCAGAGGTCATCGGGTTCGCCGCAGCCTTCGCTGGCGCGACGATCGCCATCGTCGGACTGCTGACAGCCTATAGCGCGGCGGTGCTCGGTACGCGGAAGCGGGCCTTCACGGTCGGGGCGATCCTGCTGGGGCTTTATGCCGCGCTTTACGTCCTGCTCAGCCTGGAAGCCTATTCCCTGCTGGTCGGATCAGTGCTGCTGTTCTTCGCGCTGGCAGGGGTGATGTATGCGACCCGCGGCATCGATTGGTCGAGCGTCGGTGGACGCAAGGACTCGGAACCGATGCTGGAAGAGGAAGGCTGACCGCCGCTGCCTGATCGGCAGACGCGGCGACGATGTGAAGGGGGCGGGGCTCTAGTCCTCGTCCCCTTCCTCGATCGCAGCCGTGATGACCTCCTGCGGGACGGGCGCGGTGGAGATCGGGCGGGCCGGAACCATGCAACCCTGGCTCAGCCCCAGTCCCTTCAGATATCCCCTCCGGGTGGACCCTGCGAGGATCGCGGTTTCCAGCGAGCGCTGGCGCTCGGCGGCGCCGGTCACCTCGCGGATGATGCCGCGAAAAGGAATGAGGGACCCGATGGCGCCCTGCGCGACCTTTTCGGGCGTCAGCCCTTCCTGCTTCGCCAGCGTATCGAAGTCGGGGCCCAGCACGCGGGTCAGGCGGGTGATCTCGACATTGATCGCCGCGCAGCCCGTCAGCGTGTCGCTGGCATAGGGGTTTGCCACCGCTTCCAGCAGGACGGGCGGAATGTCCTGCGGATCGATATTCAGGATATCGAGCGGCGTGCGCGCCACGTCGCGCATGTTCGGGCCGTCGGTGACGATCTCGTCATCCTGCGCGCTGGCGGGCATGGCGAGCAGCGCCGCAAGCGCCGCGCCGAGTGCTGTCTTACAGGTTCTGGAAATAGGCATCGCACACCGTATCATCTGCACTTTCCAAACCGCGCCGCAGGGCGTCCATGCGCTGCTGGCTGGTTCCGTGGGTAAAGCTTTCCGGATTGACCCGCTGACCGGCCTGCCGCTGCAGCGTGTCGTCGCCGATGGCGCTCGCCGCGCGCAGACCTTCCTGCATGTCGCCCGGTTCGATCAGGTTGCGGTTCTTGCCCGCCCAGACCCCGGCATAGCAATCCGCCTGCAGTTCCATGCGCACCTGCAATTCGTTGGAGCGGCGCGGGTTTTGCGCCTGCGCGCTGCGGATCTGCCCGGCCAGGCCGGTCAGGTTCTGGATGTGGTGGCCGTATTCATGCGCCATCACGTAGAGCCGGGCGAAGTCGCCGCCTGCGCCCATGCGCTGTTCCAGCGTGTCGTAGAAACTGGTGTTGATATAGATGCCCTTGTCGGCAGGGCAGTAGAACGGGCCTGCCGCTGCCGGCGCATTGCCGCAGCCCGACCGCACGCCGCCGCCCGTATAAAGGTCCAGCACCGGCTGTTCGAACGGAATGCCGGCGCGCTGGAATTCGGGCGCCCATGTCTGGTTGAGGGATTGCAGGGCATTGCAGGCCTCTGTCGCGTAGGGACCGCGGGTGCAGATTTCCTGCTCGTTCGTGCTGGCTTGCACGCTGCCTGCGCCGGTGGTCTGCTGCACACTTTCCACGAGGCCGATCGTCTGGATCGGATTGATACCGAAGACAAGCGCACCGACGGCCGCTAGGACGATCGTGCCGCAGCCGATCTTTCCCCCGCCACCGCCGGGAAAACCGCCGCCGCCCCCGCTCGATCGGACATTGATATTGCCGGTATTGAACGGATTGAGCCGCATCATATTCCCCCTGGAGTGGTTGCCCCGACCCTGTTGGGACTGGACACGCCGTGCATAGGCCGCAAAACGGTATTTCCCAATAGCTTGGTCCGACCCTTTCACAGCAAACCCCAAGAGGCCTTCAATGTTCCTGTCCGGCAAACGCGCTCTCGTCACCGGTTCGACGTCCGGGATCGGCCTCGCCATCGCGCGGTCGCTCCATGCCGGAGGGGCCGAGATCGTCCTCAACGGCTTTGGCGACGAAAGCGAGATCGCCGCATTGACGCAGGAATTGTCGGCCAGCCATTCCGCCGCCGACCTGACCGATGCCGATGCCATCGAAGGCATGATGAAGGATGCGGGCGGAATCGATATCCTGGTCAACAATGCAGGCATGCAGCACGTCGCGCCGGTAGACGAGTTCCCGCCCGCGCAGTGGGACAGGATCATCGCCCTGAACCTGACTGCGGCCTTCCACACGGTGCGCCATGTGGTGCCCGGGATGAAGGAGAAGGGCTGGGGCCGCATCATCAACACGGCGAGCGCGCACTCGCTGGTCGCATCCCCTTTCAAGAGCGCATACAATGCCAGCAAGCACGGCATCGCAGGCTTTACCAAGACCATCGCGCTGGAACTGGCGCAGACTGGGGTGACGGCCAACTGCATCAGCCCCGGCTATGTCTGGACCCCGCTGATCGAGGGGCAGATTCCCGACACGATGAAGGCCCGCGGTCTGAGCCGGGAAGAGGTCATCAACGATGTCCTGCTGGCGAAACAGCCGACCAAGAAATTCGTCCAGCCGGAAGAAATCGGCGCGCTTGCCGTGTTCCTGTGCCGCGAGGAAGCTGGCAATGTGACCGGCGCGAACTGGAGCGTCGATGGTGGCTGGACGGCCGAATAGCCAGCTTGGCTTGGCGGCGGCTCGGGCGCAGGGGGCACGGATATGAGAAGAACAATCGCAGTCCTGCTCGCGCTTGCCCTTGCGTCCTGCACGACCGTAACCCGCGATGCAGGCGAGCTTGCGCTGGTCCGGACCGCACTTGGCGGCCATATCGCGGAGCTTTCGCGCGCCGAATACGGAGGACGCCTGCCCGGCAGCGAAGGCGACCGGAAGACGCGCGCTTACATCGTCTCGGCGCTGCGATCCTACGGCCTCGACGCTGGCATGCGCGGGTCGTGGGAGCAGCCGGTCGAAATCCCGGTGGAACGGTACCGGCAGATGGGTATCGACCTTCCGGAAGGCGTGGAGACGCTATCCAGCGCGAATGTCGTGGCCCGCCTGCCGGGCACGCAGATCGGTAGCGGAGCCGTCGTCCTGACGGCACATTGGGACCATCTGGGCAATTGCGGCCCGCCCGCCGCGCCCGACCGTCTGTGCAACGGGGCGGTCGACAATGCGAGCGGGGTCGCCGCCTTGCTGGAAATCGCACGCCGCATGGCGGAAGGCGGCCCGGCAGAGCGCGATATCTATTTCGTCGCCACCACGGGTGAGGAAGCCGGCCTGGTAGGGGCAAGAGCCTTTGCCGAAGATCCGCCGACGCCGCTGCCCACGATCGTTGCCGCATTCAACCTGGATTCGACCGCCATCGCGCCGGAGGGGACGCCCGTCGCCGTGCTCGGCTGGGGACAGACCGCGCTCGACAAGGGGATCGAACAGGTGGTGGAGGCGGCGGGCAGGCGGCTGTCGATCCGTCCGCAGCAGGAACGCTGGGTCCCGCGGCAGGACGGGTATGTGCTGCTTCGCCGCGACGTGCCGTCGGTGCTGGTCTCCAGCAGTTTCGCAAGCGATGCCGTCATCAATTCCTTCGTCGATACGCATTACCACCGCGCGACCGACGAATGGGGCGATCACGTCGAACTGGGCGGTGCGGCGCAGGACACCCTGCTCCATGTCGACTTGCTCCGCCATTTCGGCAGCACCACCAGTTACCCCGTCGGGGACGACTGACACGACAGGCCTAGCGGGACGGGCGCGCAGGGGTTAGAGGGCGCTGCACGATTCTCTCCCCATGCAGGCCCGGACAGCGGGCGAAAGGCGCATCGTGTCACGCAGCGAAATTCCCCTCGGCCTTACCTTCGACGACGTCTTGCTTCGTCCGGCGGAAAGCGACGTCCTCCCCTCCATGGCCGACACGCGGACCATGCTGACGAAGGCCATCGGTCTCAACATCCCCGTCGTCTCCAGCGCGATGGATACCGTTACCGAAGCGGACATGGCGATTGCCATGGCGCAATTGGGCGGGATCGGCGTGCTGCATCGCAACCTGACGGTGGAGGAACAATGTGCCGCCGTGCGCGCGGTCAAGCGGTTCGAAAGCGGCATGGTGGTGAACCCGATCACCATCTCGCCCGACGCGACGCTGGGCCAGGCGCAGGAGATGATGACACAGAACCGCATCAGCGGCATCCCGGTGACCGATCGCGGTGGCAAGCTGGTCGGCATCCTGACCAATCGCGACGTGCGGTTCGCGGAAAACCCGCAGCAGCCCGTGCGCGAGCTTATGACGACGGAGAACCTCGCCACCGTGCCGCTCGGCACCGGTCAGGAAGAGGCGCGCCGCCTGCTGCACCAGCGCCGGATCGAGAAGCTGCTGGTGGTGGATGACGGCGGCAAGTGCGTCGGCCTCATCACGGTGAAGGATATCGAGAAGGCGGTCGCTTATCCCGACGCGACCAAGGACGAAAGCGGCCGCCTGCGCGTGGCTGCGGCGACCACGGTCGGGGACAAGGGTTTCGACCGCACGCAGGCCCTGATCGACGCGGAAGTCGACGTCGTCGTGATCGATACCGCACACGGCCACAACGCCGATGTCGGCAAGGCGGTCGAGCGGGTGAAGAAGCTCAGCAATTCGGTCCAGGTCATCGCCGGGAACGTCGCGACGGCAGAAGCGACGAAGGCGCTGGTCGGCGCAGGGGCGGACGGCGTGAAGGTCGGCATCGGGCCGGGCTCCATCTGCACCACGCGGGTTGTGGCAGGCGTAGGCGTCCCGCAGCTGACCGCGATCATGGACAGCGCCGAGGAAGCGGCCAGATCGGGCGTGCCCGTCATTGCCGATGGCGGCCTTCGCACCAGCGGCGATGCGGCGAAGGCCCTGGCGGCCGGCGGTTCCAGCGTGATGATCGGGTCGATGCTTGCCGGTACCGAGGAAGCGCCGGGCGAGACGTTCATCTACCAGGGGCGCAGCTACAAGAGCTATCGCGGCATGGGCAGCGTGGGCGCCATGGCGCGCGGCAGCGCCGACCGCTATTTCCAGCAGGACATCAGCCAGCAGAAACTGGTGCCCGAAGGGATCGAAGGGCAGGTCCCCTACAAGGGGCCGGCGAAGGATACCGTCCACCAGCTCGTCGGCGGGATCAAGGCAGCCATGGGCTACACCGGCAGCAGGACGATCGAGGACCTGCGCACCCGCGCGCAATTCGTCCGCATTACCGGCGCGGGCCTGACCGAAAGCCACGTCCATGACGTCGCGATTACCAGAGAGGCACCAAATTATCCCACGCGCTGAACCCCGTTCCGCCAGCAGGCAGGTAAACCGATGACCCCCGCGGCCCGCGTTCAGGCGGCAATCGAGATACTGGACAATGTGATTGACGGCGCGCGTGGCAACGGTGCGCCCGCCGACAGGATCATCGCCAATTGGGCGAAATCCAATCGCTATGCCGGGAGCAAGGATCGCCGCGCAGTGCGCGAACTTGTCTATTCCGCCATCCGTGCCTGCGGCCCGATCCCCAAGACCGGCCGCGTCGCCATGCTCCGCCTGGCGGAAATGGACGAGACCATAGCGGCGCTGTTCGACGGCTCCCAATACGGCCCGCATGCCATCGGCCGGAACGAGAAACCGGCGCAGGGTGGCGTGGCTCCGGACTGGCTGGTCGAACGCCTGGCCGCATCCGGCGTCGATGCGGCGGCGCAGGAAGCCCTGCTTGGCCGCGCACCGCTCGACGTGCGCGTGAATGCGCTGAAGGCCGATCGCGGAGGACTGGAACTGCCGGTCGCGGGCGAACATCTCGCCCCGCCGCAGGCGCTGCGTTTCGAGCAGGGCACGCAGGTCGAACAATGGCCCGAATATCGCGAAGGAAAGGTCGAGGTTCAGGATCTGGGCAGCCAGTATGCCTGCCTCGCAGCGGAGGTGAAGCCGGGCGAAACCGTCATCGACCTGTGCGCCGGGGCAGGGGGCAAGACCCTCGCGCTGGCAGCGGCGATGGAGAACCGCGGCACGCTGGTTGCCAGCGATACGGACCGCAGCCGGCTGTCCAGGCTCGCCCCGCGTGCCGAGCGGGCAGGGGCAGGCATGATCGAAACCGTGCTGCTCGATGCAGGGCGCGAGATGGACGCGCTCGGCCAGTATCGCCGGGCGGCCGACTGCGTGTTCGTGGATGCGCCCTGTTCGGGCATCGGCACGCTTCGCCGCAAGCCCGAGGCGAAATGGCGGCTCGATTCGCGCAGCCTCGACCGGTATGCCGGTATCCAGGACAAGCTGCTCGACATCGCGGCGGAGCTTGTACGGCCGGGCGGGCGGATCATCTTCGTCACTTGCTCGCTGCTGGATGAGGAAGGTGCGAACCGGTTCGAGGCGTTCCTCGAACGCGCGCCGGGATGGCAGGCGGACACGCGCAAGCTGGGCGCGGGCAAACCGCGGGGGAAGGGTTTGCGCCTGACACCGTCTCACGACGGGACCGACGGATTTTTCATCGCCCGTGCAGCATTGCCGTGTTAGGCCTGTGACCTATGGTCGCACCTGACCCTACACACCCTGTGCGAGACCCCTCTCGCTGGAAGGACCTGCTGATGCGTTTCGCCCCTGCTGCCGCTGCCCTGTCGCTGGTTTTTGCCATGCAGGCGAGCGTGGGTTACGGGGCTGAGCGTGAACCCGCACCGCGCGCGGCGCAGCTTGTCGCGGAAGGGCGCGCAGCTCTTGCCGGCGGGCAGCCGCAGGCCGCAACCGACGCGTTCGAGGCGGCGCTGGCCGTCGATCCGGGCTATACGCCGATCTATCTCGATCTGGCGCAGGCCGCGCGCCGCGAAGGGCTGCAAGGGAAGGCCATCGCCTATTACCGCGAGGTGCTGGACCGAGATCCCAACGACTACGCGGCGCTGTCCGGCAAGGGCGCGGCGCTGGTCGAAAAAGGCGCGATCGAGAAAGCGCGAACCACCCTGTCGCAACTGGAATCGCTGTGCGGTGCCGGCTGCCCGGAAACGCGCCAGCTGGCCGCGATCATCTCGCAGGGGCCCCAACCACGCGTCCTGACCGCAGAGGCCGTCATGCCCGACGCGCAGGTCACGCAGAGCAATTGATGTGACGGACTGGCCAAGGGCCGGTTACGGATTTCATTGCTACCTCTCCCTTGCCAAGCTCTTGGCTAGGGGACCTCAGGTCGCTGAGGCGATTTGCGGCGCAAATTCCTTGACCACGGCGGCATAGACGTCGCGTTTGAACGGGACGATCAGGTCGGGCAGCTTTTCGGGCTCGACCCATTCCCAGCATTCGAATTCCGGCGGATCGTGCGCTTCCAGATCTATGTCGCTATCCTCACCCAGGAAGCGGGCGAGGAACCAGTGCTGTTCCTGTCCGCGGTACTTGCCGCCCCACAGCTTTCCGATCAGATCTTCGGGCAGGTCGTAGCGGACGGGCTTGGGCAATTCTGCGATGATTTCGACCTTGTCGCCCGAAACGCCGGTTTCCTCCGCCAGCTCGCGTAAAGCGGCCTCGCGCCGGTCCTCGCCCGGATCGATCCCGCCCTGCGGCATCTGCCAAGCGCCGAGGTTCTTCGAATCGAGCCGCTGGGCGGCGAAAACCTTTCCCTTGCTGTTGAACAGCATGATGCCTGCACAGGGGCGGTAGGCGGTCACTTCGCTCATGCTGCCGCGCGCTCCAGCTTCACACGGATCGCGCCGAGGAACGCCTCCAGGTCGGCCTGGCCGCTGGGGATCGCTTTCCTCAGCGTCGTGAACCCGTGAATGATGCCGGGAAATTCGAAATAGCTGACCTCCGTCCCCTGCTGGATCAGGTGGGCGGCATATTCGCGGCCCGAATCGCGCAAGGGATCGAGCCCGGCGGTGCAAATGACGGTCGGCGGCGTGTTCGAGCAGTCGCCGAGGATGGGCACGTTGCGCGGATCGTCCGCCGGTCCGGCATATTGCTCCGTGAACCACGCCATCGCCGCGCCCGTCAGCAGGAAACCGTCGGCGAAGCTGGCAAAGCTGTCATGCTGGCTCACATCGCTGGCGACCGGATAGATCGGTGCCTGCACCACCACCGGCACGTCGGCCGGGTCGGCCATCAGCTGGTTGGTGGTGACGATCGTCAGGTTGCCGCCTGCACTGTCGCCCATGATGACGAGGCCGGTGACCTCGCGGCCAAGCTCCGCCGGCGCCGAGGCGACCCAGCGCGCCGCAGCCTCGCAATCGTCGGGCGCGGCGGGGAAGGGGTGTTCTGGCGCAAGGCGGTAATCGACGGACACCACCGGCAAGTCGAGTGCGTGGGAGATCTCGGTGCACAGATTGTTGTAGACCTCCAGGTCGCCGATCACGAAGCCGCCGCCATGCAGGAACAGCACGATCGGCGAAGGGCCGCGGCTTTCCTTCACGTCGTAAAAGCGCAAGGGGATGTCGCCTGCCGGTCCCGGGCAGGTCAGGTCCTTCTGCACGGCCAACTCGCGCGCCGGCGCTTCTGCGATAGCGCCCATTGCGCGCATCTGCTCGCGCCCCTGCACGGCGCCGACTTCCTCCACGCCCTGTCCGTTCATGGCTTCCAGCATGTCCAAGAAGCCGCGAACATCGTCGCGCACGTAATGTTCGATATCGGCCATGGTCTCTCTCCTCGCGATTGTTTTCTTTGACCGCTGCGATAGGCCGCCCGCGCTTCGCAATTCAACCGTCATGGACAAGTGGCACAGAAAAACTTGATTGCCGCGCCCCGGACGCGCACCTAGGTCGCCAGCCACATGAAAGGCCGCGCTCCCGGAACAGGGCGGGCGTGCGCGGAACAACAGGACGATTTATGGCAACGCAGGCGGCTCCCCGCGACGACGCACAGGAAACTCCCGAAGCAGTGGTGGTCCGGTTCGCCGGCGACAGCGGCGACGGGATGCAGCTGACAGGCGGGCAATTCACGCTCAGCACCGCGCTGGCAGGCAACGACCTGGCGACTTTCCCCGATTTCCCGGCGGAAATCCGCGCGCCGCAGGGCACGCTGTTCGGCGTGTCGGCCTTCCAGATCAATTTCGGCAGCCGCCAGATCAACACCGCGGGCGACGCGCCCGACGTGCTGGTCGCGATGAACCCGGCAGCGCTGAAGGTGAACATCGCCTCGCTCAAGCCGGGCGGGCTGGTGATTGCCGATACCGGCGCCTTTACCAAGCGCAACCTGGAAAAGGCGAAATACGAGGCGAACCCGCTGGAAGATGGCAGCCTCGCCAAATACGACCTGCTGGCGTTCGACATTTCGGAACGCACGATCGAAGCGGTGAAGCCCTTCGGCCTCGGCAACAAGGATGCGCTGCGGTCCAAGAACATGTGGACGCTGGGTCTTGCGCTGTGGATGTTCGACCGTCCGCGCGATCCGATCCACCAGTGGCTGCGGGACAAGTTCAAGCGCAAGCCGGAAATCGCCGACGCCAACATTGCCGCGCTCGATGCGGGCCATGCCTATGGCGAAACGGCGGAGCTTGCCGGTCCGCTGAAACAGCTGGCCATGCCGCCGGTCGAAAGCGCGCCGGGCCTTTACCGCACGATTACGGGCGCGGAGGCCGTGTCGCTCGGCCTGGTCGCGGGCGCTCAGCTGGCGGAGCTGCCGATGTTCTTCGGCGGCTATCCGATCACGCCTGCATCCGCGATCCTGCACCACCTCGCGCGGCTGAAGGAATTCGGCGTCACCACCTTCCAGGCGGAAGACGAGATCGCCGCGATCTGCGCCGCCATCGGGGCGAGCTATGCCGGATCGCTGGGTGTTACTTCGTCCTCGGGCCCGGGCATCGCCTTGAAGACCGAGGCGATGGGCCTTGCCATCATGACCGAACTGCCGCTGGTCGTCGTCAACTCGCAGCGCGGCGGCCCGTCGACCGGCCTGCCGACCAAGACCGAGCAGAGCGATCTCTATCAGGCCGTCTATGGCCGCAATGGCGATGCACCGATGCCGGTCATCGCTGCGCGCAGCCCGGGCGACGCGTTCGAATGCGCGATCGAGGCGTGCCGTATTGCGGTGAAATACATGACCCCGGTGATGCTGCTGACGGACGGTTATATCGCCAATGCGGCCGAGCCGTGGAAGGTGCCCGATCCCGCCAGCTACGATCCGTTCCCTGCCAAGTTCATGGAAACGAAGCCCGGCGGCGACGATGCCGAATTGCTTCCCTACGCGCGTGACGAGAAGGGCGCTCGCCCCTGGATCAAGCCCGGCACGCCCGGCCTGATGCACCGCATTGGAGGGATCGAGAAAGCGGCGGGCACCGGTCATATCGATTACGCGCCCGACAACCACCAGGCCATGACCGACCAGCGCCGCGAGAAGGTGTCGGGTGTCGAAGTGCCGGACCAGGAGGTCTGCCGCGGCAACACGTCCGGCAAGCTGGCCGTTGTCGGCTGGGGCAGCACCTACGGCCCGATCCACCAGGCCGTGGGCCGCGCCATCGCCAAGGGATGCGACGTGGCGCACATCCATGTCCGCAACATCTGGCCGCTACCGGCCAATCTGGGCGATCTGCTGCGCGGCTACGACCATGTGCTGGTCCCGGAAATGAACACCGGCCAGTTCAAGACCGTGCTGCGCGACCAGTTCCTGATCGACGCGCAGCCGCTGACGAAGACCAGCGGCCAGCCCTTCGCCATCGCGGAGCTGGAAGCCGAGATCGCAAAGTTTTTCGACGACATTCCCGGCAATGAAGGCGGTCAGGTGGCGGTCAATGACGACCAGCTTCCCAGCCCGGAGACGAACTGATGAAAAACAACAGAACTCTCGTTTTTGCCGCTCTGCTGGCTTTCGCCCTCGTCCTCATCATGCTTTTCCGGTCCTGACCCCATGAACGCTCCTGCAAAAATCGAAACTACGCTCAAGGACTGGGAAACCGACCAGGAGGTGCGCTGGTGCCCCGGGTGCGGGGACTATGCGATCCTGAAGGCGGTGCAGCGCACGCTGCCGCAGCTGGGAGCGGACCCGTCGAACACGGTGTTCATCTCCGGCATCGGCTGCTCTAGCCGCTTCCCCTATTACATGGAAACCTACGGCTTCCACACGATCCACGGCCGCGCGCCTGCGCTGGCGACCGGTGTGAAGCTGGCCAATCCCGATCTCGACATCTGGCTGGTGACCGGCGACGGCGATGGTCTGTCGATCGGCGGCAATCACATGCTCCACGTGCTGCGCCGGAACGTGAACATGCAGATCATGCTGTTCAACAACGAGATCTACGGCCTGACCAAGGGGCAGGCATCGCCCACCAGCCGGGTCGGCACGAAGAGCCCGTCCAGCCCCATCGGTAGCGTCGATTACCCGGCAAACCCCTGCGCCTTCGCACTGGGTGCAGGTGCGCGCTTCGTGGCGCGCGGCTTCGATGTGTCGAAGAAGCTGCCCGAAGTGCTGACTGCCGCCCATGCGCATCAGGGCGCGGCCTTCATCGAGATTTTCCAGAACTGCATCGTCTACAACAAGGATGTTTTCGACGATTTCGCCGCGCCCAAGGGTGCGGAAGACCGCCAGCTCTGGCTCGAAGACGGCGAGCCGATGCTGTTCGGCAGCGAGAAGTCCGGCGGCGTGAAGGGCCTTGCCTTCGATGCGGAGAGCCTCGCGTTCAAGGTCGTCGATGTTGTTGATGGCGACTGGCAGTCCGCCGGGGTGCGTGTCCACGATGTAAAGAACCGCGTCATGGCGCACCTTTTGTCGGAACTGGAATTCGGCGAGTTTCCCATGCCGATGGGCGTCCTCTACGACGATCCCGCCCCGACCTTCGAAACAGCCGTCAGCGCCGAGCGCGAGCAGGCCAGCGCAGGCAAGGAAGCGAACCTCGCCAAGCTGCTCGGCACCGGGCAAACCTGGACAGTGGACGGCACGGCGCAGGACCCGGTGTAACCCAGCGCCCGGTCGATGGATAACCTGACCCACTCCCTCGTCGGCGCATTGATTGGGCAGGCGGGGCTCAAGCGGAAGACCGGGCTGGCCATGCCCGCACTGATCATCGGTGCGAACCTGCCCGATGTCGATGCGGCGTGCTTCTTCTGGCTGGAAGGGCAGGAGCATCTCGGCTTTCGGCGCGGCATAACCCACGGGCCGCCCGCGCTGGTGCTGTTGCCTCTGATACTGGCAGGGCTGCTGTGGGGCTTCGACCGATGGCAGGCGAAACGCGGGAAGCGGCCCGATGGGCGCCTGCCGGTCAGCTTCAAATGGCTCTATGCACTCAGCTTCATCGGCTGCCTGACCCACCCGGCGCTCGACTGGCTCAACGTCTACGGCATCCGTTTGCTGGAACCGTTCTCCAGCCGCTGGTTCTATGGCGACACGCTGTTCATCATCGACGTGTGGCTCTGGGCGCTGATGGGCCTAGCAACATGGTGGTCGCTGCGCCGCGAGAAAAGGGGCGGGGACTGGCGGCGCCCCGCACATATCGCGCTGACCGCTGCCGGAGTGTATATCCTCGCCAACGGCCTCATCACGCGTGACGCCGAACGCTCCATCGTCAAACCGTCATTGAGCGAAGAAGTGGTCATTTCCAGCCCTCCGCCCGTCGCGTTCTGGAAACGCGATGTGATTGCAGGTTCCTTCGGGCACTGGCGACAATCCGGATACTCGGTCCTTGGCGGAATGACGCGTCCGGCCGTTATCGGCGATCCATGCCTGAACTTCCCGGGGGAGCCGGAGGACGACCGCCTTTACCGCGAATATCATGCCTTCCTTTTCTGGTCGCGCTCACCGTTTGCCGAACGTGCGCCGGACGGTTCGATCCTCATCCGCGACGCCCGCTTCTACGATCCGCGCGCCCGGGATCGCTTCACGGTCGCATTGCCGGATGCGGAGTGCGAGGAACCACCGGCGCTTTAACCCCGTTGCCTCGCCAAAGGGGATAGCATGACTTCACCACAGATCGTCTGGCTGCGACGCGACCTGCGCATGAAAGACCAGCCCGCGCTTCATGCTGCGGCGCAGCAGGGGCCGGTCATCCCGGTCTATATCCTCGACGACGAGCGCGCCGGCGACCGCGCGCTGGGCGGGGCGCATCGCTGGTGGTTGCACCATTCGCTCGAGGACCTCGCGAAGAGTTACGGCCGCCGGAACGCACAGATCGTGCTGCGGCGGGGCGACAGCGTCTCCGTGCTGCAAGGCATCGCGCAGGAAACGAACGCTGGCGCGATTCATGCAAATCGTCACTACGAACCCTGGCACCGCGAGGCCGAGGAAGACCTGCACGACGCATTGAAGGACAGCGAGTGCGAGCTCGTCCCGCATGACGGAAACTACCTTATGCCGCCCGGCACCGCGACCACCGGCAGCGGCGATCCCTACAAGATCTACACGCCGTTCTCGAAGGCGATGCTCGATCTCTTGCCGCCGCGCGACGAATTGCCCGAGCCGGACACGATCTCGCAGCCGCCCGACATGCCGGAAAGCGACGACCTGTCGGAATGGGAACTGTTGCCGACGAAGCCCGACTGGGCCGGCGGTTTCCGCGATCACTGGTCGGTAGGCGAGGACGCGGCGCATGAGCGGCTGGACTGGTGGGCCGGTGAGGTCGGCAAGTACGACGAGGGCCGCAACCTGCCTTCGAAAGACGAGACATCGCAGATGTCGCCGCACCTGCACTGGGGCGAAATCTCTCCGATCACCATCTGGCACGCGCTGAAGGACAAGCGGAGCGGCGGCTGGAAGACCTACGAGAAAGAGCTGATCTGGCGCGATTACGCGCAGAACGTGATCATGCAGTTCCCGGACTACCCGAAGGAAAGCTACCGCGATTACGACGAGCAGGTCCTGTGGCGGAACCCCAATCGCGGTCACATCATCCAGGAAGAACTGGAAGCATGGCAACAGGGCCGCACCGGATATCCGATCGTCGATGCCGGGATGCGCCAGCTGTGGCATATTGGCTGGATGCACAACCGAGTGCGGATGATCGCGGCCAGTTTCCTGATCAAGCACCTGCTGATCGACTGGCGGCACGGCGAACGCTGGTTCTGGGATACTCTGGTAGACGGCGATTACGCATCGAACGGCACCAACTGGCAGTGGGTCAGCGGCACGGGCGTCGACAGCAACATGTTCCCGCGCATCATGGCGCCGCTCAGCCAGTCGGAGAAGTTCGACGCTGCGGGTTATATCCGTGAATGGGTACCGGAACTGGCCGACCTGTCCGATGAGGACATCCACGATCCGGCAGATGAGAAGCGCGGCGATTACCCGGTGAAGATCATCGGTCACAAGGAAGCGCGCGAGCGGGCGCTGCAAGCTTACCGCGACAGCAAGGGCTGACGCTGGCTCTCCAGGAAAGCGCGCGTTGCCTGCTGGATTTCCGCAAAGGTCAATCGCGTCAGGTCCATCTCGCCCTGAACCGCCATCATTGCGGCGCGGTCGTTGACATGGGGGAAGGGCCGGTCCGGGACAGGGACGCCCAGAAAACGGCACAGCGGCTCCCAACCGTCCTTTGCCTCGAATTCGAGCAGGCGCCCGGGCGCGATGTCCCGGCGCACGCGCTGGCCGTAACGCTCGAAATGGCGGATCATCGCATCTTTCTGCAACCGCAGGCCGAAAGGCGGGTTGGCCAGCGCAGCCGGTGCCAGCGGAGGGCGCAAGACGAAGCGCACATGATCCGGACTGCCGACGGTTTCCATCACCGATTCATACCAGCGCGCCGGGTCGCGCCTTGTCAGGATGACCTTTGCATCGGGGAAGCGTTGCGCCAGCGTGCTCCACTGCGCGCAGGCGGGCGCATCCAGCGCGGCGTGGTACTCATCCCACAGGGGGTCCAGCAGCGCCGGCTTCATCCGGGCGAAGGTCCATCGCCAGCGATGCTCCGGATGGAGGATGAGCTCGCTCATGTGATAGCATTTGCCGAACCCCAGCATTTCGAGCGCGAATTTGAGCGAAAGGGTCCCGGTTCGGGGGAGCGCCGCACCGACAATCTGCAATGCCATGAGGACGATCTCCCAATTGTCTGCCATGGCAGGTCTTGCACGGTTCGCGTCCCGACTCCATAGGTCGCGCATGGCGACGCGCATGCAACCGGACAATGACAGGGCCTTGTCCCTGACAAAGGGTGCCGAGCGTTTCACCAAGCGGCCCGGCTTGCTCGCCCGTCTCGCCGCACCGCTGCTCGGCAGGATGCTCGACCGGATCGATGCAGGGCTGGCTAAGGGCACCATCCACGGAACCCTGCCCGACGGCTCGAAGCGAACGCTGGGCGGTCATGCGCCCGGCTTCGAATGCGTGTTCGAACTCAGGAGCTGGAACGCTCTGGTGCGCATCGCCAGCAACGGATCCGTCGGCCTCTACCAGGCATGGGAGGCGGGCGAATGGTGGAGCCCCGATCCCGTGCCGCTCTTTGCGATGTTCGTGGAGAATGCGGGTACGCTGGGCAACACCGCACGGGCCAAGGGTCCGTTCCGCCGCGCCTTGCGGGCTGCGCACCTGCTCAACCGCAACACGCATGAGGGCGCGCAGAAAAACATCTCTGCCCATTACGACCTCGGCAACGATTTCTACGCCGCGTGGCTGGACGAGACGATGGCGTATTCCAGCGCCCTGTTCCCGCCGGGCGAGAAAGGCCTGAGCGCGGCGCAGCATGCCAAGTGGCAGGCGCTGGAAGACCGGATCGACGGGGCGAAGACCGTTCTCGAAATCGGCTGCGGCTGGGGCGGGCTGGCGGGCCGGATGCACGGTTCCGGGGCAGATGTGACAGCCATCAGCCTGTCGGCCCGGCAGCTTGAATGGGCGGGCCGCCATCATCCCGGCCCGGACTACCGGATGCAGGACTACCGCGACGTGGAAGGGCCGTTCGATACCATCGTCAGCGTGGAGATGGTCGAGGCGCTGGGCCGCGAATACTGGCCGACCTTCATGGCGAGCGTCGCCGCCAATCTGAAGGACGGCGGCCGCGCCGCGATCCAGTACATATCTTTCCGCGATGACCTGTTCGACGAGTACGCAGCCAGCGCGGATTTCATCCAGGCCTACATCTTCCCGGGCGGACTGCTGATCAAGACGTCAGAGTTCCGCCGGTTGGCACAAGAACACGGGCTCGAATGGAGGGATCAGGTCGATTTCGGTCTCGACTATGCCGAGACCCTGCGGCTCTGGCGACAAAATTTCGATGCGGCGGTGAATGCAGGTATGCTGCCGGAAGGGTTCGACCGCCGGTTCGTCGATCTGTGGCGGTATTACCTGATGTACTGCGAAGGCGGTTTCCGGGGAGGCGGTATCGACGTGCACCAGGTCACGCTGGTGAAGAATTGACGGGAGAGGGAGAAGGACAATGAGGACATTTGCAGGTTTGAGCGTATTGGCAGTGCTGGCCCTTTCGGGCTGCGCCGCGGCCTACACGCAGCCGGAAACGGTCGGGGCTGCTCCGGCGACAACGGCTCCGGCGGCGCAAGTCGAGGAGGGGCCGGTCACCTTCTCCATGCCCGAGGGCGGGATCGACCTGGAAGGCGCAGCAGTGCTGGCGTGGGACGATGCAACCCGTGCTGCGAATTTCCGCCGGATGGAGGATTTCTTCCCCGGTTATGAAATCGCCCCCGCAGCCAATCCCCGCGCGCTACCCGCAGGTGCAGCGCTGCCCGCGAATACCGCCGCCGCCATCGACGCCTACATGGCACGCGGCGACATCGCCGGGGTCATGGTCCTGCAGGACGGCAAGGTGCGGTACGAGAAATACGGCATGGGTTTCGCGCCGGACGAGCGCTGGACCAGCTTTTCCGTCGCCAAAAGCCTGACATCGACCCTGCTGGGTGCGGCGGTGAAGGACGGGCATGTCGCATCTATGGATGATGCAGTTTCCAAATATATTCCGGGACTTGTCGGCAGCGCTTACGACGATGTCACGGTCGAGCAGCTGGCGACGATGACGTCGGGCGTGAAGTGGAACGAGAGCTACACCGATCCCGAAAGCGACGTCGCCCGGATGTTCGATACCCAGCCCGGTCCCGGCGAAGACCAGGTCGTCGAATATATGAAAACCCTCCCGCGGGAAGCGCCGGCGGGGAAGAAATGGGTCTACAAGACCGGCGAGACGAACCTGATCGGCGTCCTGGTGGAAAACGCGACCGGCATGAAGCTGGCCGAATATGCCAGGGATAACCTCGTCGATCCCGCAGGCCTGGAAGGGTCGCTGTTCTGGCAGATCGACCTGTCGGGCCGGAATATCGGGGGCTGCTGCCTGTCCATGCGGCTCGCCGACTATGCGCGGATCGGGCAGTTCGCGCTCGAAGGCGGTGACGGGGTCGTGCCCGATGGCTGGTTCGAGGCTGCCGGCGGCGCACAGGTCGATTTCGGGGAGGCGATGGGAATGCCCGGTTTCGGCTACGGCTACCAGTGGTGGACCTATCCCGGCGGCAATTTCGGGGCGCAGGGCATCTTCGGGCAATCCGTCACGATCATGCCGTCACAGGACCTCGTCGTCGCAATCCTGAGCAATTGGCCAAAGGCCAGCGACCGCGCGCATTCGATGGAACGGCTCGGCCTGCTTGCAGCCATTGCCGCGGGCGCCGGTACGGCGGACTGAGCAGGGGAAGGGGACGCGCTGCCGGTCCCTTCGCCAGCCGAATATCAGTCGGTGCGGAACATCGGCTGGTGGCCGTAGCGGGCCATGAGGTCGTCATGCACGATCGGGCTGAGCAGGTCGGTGAACGCGCAGCCGACGATGGAACTGTCCCACCAGACTACCTTCGCCATGCGGGATTCGAGGCCGGGCAGGGTCAGCCAGCAGACCTGGCCTTCATACATGCGGTTGACTGCCGCAGCGCTGAAGCCGCTGATCGACAGGTCGTGAACCACTGTCTGGAAGGCGCGGCTGCCGCTTGCCCGCAGCTTGCCGGGAAGTGTAATCTTCGTGCGCGGGGCGCAGCGATCTTCCTGCGACGCGATTTCGTAGCTGTCTGGCGTATGCAGCATGGGTGCTGCCTCCTGTCATGCGAATTGCGACCGGCCGCGATGTACCGGTCCCGAAACCTCATGACGGGCTGTCGCGCAGGCGCGCTTACTCTCCGGTAAGCATTATTCCCTAAGCGGAATTAACCCTCTCGTGGTGGCCGGTGGCGAAATCCTCGCCCAGCAAGGCGACGATCCTGTCCGCGACGGCTTCCGGCGGCTTCACCGTCGACGGGTCTTCCCCGGGATAGGCTTTCTCCCGCATCGCCGTGCGGGTTGCGCCCGGATCGATGATGGCGACGCGGATATGTCCAATCTTTTCAACTTCCTGCGCGTAGGAGCTCAGGATGTTGTCGAACGCGGCCTTGCTGGCGCCATAAGCGCTCCAATAGGCACGGGGACTGTCGCCGACGCTGCTGGTCAGGCCGACCACCACGGCGTCCTTCGAACGTTTCAGCATGGCGTCGAAATTCGCCAGCAGGGCCTGCGTCGCCATGACATTGACGGTCATGGCCTGGCCGAACTGCTTGGCGTCGATCTGCGTAACCGGCGTCAGATGAGGCAGGTAAGCACCTGAGATAACGAGATAGTCGAGCGCGTCCCACCGGCCGCGAATGGCTGCCGCAAGTCGGGCGACGCCATCGGGTTCGGTCAGGTCGACAGGTGCAATGGTGGAGCTTCCACCGGCGGCATGAATCGCATCCTCGACATTTTCGAGCGCCTTGACGTCGCGGGCGGTCAGGACGACGTGAACGCCCTGGGCTGCCAGCGCCTTTGCAATAGCCGCGCCGATGCCGCGCGATGCGCCCGTGACGACGGCCAGCTTGCCGGGGTTTTCCGTATCCTGTGACATTCAGGCGACCTTGTTGACGGGGAAGGGGAGCTGCGCGGAATCGTCCGACTTGCCGGCAAGATCCGTCAGGGGCGTGGGATAGTCGCCGGTGAAGCAGGCGTCGCAGAATTGCGGGCAGCCGGAATTGCGCGGCTCCTGACCGACAGCCTTGTAGAGGCCGTCGATCGAAATGAAGGCAAGGCTGTCCGCCTTGATGAAGTCACGCATCGGCGCGACGTCCATTTGCGCTGCCAGCAGTTTTGAGCGTTCGGGCGTATCGACGCCATAATAGCAGCTATGGGCCGTGGGCGGGCTGGCAACGCGGAAATGGATTTCCTTCGCACCGGCATCGCGCATCATCTCGACGATCTTCAGGCTGGTCGTGCCGCGCACGATGGAATCGTCGATCAGCACGATACGTTTGCCTTCCACGAGGCCGCGATTGGCATTGTGCTTGCGCTTCACCCCGGAATGCCGGGCGGTGTCGGAAGGCTGGATGAAGGTGCGGCCGACATAATGGCTGCGGATGATGCCCAGTTCGAACGGCAGGCCCGATTGCTGCGCATAGCCGATGGCGGCCGGAACGCCGCTGTCGGGCACGGGCACGACGAGGTCGGCCTCGCACGGGTTCTCGATAGCGAGCTGGGCGCCGATGGCCTTGCGCGCCTCGTAGACGCTGCGCCCGTCGAAGATCGAATCGGGACGGCTGAAATAGACGTGTTCGAAGATGCAGGGCCGCGAGCGGTTTTCGCCGAACGGACGGAAGCTGGTGACATTGCCGTCGAAATCCACCTCGATCATCTCGCCCGGTTCGACCTGCCGTTCGAATTCCGCGCCGACGACATCGAAGGCCACCGTTTCGGAGGCGAACACCACAGCATCGCCCATGCGCCCCATCTGCAGGGGCCGGATGCCGAGCGGGTCGCGGCAGGCGATCATGCCCTGCGGCGTCATGACGATCAGGGCATAGGCGCCTTCGACCAGTCGCAAGGCGTCGACCAGGCGATCGCGCAAAGTGGGATAGCGGCTGGTCGCGACCAGATGGATGATGACTTCGGTGTCGGAGGTGGACTGGAAAATCGCGCCCTTCTGCACCAGTTCGGCACGCAGCGTTCCGGCATTGGAGATATTGCCGTTATGCGCCACCGCGAATCCGCCACTGGCGAGATCGGCGTAGAGTGGCTGCACATTGCGCAGGCCGCCCGATCCCGTCGTTGAGTACCGGACGTGACCGGCGGCCATCGACCCGGGCAGTTCTGCAATCGCTTCGGGCGCGGAGAAGTTTTCCGCCACATGGCCCAGACCGCGGCGCGCAGTGAAGGTCGTGCCGTCGAAACTGACGATGCCGACCGCCTCCTGCCCGCGGTGCTGGAGGGCGTGAAGGCCCAGTGCCGTGGCGGCCGAGGCGTCCGTCGCGTTGATCGCGCCGAACACGCCGCATTCCTCGCGTAGCTTGTCGCCGTGCTCGTCGTAAAAAGGATGTGAGATTTTCATAAGATCGCCGCGCTCGCTGCCCCGCTCGATGCGCCACGCAATGGCGATGTTGCAGACCTATTACAAGGCCAGCGTGGTTCTCCGGGCGATATCTCCGGTGGACGGTCCGGGCCGATTTGGCGCTCTTTCATTGCCTAGACAGGTCGAGCTACCTAAGGCCGCATCCCAACAGGCACCATAGACGGCACTTCCCATTGTTTCTGAGCCAATTCGAACGAACGATTGCGCGGCGTTACCTCCTCCCCGGAAAGGGTGAGGCGTTCATTGCGCTGGTGGCCGGCATCAGCGTCGGCGTGGTCATGCTGTCGGTCGCGATGCTGGTGATCGTGATGAGCGTGATGAACGGCTTCCGTGCGGAACTGCTCGACAAGATCGTAGGGCTGAACGGCCACGCCATCGTGCAGGCCTATGGCGGACGGCTCGACAACTGGGAAGACGTGCTGGAGGAAATCCGCGAGACCCCCGGCGTGACGAGCGCATCGCCCCTGATCGAGCAGCCCTTGCTCGTCACCTATGAAGGCCGGGTGGAGGCTGCGCTGGTTCGCGGCAATACGCAGGAAGATATTGCAGCGCTGGGCGAGAAGACGGTTATCGGCGACATGGGCCGCGTGCAGCCCGATGCCGGCACGGTCGCCATCGGCGCGCGCATGGCGGAAAATATTGGCGCGCGGGTCGGCGATACGGTGACCATCATCAACCCCCAGGGCCGCTCCACCCCGTTCGGGACCGTGCCGCGGCAGGTCGGATACGAGGTCGGCGCGATCTTCGAAGTGGGCCTGTATGACTACGACCAGTCGTTCATTGTGATGCCGATCCCCGATGCGCAGACCCTGCTGCTGACGGGCGAGACGATCGGCATGATCGAGGTCACGACGGAAGACGCGGACCGCGTCGGCGAGATCATGGCGCCGGTCGAGCAAAGCCTGCGCGGCCGCGCGATCGTGTCGGACTGGAAGACCATCAATTCGACGATCTTCGAGGCGTTGCAGGTGGAGCGGGTGGCCATGTTCTTCGCGCTCAGCTTCATGGTGCTGGTGGCGGCGTTCAACATCCTGTCGAGCCTCGTCATGCTGGTGCGCGCGAAAACCCGCGACATCGCGATCATGCGCACGATGGGGGCGACCCGGAAGAGCCTGCTGAAAATCTTCGTCACGACCGGTTTCACCATCGGGGCCATCGGGACGGTGGCGGGCCTTGTCCTGGGCTTCCTCGTGCTGTTCTTCCGCCAACCGATCGTGAAGGTGATCGAGGTGGTGACGGGGCAGAACCTGTGGGACCCGTCCATCCGGTTCCTGACGACCCTGCCGGCAAAGACCGATCCGTGGGAAATCGTGGGGATCGTGACGCTTGCCCTGGTCCTCAGCTTCCTCGCGACGCTCTATCCCGCGCTCAAGGCGTCCTCGACCGATCCCGTGCAGGTGCTGCGCTATGAATAAGCCTTTCCAGCGAACCGGCCCGGTGGTCGAATTGCGGGGCCTGACCCGCAGTTTCGAACAGGGCGGCGTCAGGATCGATGTCCTGCGCGGCGTCGAAATGGCCATCCGTCCGGGCGAGATCGTGGCGCTGCTGGGCCCCTCGGGCTCCGGCAAATCGACGCTGTTGCAGGCAGTCGGCTTGCTCGAAGGCGGCTTTGGCGGCGAAATCATGATTGCTGGCCAGGCGGCGGAGAAATCGGACAGCGCGGCGCGCACCGAACTGCGGCGCAATCATCTGGGCTTCGTCTACCAGTTCCACCACCTGCTGCCCGATTTCAACGCGCTGGAAAACGTGGTGTTGCCGCAGCTGGTGGCGGGCGTCGACAAGCCGGTCGCACAGGCGCGGGCCGAGGAATTGCTGACCGCTCTCGGCCTTGCGGAGCGTCTGGACCACCGGCCCAGCCAGCTTTCCGGCGGGGAGCAGCAGCGTGTTGCCGTGGCACGCGGTCTGGCGAACCGGCCCGAACTGGTGCTGGCGGACGAGCCGACGGGCAATCTGGACGAACACACCTCGGACAGGGTGCTCGACCAGTTCCTGTCGCTGGTCCGGGGCGAGGGCAGCGCAGCCCTGATTGCGACGCATAACGAACGGCTGGCGGCCAAGATGGACCGGGTGGTGCGGCTGCACGAGGGCTTGCTCGAATAAACGGGGCTGCGTCCGGAAACCCCGGCGGCTAACCTGCGTTGCACGACCAAAGGAGATTTCAAGAATGAGCGACCATCCCAGTACGTATGAAGGCTTTCCGACCGGTACCGGTTCGATCAACTGGGAAGATCGCGCCGCCCTGCATCGCAAGAACGACGGCGACGGCCTTCTCGACGGCTCGAAATCGCTACGCAATGGGACGTTTGCCGACATGATCCGTCACATGATGCTCCTTCCCGAAGAGGAACGGCGCGACTACGTGATCGAGAAATCCGGCGACCGCGAATTCACCGCCGAAGAGGCAACGGCTCTCGCCCGGCATCCGGATTTTCCGCGCGCAGACTGACGCCCGTGAGCGGACCGGAAAGTCCGTGCCGGTTCCCCGGATCTCGGGCAGTTTCGCTGCCCGCAAAATTGGACCAGATATGAAGACGATCGCAGATTTTACCGTTCGCACGAACAAGGGCGAAGAACTCGATCTCGCCTCCAGGAAAGGCAAGGTCCTGCTGTTCGTGAACACCGCCAGCAAATGCGGATTCACGCCGCAATATGAAGGGCTCGAGAAGCTCCAGGAAACCTTTGGCGACCAGGGGTTCGAGGTGCTTGCCTTCCCTTGCAACCAGTTCGGCGCACAGGAACCGGGCGATGCCGAGGAAATCGCCAATTTCTGCCAGTTGAATTACGACACCAGCTTCCCGCTGATGGCGAAGGTCGATGTCAACGGGCCCGATGCCTCTCCGCTGTTCGACTGGATGAAGGGGGAGGCGAAGGGCCTGATGGGTTCGACCGCGGTCAAATGGAACTTCACGAAGTTCCTCGTCGACCGTGGTGGCAATGTCGTGCGCCGTTTCGCGCCGCAGGATGCACCCAAATCGCTCGCCAGCCATATCGAGAAACTGCTGTAACCGCAGCAGCGCCGGCGGCGAAAGGGCAGGCATCATGCTTGAAACGATCAATCAGTGGTTCCTGTCGCTCGGCGCGGAATACGGGGTGAACCCCTACATCTTCGGCGCCATCTATGTCGGCGCGATACCGTTTTTCCTGCTCAGCATCGGCTGGCTCGTCCGGCGCGCAAAGGCTGGCCGGTCGACGGTCCTGCCCACACTCAGCGCGGGGTTCTTCTTCGTCTCCGCCTATCTTTACCTCGCCATTGCCGGGCGCAATATCCCGGTGTGGGTGTGGATCTTCCTCGCCGCGCTGATCGTCTACGGCGCGTGGTCGAGCATCCGCGACACGCGCAAGAAGATCGCCGCGGCGAAGGCGCAGGGCGACGGGCCAGCGCCCTCGTAAATTTTCGCTTCGCCGCGAAGCTGTCGACAGGTCTGGTGACAGGCGAGCAAGTTCGCTTGCGGGCAGCGCGCGAAGGCCTACCTTGGCACCATGGCCTATGCCCCCTTCGTCCCCTTGCGCGTCCTGTCCAGCTATTCGATGCTGGAGGGGGCGATCGATCCCAAGCGTATCGCGCAACTGGCGAAAGAGCGCGGTTTTCCGGGCATCGCCATATGTGATCGCAACGGACTTTACGGCAGCGTCGCCTTTGCAAAGGCCTGTTTCGACGAAGGCATCCAGCCCATTGTCGGCACGCTACTGGGCGTTGCGCGGGGCGAGGCGTTCGGGCCGGACCATGCCATCGACCACCTGCCGCTCTATGCGCAGGATGAAACGGGGTGGGGCAATCTGTGCCACCTCGTCAGCCGGGCCCATCTGGAACGGCCGCTTGAGCTGGAGCCACATGTCTCGATTGCGGACCTTGAAGGCCATACGGGCGGCCTGATCGCACTGACCGGGGCGAGCGAAGGCGGGCTGACGCGGCTATTGGCCGCAGGGCAGGACGCCCATGGGGAAGCCTATGCCCGCAAGCTGGAGGAGCTCTTTCCGCAGCGCCTCTATGTCGAGATTGCGCGGCGGAACAACGCGATCGAAACGGCAGCGGAGGAGGCGTTGATTGCGCTCGCATACGAGCGGGACCTGCCGCTGGTCGCGAGCAATCCGGCCAATTTCGCCGACCCCGATTTCCACCAGGCGCACGATGCGATGCTGTGCATCGCCAGCAGCCACAAGATGTTCGAGGAAGAACGCCCGCGCACCGACCGGCAGGCCTTCGTCAAGTCGGCGCCGATGATGCACGAGAATTTCGAGGACCTGCCCGAAGCGCTGGACAACACCCTGACCATCGCGCGCAGATGCGCCTTTGCGCCGCCCAGCCGAGCGCCAATCCTGCCCAGCCTCGCCGGCGATCTGGAAGGCGAGGAGCGGATGCTGGCCGAGGAATCGCGCAAGGGTCTGGATGCGCGGCTGGCGTCCTATGGCGAGATGTCGGCGGACGAGCGGCGCATCTATGACGACCGGCTCGATTACGAGATCGGCATCATCAACAGGATGGGCTTTCCCGGCTACTTCCTGATCGTTGCCGATTTCATCCAGTGGGCAAAGGACAACGGCATCCCTGTCGGGCCGGGGCGCGGTTCGGGTGCCGGCAGCATCGTCGCCTGGGCGCTGACCATTACCGATCTCGATCCCATCCGGCTCGGCCTGCTGTTCGAGCGTTTCCTGAACCCGGAACGCGTGTCGATGCCCGACTTCGACATCGATTTCTGCGAAACGCGGCGCGGCGAGGTCATCCGCTACGTGCAGGCGAAATATGGCAGCGACCGCGTCGCGCAGATCATCACTTTCGGAAAGATGAAGGCGCGCGCCGTGCTGCGCGATGTCGGGCGTATCCTCGACTTCGGCTACGGCCGTACCGACCGCCTTTGCAAGATGGTGCCCAACCATCCGACCGATCCGTGGACGCTTGAGCGCGCTATCAACGGCAGTTCGGAGTTTCGTGCCGAGTACCATAACGACAACGATACCAAGGCGCTGATCGATCTCGCCCGGCAGCTGGAAGGCCTGCCGCGCAACAGTTCGACCCACGCCGCCGGTGTCGTCATCGGGGACCGCCCGCTGGACCAGCTGGTGCCGCTCTACCGCGATCCGCGGTCGGACATGCCGGTCACGCAGTTCGACATGAAGCACGTGGAATCGAGCGGACTGGTCAAGTTCGACTTCCTCGGCCTCAAGACCCTGTCCGTGCTGCAGAAGGCTGTCGACCTGCTGGCGAAGCGCGGGATCGATGTCGATCTGGGCGCGCTGAAATGGGACGACCCGGCCGTCTTCCAGCTGCTGAAACAGGGCAACACCGTCGGCGTGTTCCAGCTGGAATCGGAAGGGATGCGCCGCACGCTGACGGCGGTAAAGCCGACCAAGTTCGAAGACATCATCGCGCTCGTCTCGCTCTACCGCCCGGGCCCGATGGACAACATTCCGCTGTTCGGAAAACGCAAGGCGGGCGAGGTGGAGATCGAGTATCCCCATGCAAAGCTGGAGGGTATTCTCGAGGAAACCTACGGCATCTTCGTCTATCAGGAACAGGTGATGCAGGCCGCGCAGATCCTTGCCGGATATTCGCTCGGCGATGCCGACCTGCTGCGCCGCGCGATGGGCAAGAAAGTTCAGGCCGAAATGGACGCGCAGCGCCAGCGCTTCGTCGATGGCTGCCGCGAGACATCCGGGATCGAGGCAGGCAAGGCGAACGAGCTGTTCGACTTGATCGACAAGTTCGCAGGCTACGGCTTCAACAAGTCGCACGCTGCCGCCTACGCATTGCTCGCCTACCAGACGGCGTGGCTGAAGGCGCATTATCCGGAGGAATTCTACGCCGCGTCGATGTGCTTCGACATGCACCAGTCGGAAAAGCTTGCGCTCTTCGTCGACGATGCACGGCGCTACCCGGGCAAGGATGGCGGCGTCACGGTAGCCCCGCCGGACATCAACGCTTCTGAAGCGCAGTTCACGGTCGAGCGCACGGACGAAGGCTATGCCGTGCGCTATGCCCTCGCAGGCATACGCAATGTCGGCGAAAAGGCGATGAAGGCGATCGTGGCAGAGCGCGAGGCGAACGGTACGTTCGAAAGCCTGGCCGACCTGTTCGACCGCCTGCCGCAAGGTTCGATGAATTCGCGCCAGCTCGAAGGGCTAATCGCTGCGGGCGCGCTCGATACGCTAGAGCCGAACAGGGCGAAGCTGGCGGCCAATGCCGACCTGCTGCTGGCCACTGCCGATGCCGCAATGCGTGAACGCGACAGCGGGCAGGAAGCGCTGTTCGGCGGCGACATGGCGCAGACCGATACGCTGCGATTGAAGGACGCCGAGCCATGGTCCCGTGCCGACCAAATGGCGAAGGAACGCGAGAATTTCGGCTTCTATTTCGCCGAGCACCCCGTCAGCGCCTATCGCGAAGTAGCCAGCGCCAACGGCGCGCGGACCTACGCATCGCTGATGGAGGGCGGGGCGCCCGAAGGCGGCCGGGCCAAGGCGGTGATGGCCGCGATGGTGGAGGCGGTGAATGTCGGCAAGACCCGCCGCGGGGCCGATTTCATCCGGGCCGATTTCTCCGACACGACCGGCCAGTTCAGCGCGGCCTGTTTCGAGGAAGGGCTGGTCGAGAGCTTCCGCCAGTGGGCGAAGGACGGCACCTGCATCCTGCTGACCGTCGAACTCGACAGTCCGTCGCCCGACGAACCGCCCCGCGTGACCGTGCGCGGAGCGCGTCCGCTGGACGGCGTGGTCAATACACAGCGCATGCTGCTCACCCTGGAAGTCGCGACGGAGGCGGCCCTGGTGGAACTGGCTGCCTGTCTCGTCCCCGGGCAGCCGGGGCATGGCGAAGTGCAGGTGCGGCTGGAGGCGGGCAATGCCCGTCCGCTCCTAACCCTCGGCAACGATTTCAAGCTGGGCGGCGAACTGGCCGACCGGCTGGGGCAGGTAGAGGGTCTTTCCGCAATCAAGCTGGTGCCCAAATCAGGCCCCCGCCTGCACCGCGCCGCGTAACAAAAGCGCCGCTTTAGCCTGCAGGCGGCGATTTTTCCTTGCGACCGCGCGCCCCTTTGCGCACTCCTGTTGCAAACAGAAACCCTTGGAGAGGAGAGCCGCCGATGTTGGGAGCGATGCAGGACTGGACCATGCGCGTGACGCATGTGATCGACCATGCCGCAAGGGAGAGCGGGACGCGCGAGATCGTCACGCGCTGGGCTGATGGCAGCGAGACACGGACCGATTGGGCGGGCATCCGCACCGACGCGCTGAAGATGGCGCAGGCGCTGGAAGCCTTGGGCCTGAAGCCGGGTGACAAGGTCGCCAGCCTCGCCATGAACCACTCGCGCCATCTCGTCAGCTGGTACGGCGTTGCCGGGATGGGCGGGGTCCTGCACACCGTGAACCCGCGCCTGTTCGAGGACCAGCTGGAATACATCGTCAATCACGCCGAGGACAGGGTGATGCTCTACGATGCGGCCTTCCAGCCCATCGTCGACATGATGCGGGACAAATGGACGACCGTTGAGCATTACATCTGCTTCGACAGCGGCGACCACTCGCAGAGCTTCGAGGACTGGATCGGCGCGCAGGACGGCAATTATGAGTGGGCCGGGGGCGGTGAAACCGACCCTTGCATGATCTGCTACACCAGCGGGACGACCGGCAATCCCAAGGGCGTGCAATACGAACACCGCAGCACGGTGCTACACGCAATGGCCGGCCTGCAACCGGCGGCCTTCAATTTCAGCGCGTCCAGCGTGATGCTGCCCGTCGTGCCGATGTTCCACGCGGCAAGCTGGGGCCTGCCCTATGCCGGCGCGATGGCGGGCATCAAGTTCGTGTTCTCCGCCGTGAACGATCCGGCGGTGCTGGACGAATTGATGAAGCGCGAAGGCGTGACCGACAGTGCGGGCGTGCCGACGGTCTGGCTCGCGCACTTCCAGTATTGCGACAAGGAAGGCGTGGACCTGCCGAAACTGAAGGCGGCGACCATCGGCGGTTCGGCCGCGCCCAAGTTCATGATCGAGCGGCTGATGAAGAACGGCACCCGCGTCCAGCACGCCTGGGGTATGACGGAGACCAGCCCCATCGGCACGGTCGGCGGCCCGACGCATGACTGGGACCAGCTCAGTTTCGAACAGCAGGTGGAGAAAACCGCGATGCAGGGCCGCCCCGTCTTCGGCGTGGAACTACGCACCGTCGATCTCGACGATTTCACGAAGGTCCTGCCGCGCGACGGCGAGACCAGCGGCGCCCTGCAGATCCGCGGGCCGTGGGTGGTGAAGCGCTATTTCAAGGCGGACGAGGACGCGGTGACGGCAGATGGCTGGTTCGACACCGGCGATGTCGGCATCCTCCACCCCGACGGCACGCTGCAGCTGACCGACCGGACAAAGGACGTCATCAAGTCGGGCGGCGAATGGATCAGCTCGGTCGAACTGGAAAACGCAGCCGTGGGCCATCCCGCGGTGGCAGAGGCGGCCTGTATCGGCATGGCGCATCCCAAGTGGGACGAGCGCCCCGTGCTGTTCGTGGTCAGGAAGGAAGGCGAGGATTGCACGGCGGAAAGCGTCGTCAATTTCCTGTCCGACAAGATTGCCAAGTGGTGGCTGCCCGACGCGGTCGAATTCGTCGACGACATCCCCCACACCGCGACGGGCAAGATCAGCAAGAAGGACCTGCGCGACCGGTTCGCCGATTACACTTTGGAGGCGTGACCATGGCCGAGCGTTACATCGATCCCTCGCCGGCGAACTTCCAGGCGTTCAAGGACCTGCCGCGCGACGAGCCGATCCACATGCTCAACCTACTGCGGTATCGTGAGCACGCGGAATATCCGGAAGGGCACGAGAACCACGGCAATGGCTGGACGGGCCGCCGCGCCTACGAGGAATATGGCAAGACCAGCGGCACGATCTTCCGCCGCGTCGGCGGGACGATCGTGTGGCGCGGCGCGTTCCAGACGGTGGTGACCGGGCCGGACACGATGCACTGGCACGACGGCTTCGTGGCCGAGTATCCGAATGCGGGCGCGTTCTTCGAGATGATCAAGGATGCGGACTACCAGCTGGCGGTGGTGAACCGGACCGCGGCGCTGGAGGACAGCCGGTTAGTGCGGTTCAAGCCGGGTGAGGGCGGGGACGGGTTTTCGTGATTCGCCTCGGAATATTTGGATTAGTGTTGCTTGCCGCTTGCTCTTTTCAAAGTGACGAGGAACGTGCAGCAAGATCGACGAATGATCAGACGTTCGAGGGGATCGCGATACTGGGTGCCTTCGAAGGTCAAGAATTCTTAATCTGCGAGCGTGGCGTATATGAAGATTGCCACGAATCTGCCGAAACGCGGTGCGACTTGAGAACGACCGGCAAGGCGTCTTCGGTCTTTAGCGATTTTCTCGAAAAGCGTAATTTGCAAGCGGAAGGGAGGGCCTCAATCCGTATGCGAGGGAAAGGGACCTATCAGACTGGAGGCATTTTTGGTCATTTGGGGGTCAATAACTGCCGCGTCGATTTTTTTGAGATAACGGCGATCGAAATGACCCGTGACCCCTTTGGCCCTCCTCCGCCTCCCTAAAACAACCGCATCTGCCCACCGACCTCCGGCCGGCGAAACTGCGTGCAGTCCAGCTCGAACTTCGACTTGCCGATCCCGGTGCGCTTGCAGGCCAGGCGGAATCTCGCGCGGAAAAGGTCGGCCCATACGCCGGTGGGTTTGAGGCGGCTGAAGAAACTGGGGTCGTTGTCCTTTCCGTCCCGGATAGAGCGGACGATGCTCATCACCTTGTCGCCGCGTTCGGGGTAGTGGACGCTGAGCCATTCGCGGAACAGCGGGGCGACTTCGTGGGGCAGGCGCAGGGGTATCCAGCCGACGCTGTCGACGCCCAGCGCGGCGACTCTCGCGACGAATTCCTCCATGAACTCGTCGGTTATGGCGGGAATGACCGGGGCGACCGAGCAATGGGTCGGCACGCCTGCCTCGGCCAGTTTCCCCAGCGCCGCCAGTCGCTTGGCCGGCGAGGCTGCGCGCGGTTCGAGCTTGCCCGACAGCTTCGGATCGAGGCTCGTCACGGAAATCGCCACTGCCACCAGCCGCCGCTCTGCCATGGCGCGTAGCAGGTCGAGATCGTCCAGCACGCGGTCGGACTTGGTGGTGATCGTCACCGGGTGGCGCGCATCGAGGCACACCTCCAGCACGGCGCGGGTGATGCGGTAATCGCGCTCGATCGGCTGGTAGGGATCGGTGTTCGTCCCCATGGCGATCGGGCGCGGGCGGTATTTCGGGCGGCTGAGCGTTTCGCGCAGCAACTTCGCCGCATCCGGCTTGGCGAACAGCTGCGTCTCGAAATCCAAGCCGGGCGAGAGGTCGTGATAGGCATGGGTCGGCCTGGCAAAGCAATAGACGCAGCCATGCTCGCACCCGCGATAGGCGTTGATCGAGCGGTCGAAGAAGATGTCAGGCGACTGGTTGAACGACAGGATCGACTTGGGCCGCTCCTGTGTCACACGCGTGCGGATTTTCGGCGGCGTCCCGTCGAGCAGCCCGACATGGTCGCGCCAGTCGCCGTCCGCTTCGCGAGTCGCTAGCCCGAACCGCGTCGGAACCGCAGAAGACTGAGCTCCTCGGCCGTGACGGACTGGTTCCTTCCTTTGCTCCATAAGCGGAACATAGAAAGAACATCGCTTGTAGGAAAGGGCCTAGCGTTCTCGCAGGCGCGGCATCAGGTCGACGAAATTGCAGGGCCGGTTGCGACTGTCGAGCTGTTCGGCGAGGATCATGTCCCAGCCATCCTTCACCGCGCCGTTCGATCCCGGCAGCGCGAAGATGTAGGTTCCCCGCGCCACGACAGCGCAGGCGCGGCTCTGGATCGTGCTGGTGCCGATCTTTTCATAGCTGAGCCAGCGGAACAGTTCGCCGAAGCCCGGAATATCGCGTGTCTTCACCTGCGCGAGCGCTTCGGGCGTGACATCCCTTCCGGTGAGGCCGGTTCCGCCGGTGGTGATGACCGCATCGATCTGTTCGCTGTCGATCCAGCGGTGGAGATGGGCGGTAATTTCCTCCGCATTGTCCCGGCTGATCTCGCGCGTGACGAGTTCATGGCCCGCTGCCTCTATCCGGTCTGCCAGGATGTCTCCCGAACTGTCGTCGGCCGCCGTGCGCGTGTCGGACACGGTCAGCAGGGCGATCCTTACCGGTTTGAACTTCTGGGCCGGATCGATGGCCATCAGTTGCGCCGCTCGCTCGCCTCGCCGAGCGCGAAGCTTGTGGAGGTCGCCGGGAAGGCAGGCCACTGGCCCTGCGCCAGCGCCGTGCGGGTCGGCGAGCGCGTGCCGGCCTGTCGTTCGTACATCCAGTAATTTCGCATCACGATGGAGACGTATCCGCGCGTTTCCCAATAGGGAATCGATTCCATGTAGAGCAGGGGGTCGTCCTGGTCGCGAACTTCGCTGTTCCAGCGCCCGATGGGGGAAAGCCCGGCATTGTAGGCAGCCATGATCTTGGGCAGCTTGCCCTGCGTGGCGCCGCTGTCGCGCAGCATTTCCAAGTGGCTCTGCCCGAAGGCGAGGTTGATTTCCGGGTTCGACAAATCACGCGCATCGCCGCGTACGCCGATCTTCCCCGCATGGTCCCGTGCTGCCGCAGGCATGATCTGCATTAGCCCGCGCGCCCCGGCGGGGCTGACGACCGCCGCACGGAAGTTCGATTCCTGCAAGGTGTGGGCATAGGCGAGGGCCGGGTCGACCTTCCATCCGTCGACCGGCTGCCAGCGCGGCGTAGGGAATCGAAGGGCAGGTTCGCGCTGTGCTCCCGAGGGGGCGTTGTGCGCCATCCAGAGCTGCGTCGCTGGCAGTCCCATTTCCCGCGCGAGGCGCGACAGGGACTGATATTGCGCAGGATCGCCGATACGGGCCTGGTGGCGCAGTACCTCGTCGGCGAGGTCTTCGCGGCCGATTTCTGCCAGGGCAACCGCGGTCCGGACATTGGAGACGGAGCGCAGGGACTGCCAATCGTCGCTGCCAAGGTCCGGCGTCGATCCGGCATCGGGCAGGGCCTGTCCCAGCGCTTCGCGCGCAAGCATGCCGTAAAGCGTTTCGTCCATCAGCGCCGCGCCGCGCAGCTGCTCGGCAGCCGCTTCGGGCTGGCGGCAGCGGACGAGCGCGCGCGAGGCCCAGTAATGGGCGGCGGCGGCCAGTTCGACATTGACTGCGCCGGCAGCGGAGCTGCGGAACGCATTGGCCGCGCTCTGGCAATCGCCCAAGCGCCATGCGGCAAGCCCTTGCACCCAGTCACCTTCTGCGACCCATGCGCCCGTCCCCTCGGCGACGGTCCGGGCCATCGCCATGGCGGCGGGATCGTTGTTCTCGATATAGTAGCTCCACGCGACACGCTGGCGCCATTCTGCGCGCGCGGCAGTGGAAAGCGATGCGTCGATACCGTCCAGGATCTGGCGCGCACCGTCGGGATCGTCGTTCTTGATCCGGTCCAGGATTGCGGAGCGGACGCTGCCGGGCATGGAGCCGTCCTCGACCGAACGGGGGCGCAGACGCTTGGACGCGTAGGGCTGACTGACGAAACCCTGCTCGCGAGGGAGATAGGGCGCGGACATCATGCCGCGTTTCAGGCCGAGGGCGCCGATGCGTTCAGCGTGGGGCAGGTTGGTGCCCGTTGCCAGCCATGATTGCAGCGCGGGCAGTTCGATACGCGGGCTGTTCGCGTGAAGGTAATATTCGGCCCTTGCGACATCGTGCAGCGGGCCATCGCCGCGCTGGGCCAGCAGGTTTTCCACCTCGCCCCAGCTTTCGCGGTCGATCGCCTGGAAGACGGAGCGGTAATATTGCTGTTCCGCATCGCTCAGCAATTGGGGCAGGTTGTTCGACACGCTCTTGGCGCGGAAATATTCGGCGCTCGTATTGGCCGCGGCGGGCATCGCGGTCGTGGCAGCGCAGGCGGCTGCAAGGCCTAGGGCGAGGGAGTGGATTGGGTTGCGGCGAGCAGTCATCGATTGTCTGTCCATTCGAGCCATTGTTGCCAGAACCGCTTCCGCTGTCCGGCACTTCTCAGGAGGGAGCCGAGTTCGGGAGCAGCCATTAACGGCACGCTGGTCCCTTCATGGTTAAAAATACGTAAATCGGCAGGGTCTTGCGCCGATTCGTGCGCGATGAGCGGCAGGATGCGGCGACCGAAGACCAGGATGCGCTCCGGCGCGGCCAGTGCGAGGTGGTGGCGGGCGATCTCGCCATGGCCCGCGGCGCGCAGATCGTCCCAGTCCGGCTGGATGACAGGGGCGGGGAGGACGGAGGCGATGTAGCAATCGCGGTCCTCAAGGCCCATGGCCCGCAGGATGGCGGATAGCAGCACACCGCGCTGCCCCTGGAGCAGTGTATCCGTGTCGCCTTGCTCCGGCTGCGGCACCAGCACGCACAGCCTTGCTCCGGCATCGCCGCGCGGCATGACCGGGGCCAGCACCGCGCCGGACAAGGATTTCTTTTCCTGCCCCCACCATTCGCGGAAATCGGCAAGACCGGTCGGCAATCCGCCATCTGGCCGGGCAACCGGGGCAGCCTGTGCAACCGTGATCCGGTCCCCGCCGACGAGCTTCCGGGGCGGCGGCGGCTTTTTACGGACCACCCGCTTTTCCGTTACGTCAGGAGCGGGTTTTGCCATGTCCGCGTCGAGCCAGCCGCGGCTTTCGTCCAGCGTATCGACAGTGACGCCGGCCAGCTTCCACCAGTCCAGCACGGCCTGTGCCTGGGCAAGCGCGTCGAGGCGTTCCTTGGGGGTGGAGGATGTTACCATGGCCGTTCGCAGGTCTTGACCTCAAGCAGTCCGGCAATCAAGGGTTTGTGCCAGAAAGCGCGCATGGGGAACACGGCTGTGCAGCGCACGCAGAGAAGGAAGATTTGAGCGATGAGCGGCGAGACTATCGAACGGGAATCCATGCCTTGCGACGTCGTGATCGTCGGCGGGGGCGTTGCCGGCCTCGCAGCGGCGATCCGGCTGAAGCAGATCGATGAGGAACTGGAAGTCGTCGTCCTTGAAAAAGGGTCGGAAATCGGCGCGCACATCCTGTCGGGCGCGGTCGTCGATCCCAAGGCGCTGGACGAGCTGCTGCCGGAATGGCGCGACATGGATTGCCCCCTGGCCGAAACGCCGGTGACCGAGAACTTGCACTGGGTCCTGCGCAAGAACGGCAAGTGGGACATGCCGCACATGATGCTGCCGCCCTTCATGTCGAACGACGGCAATTACACCTGTTCGCTGGGCAACCTGTCGCGCTGGATGGGCGAGCAGGCAGAGGCGCTGGGCGTCATGGTCTTCCCCGGCTTCCCCGCCAGCGAACCGATCTATGACGAGAACGGCGCGGTCACCGGCGTCCTGACGCAGGACATGGGCATTGCCGAAGACGGATCGCACAAGGGCGATTTCCAGCCGGGCATGGAAATCCTCGCGAAATACACGCTTTTCGCAGAAGGCGTGCGCGGCAACCTGACCAAGAAGCTGAAAAAGAAGTACGATCTCGAAGCCGATTGCCAGCCGCAGGTCTACGGCCTCGGCATCAAGGAATTGTGGGACATCGACCCGGCCAAGCACGAGCCAGGCAAGGTCATCCACACGCAGGGCTGGCCGCTGACCGAAAGCGACAGCTGGGGCGGCGGGTTCCTGTACCACCAGGCGAACGGGCAGGTTGCGCTCGGCTTCGTGACGGCGCTCGATTATTCGAACCCCTACGTATCGCCCTACCAGGAATTCCAGCGCTGGAAGACGCATCCCGACATTCGCGCCTTCCTCGAAGGCGGCAAGCGCGTGGCCTACGGCGCGCGTGCCATCAACGAGGGCGGCTGGCAGAGCGTGCCCAAGCTGGCCTTCCCCGGCGGCGCGCTGATCGGCTGTGCGGCAGGCTTCGTCAACGTGCCCCGGATCAAGGGCAGCCACACCGCCATGAAGAGCGGTATGCTGGCGGCGGAAAGCATCGCAGCGGCGATTGCGGCCGGCCATGAGCATACCGAGCTGATGGAATACGACGCCGCGGTCCGCGAAAGCTGGATCGCCAAGGAACTGAAGCTGGTCCAGAACGCGCAGCCCGCCGTCAGCAAGTTCGGCGGCGACATCGGCACGGTCATTGCCGGGGCCGACATGTGGATGCGCTATCTCAAGATCGGCCTGCCGATCGCGATGAAGCACAAGCCCGATCACGAGCACCTGCACCGCGCCGACCTGCACCAGCCCATCATCTATCCCAAGCCCGATGGCGAGCTGACCTTCGACCGTCTCACCTCGGTCAGCTTCAGCTACACCAATCATGCGGAGGACCAGCCGGTCCACCTGAAGGTATGCGACCGCGAATTGCAGCGGGAAAGCGAGCTGGGCGTCTATGCCGGCCCTTCCACGCGCTATTGCCCGGCGGGAGTGTACGAGTGGCTGATCGAGGAGGGGCAGGAGCCCAAGTTCCAGATCAATTCGCAGAACTGCGTCCACTGCAAGACTTGCGATATCAAGGACCCGAACCAGAACATCGAATGGACGACGCCGGAAGGCGGGGGCGGTCCGAACTATCCCAACATGTGATCGGCTGCGAACCCGGGGGTCTTCGGTGTCCGTGACCGAGACAGCCTATGCCAAGATCAACCTGGCGCTGCATGTGCGGCGGCGGCGTGATGACGGCTATCACAAGCTGGAGACCCTGTTCGCCTTCGTCGATGCGGGCGACGTGCTGACCGCCCGTCCGGCAGGGCAGGACACGCTGACCCAGCACGGCGAATTCGGCGACGCGATGGGCGCGTCTTTCGGAAACCTGGCGATGAAGGCGCTGTCGTCGCTTCCGCGGCCTGGCGGGATCGCGATCGGGCTGGAGAAGAACCTGCCGGTCGCTGCCGGGCTGGGTGGGGGCAGCGCCGATGCTGGCGCGGTGTTTCGCATCGTGCGCGAGATGCACGGACTGCCCGGCGACTGGGAACAGAGAGCCGCGAAACTCGGCGCGGACGTGCCCGCCTGCGTTCTGAGTCGGACGTGCATCGGGCGCGGTACCGGCACCGATCTCGAACAGGTGGACAGCGACCTCACCGGATGCGCGGCGCTGCTCGTCAATCCGCGCATCGAACTGGCCACCGGTCCCGTCTTCGCCGCATGGGACGGAAAGGATCGCGGAGCCATGCCGGAAGGGTCCGTCAGGCAGATCGCACTTGCAGGGCGCAACGACCTCGAAGCTCCGGCGATAGATCTTTGCCCGGCCATTTCGGACGTGCTGTCTGCCTTGCAGAAAACCGATCCGATGCTTGCCAGGATGTCGGGTTCGGGTGCGACGTGTTTTGCGCTATACGGCTCGGCCGAAGCGCGCGACATGGCGCAAGAGGACATAGCCAATCGCCATCCCGGATGGTGGACACTGTCAGGAAATCTCAGATGATCGACGATCTTCCCTATCGCCAGGTCGGCGAACCGGTTCCCGGGCGCATCGTGTGCGTGGCCGACCATTCGTCGAACTTCGTCCCGGCCGACGTGCCGCTGGGCATCCCGGTGGAACTGCTGGACACGCATATTGCGGTCGATCTGGGCGTGGAAGGCGTAGCCGACCGGCTGGCGCGCCGCCATGCCATCCCAGCGCATATCGCCACGGTCAGCCGTCTCGTTTGCGACTTGCACCGGCGCGAGGACGAGGAAGCGGTGGTTCCCTTCAGCAGCGACGGGCACACCATTCCCGGCAATATCGGTGCCGATATAGAAAAGCGTCTGGAACGGTTTCACCGGCCCTATCACGATGCGATGGCGAAGTGGCTCGATGCGGCGCGCCCCGAACTGATCGTCGCACTGCACAGCTTCACTCCCGCGCTCGAAACCAGCGACGAGGAGCGGCCATGGGAAGTGGCCTTGCTCTACAACCAGGACGATACCGCGGCCCTTCAGGCCATCCGCCTGTTCGAGGAGGAAGGGCTGGCGGTAGGCAACAACCAGCCCTATTCCGGCAAGCAGCTGAACGCCACGATGGACCGCCATGCAGAGGCGCATGGCAGGCCCTATCTTACCATCGAGATCCGGCAGGACCTTCTCGCAACAGAGGCGGGGCAGGCACGCTGGGCGGCGCTGGTCGCGGATATCGCCAACCGGACGGCGCTGGCGCTGAAGGGCGGGTAGGGTCGCGTTTGCTTTGCCCCAAGCTTTCCTGCGCTTGACCGCCTGCGCCAGCCGCGCAAGGACGGGCGCGACACAAGGAAAGCGCGATGACTGCCAAATTCGATAAAGCCAACCTGCCCAGCCGCCATGTCTCCGTGGGGCCGGAGCGTGCGCCCCACCGGTCCTATTACTACGCCATGGGCCTCACCGAGGAAGAGATCGCGCGTCCCTTCGTGGGCGTGGCGAGTGCGGGGAACGACAGCGCGCCGTGCAACACGACGCTGGATGCGCAGGCCGATGTCTGCCGCACCGGCGTGGAACAGGGCGGCGGGATGCCTCGGCGTTTCAACACGATCACCGTGACGGACGGTATCGCGATGGGTCACCAGGGCATGAAAAGCTCGCTGGTCAGCCGCGAGGTCATCGCCGACTCGGTCGAGCTTTCGGTGCGCGGACATTGCTACGATGCGCTGGTCGGCTTTGCCGGATGCGACAAGAGCCTGCCCGGCATGATGATGTCCATGCTGCGCCTGAACGTGCCCAGCATCTTCGTCTATGGCGGTTCGATCCTGCCCGGAACCTATCGCGGGGAAGACGTGACGGTGGTGGACGTGTTCGAAGCGGTCGGCCAGCACGCCGCGGGCAATTGTCCGCTCAAGGACCTGACGGCGCTGGAGAAAGTCGCCTGCCCCGGCCACGGTGCCTGCGGCGGCCAGTTCACGGCCAACACCATGGCCTGCGTGGGCGAGGCGATCGGCCTGTCGCTCCCGAACAGCAACATGGCCCCGGCGCCCAACCGCTCGCGCGAAGAGGTCGCCATCGCGGCGGGACGTCAGGTCATGACCCTGCTGGAGAAAAACCTGCGCCCGCGTGACATCTGCACCCGTGCTGCATTCGAAAATGCCGCCCGCGTCGTGGCGGCCACGGGCGGATCGACCAATGCCGCGCTCCACCTGCCGGCCATGGCGAACGAGGCAGGGATCGATTTCGACCTGTTCGACGTCGCGGAAATGTTCAAGTCGACGCCCTATATCGCCGACCTGAAGCCGGGCGGGAAATACGTCGCCAAGGACATGCACGAGGCGGGCGGTGTCTACATGGCGATGAAGACCCTGCTCGATGGCGGCTTCCTCGATCCCGAACCGATGACGGTGACGGGCAAGACGCTGGGCGAGAATATCGACGAGATCACGTGGAACCCCGATCAGAAGGTGTTCTACGACGTAAAGAACCCGATTACGCCCACGGGCGGCGTCGTCGGCCTCAAGGGTTCGCTCGCCCCCGAAGGCGCCATCGTGAAAGTGGCGGGTATGGAACGGCTGGAGTTTACCGGCCCCGCACAGGTTTTCGAATGCGAGGAAGACGCGTTCGCTGCGGTCGAGGCGCGCCAGATCAACGAAGGCAGCGTGGTCGTCATCCGCAATGAGGGGCCTAAGGGCGGTCCGGGAATGCGCGAAATGCTGTCTACCACCGCCGCGCTGTACGGACAAGGCATGGGCGAGAAGGTCGCGCTCATCACCGATGGCCGTTTCTCGGGCGCGACCCGTGGTTTCTGTATCGGTCATGTCGGTCCCGAAGCGGCCGAGGGCGGCCCTATCGGGCTGGTCCGCGACGGCGACATGATAGCCATCGATGCGGTGAAAGGCACGATCGATCTGCTGGTCGACGATGCGGACCTTGCCGACCGGCGCAAGGACTGGAAGCCGCATGGCAATGATTACGGGTCCGGCGCACTCTGGCGGTTCGCACAGAATGTCGGCCCCGCCTACAAGGGCGCGGTGACCCATCCGGGCGGAGCGGCCGAAAGCCACGTTTATGCGGACATCTAGCGCGGCGGCACCTCTTTCCTTTGCTGCCCTGCTGGCGGCATGCGGAGGTGATGCGCCTGCGCCTGCGCCGGCGCCCGATCCGGCCGCGCGGGAAGATGCAGAGGTCGTGCCATGCGCAATTGGCGCGGGCAGTGAATTCGCCGCCGATTGCCCGGTCGAGCGGATTGCGATCGATGGCGAGGATGTCCTCGTCGTCCACCACCCGGGCGGAGGATTTCGCCGCTTCGCACTGGCATCCGACGGGAGCGGAATGACAGCTTACGACGGTGCCGACGAAGCGCGCCGCTCGCTCGACGGCGATTATCTCCTCGTCGAGATCGGCTTGGAAAAATACCGCTTCCCGGCGCGTCCCCTTGGCGGGGTGCAGGAAAATGCCGATGGCGGCTCCTGACCGAATCCTGAGCATTTCTGCCGTGAAAGCGGCGGAGCAAGCGCTCTTCGAAGCAGGGCTTCCCGAATACGAGTTGATGGTCCGGGCGGGAGAGGCCGCCGCGCAGTGGGTCTGGCGGGTTTCTGCCGGTGGCCGTGTCACGATCCTGTGCGGACCCGGAAACAATGGCGGCGACGGTTATGTCATCGCGCGCTGGCTGCATGCACGCGGGGCGGACGTGGCGGTCGTCGCCGCGATGGAGCCGAAGACGGCGAGTGCCCGCGAGGCACGTGCGGATTACAAGGGCGAAGTCCTGCCGACGGACACCGGAAGGGCGGGTGGCACCTTCGTCGATTGCCTGTTCGGTTACGGCCAGGATCGTCCCTTGTCCGGCGATCTTTTCGCGGTCTTGGAAGGACTGCGTGAACGCCATGACCGGTCGATCGCGGTAGACCTTCCCTCCGGCGTGTCCAGCGACCGTGCCAAGCTGTTGAATGACATAAGGCCCCATGACGTCACACTGGCGCTCGGCGCGTGGAAATGGGCGCACTGGGCGATGCCGGCCTCTGCGGTGATGGGGCAGCGCAGGCTCGTCGATATCGGCCTTTCCGCAGGCGACAATACAGCGACGCTGATCACGAAGCCCGTTCTCGGCCCGCCGCCGCCCGATGCACACAAATATTCACGCGGCCTCGTCGCCGTCGTCGCAGGCGAAATGCCGGGCGCCTGCGCGCTGACTGCCAGAGCGGCCCAGCATGGCGGGGCGGGCTATGTGAAAGTCTTGAGCGAGAAGCCCATGCCGCCTCTGCCCGACAACATCGTGATCGATGCAAGCCCGCTGGCCGAAGCTCTGGCGGACGAGAGGATCGACGCCGTCGTGGTCGGCCCCGGTTTCGGGCGAAGCCGGGACGCGGCGGAGCGGCTGGGCACGGTCTTGAACGCTCGCTCTGATGCCGCGCTGGTGATCGATGCCGATGCGCTGCACCTGCTGTCCCCGGAACCCTCGGATTTCGGAGATCGCCCGGTAGTCCTGACGCCCCACGAGGGGGAATTGTCTGCGCTGGAGAAGGCTTTTGGAGAGGCTCAAGAGCAAGGCCCGGCACCCGCGAAGTTGGACAAGGCACGGAACATCGCGGCGAAAACAGGTGCGATCGTCGCCGCGAAGGGAGCGGACACGATCGTTGCAGGCACCGATAGCGCGATGATTGCCCCGCCAGCGCCCAGCTGGCTTTCCACCGCCGGGACGGGCGACGTGCTGGCGGGCCTCGTCGGCAGCCGCCTTGCGACCGGGCGCGCGCCGATGGACGCGGCTGCCGAAGCGATCTGGCTTCATTCGGAGGCGGCGAGACGGGCGGGACCGGTATTCTCCGCAGACGGGCTGGTCGAATGCCTGCCGGACGCCTACGCGAGCGCGCGATGAACGAAGAGAACCCGATAATCCGGATCGCCGCACGCGGCGACGGCGTGACTGCGGACGGGAAGCACGTGCCCGGCGGCGTGACGGGCGACAGCCTTGCAGCCGACGGCTCGCTGGTGAAGGGGCCCTATCATGTGGAGCCGCCATGCCGCCACTTCCCGAAATGCGGTGCGTGCCAGTTGCAGCACGTGGGCGAAGACGCGCTGGCCGCCTTCGTGCGCGACCGCGTCGTGCTGGCGGCAGAGGGGCAGGGCCTGACGCCCAAAACCATCGCGCCGACGCATCTTTCTCTTCCGCGCACCCGCAGGCGCGCCACGCTGCATTTCCAGCGCGTGGGGAAGCGGATCGTCATCGGCTTCCGCGAGGAACGCTCGCACCGCATCGTCGACATGACCGAATGCCACGTCCTGCTGCCGGAACTTTTCGCCCAGGTCTCGGCAGCGCGGAAACTGCTTGCCAGCTGGCCTCAGGCGAAGGCCGGGGAACTCGGCCTGACGCAGGTCGACCAAGGCGTCGACATGAGCATCGGCGGGGCGGCGCCCGAAGGGCTGGAACAGACCGAAGGCCTGCTCGACTTCGCGCGGGCCCAGGGTCTAGCCCGGCTCAGTGTCGATCACGGCTTCGGCGCGGAACCGGTCTGGGAACCGGAGCCGGTGACCGTCCGCCTCGGCGGCGTTCCAGTGCCGTACCCCGCCGGCGCGTTCCTGCAGGCGACGCAGGACGGGGAGGCGGCGCTCGTCGCGGCAGCGCGGGAATGGACCGAAGGCTGTGACCGGGTTGCGGACCTGTTTGCCGGGCTGGGAACGTTCGGCTTTGCTCTGGCCGGACGCAGCCACGTGACGGCGGTCGAGGCCGCGCGGTCCGCGATCCTCGCCGCGACCGGACCTGCAAGGCGTGTCTCCGGCTCGCTGGACTTTTCGCACCGTGACCTGTTCCGCAATCCACTGGATGCTCGCGAATGCGGAGCCTTCGATGCCATCCTCTTGGACCCGCCGCGCGCCGGTGCGAAGGAGCAGATGGCGCGCATCGCCGAAAGCGTGGCCACGCGTGTGGTCTATGTCAGCTGCAATCCTGCCAGCTGGGCGAAGGACGCACGCTCTCTGGTAGAAGCGGGTTTCGCCTTGCAGGAAGTGCGCCCGGTCGGCCAGTTCCGGTGGAGCACCCATGTCGAACTGGCTAGCCTGTTCGTGCGCCAGGCCAGGGCAGGGCGCTCAAGCAGCGCGCAAGGCCTCCAGCACCTGTGCGCGGTACCATTCGCTTGCATCTGCCCCGGCAAAGGCGTGGGAGGCACTTTCGCAAGTGTGGATGCGCTGGTCGTCCTGCGGCCAGGTGGCGGCGAATATTTGCGCCGTGCGGTCGGTGCCTGCCAGCAGGAAACGAACCTGCCCGTCATAGCCTTCGATGCCAGCCCGCATCCGCTCGGCAAGCCCGGTCGGCGCAGGTGCCTTGCCCATCGATTTGCGGAGTCCGCCAACCAGCTTGCGCAGGTTCACGCCGCCACTGACCAGCCGCACGACTTCTCGCGGGTTCTTCAGCTTCGCGATGTAGCGCGCGCGGATCGCATCGGGCGGCGGCGCTGCGGCGTCCTGCCCGTCGCCATCCTCTATCGTCCAGGGGTTGGACAGGACCAGTCCGTCGCACCCGGCACCGCCTGCCAGCATCAGCGCGCTCGCAGCATCGCAATTGCCGAGGCCCACCACCTTTTCCATGGTCGGGACGATGGCGCGAAAGGCTTCGAGGGCAGCGCTAATGTCCTTTGCGCTTTTCTCGAACCCGCGATTTTTCCCTTCGCTGTCCCCGATGCCGCGACGGTCGAAACGGAACACTGGGAAACCGGCCGCAGAAATATCTGCAGCAAGCCCGGCCTGGCCCGAAAATGCACCGGAGCGGATCTCGTTACCGCCGCTCACCAGAAGAAGCCCGGTCTTGGCCGGCGCCGTGTCCAGCGTCGCGCCGAGCCGGGATTTGCCGCAGGCAAAGGTCAGGTGAAGCCGGTTCACGCCGTTCGCCCTGCAATGCCGAGCGATGTCGATAGTTGGCCTGCCAGCGCGTCCGCCTGTTCGGCATCCCTGTCCGGCTCGGCTCTAAGCCAGAGCGGCGTCCCGCCAAGGGCGGCATGTTCGATTAGGGACAGGGTTTCTGGCGCCGGTTTCTGGGATTCCTCGAGGTCTCGGACCATCTGCGGCCCCAGCGACCAGCCTGCCAGTTCGAGGCCTTGGGTACGCCCGGTGCCGAGAAGCGCTTCGCTGCTTTCTTCGCGTCCTTGCTCGCGTGCTGCAATCATGCGGGCCCGGATCATGGAGCGGAGCAATTGCTTGCCTGCGACCGCGCCATAAAGCCATCCGGGATAACCGCCGGGGGCAAGCAGGCCGCCTCCGCGCACCGCCAGCACGTGGGTCGCGCGCCAGTGCTTCGCCGCCGCCTCGATGGCCGTGCGCCAGCTACCCAGCGACTGGTCCTGCAGGGGTTCGAGGCTTTCATTGCCGCCGGGCAAGTCGGGCAGGATGCTGTCGAGACCGGCCTGATCGAGCCTCTGCATCACCTCGACCAGCTGATGGCGCATCTTGTTATGTTCATCGAACAGCGGCGCCAGCACGAGGATGCGCCGCTTCCGGTCCTGATCGAAAACGCGAGCATTTTCCTGCGCCGTCTTGCCGCCCGGCAGCGGGCAGGGCCATGACGCGAACATGGCGTAGACCTAGCTTTCGGCCACTTTTGCTTCGGTGAATGCGAGCAGCCCGCCATAGGTTTCGAGCATCTCACCATCGACGTCGTCATCCTCGATTACGATGTCCAGCCGGTCTTCCATTTCGGTGAGAAGACCTGCGACCGCCATGGAATCCAATTCGGGAAGGTGTCCGAACAGGCCGGTATCGGCGTCGAAATCGTCGACTTCGTCCGTGTCGAGGCCGAGCACGTCGCACAGGATCTGTCGCAGATCGCGGTCGATGGATGCACGGCTGCGCAACGAATTGTCGGTCGCGGGGACCCCCTGTCCGGTCATGATAGGTGCTTCATCCACTGCTGAAAGTGCCGCGCTCCCTAGCTTTCCGCGGGCCTCGGTGCAAGCCGCCGGGCCGCGGAGCGCAGGTGACGTTTCCCGATCGGGCCCCACGCGCGTGGCTGGCGCGGGTCGAGACAATCGATGCGGTAACGGGGGCGCACCTCTTCCATCCAGTCCGCCTTGTAGCCATCATTGCCGGTTCCGAAATCGACCAGCGCGACGCCGTCGACGTCGATTACGTGCCTGAACAAGGCTGCGCTGAGCGTGGTGCCGGCACTCAGATGCCGGTGCGATTCCAGGTGCGCCAGCTTGTGTATGTAGGCCGTGCCCCGCTCGACCGTCCAGAACTGCGCTGCGACGGCCAGGCCGTCTGCATGGGCAACAGCCATCCTGATGCGCCCTGCGTCGCCCTCTTCCTCGGCGAAGCGGCGGAGGAGGGCGGGCGTCTCTTCGGCAGGCTTCCAGCTGGCGGCGTAAATGGCCTCGTAGGCGTCCCACGCCGCCTCGTCGAAACTTGTGTGCAGAACGACGTCGACCTTCTTGGCCTTGCGCTTGAGCGTGGTCCTCATGCGGCCCGGGCGAAAGGCCCAGTACTGGTCGAATGTGCGGCCAGCGACAGGCAGGACGTGATTGGAGTCGCACTCCTCGCGCTGCACCAGCCAGCCTGCGCTCCGGAATGCGGTTTCCAGCCGCGTGGCCGACCCGTCTTCGTCGGGCACCGGCCACAGGGTCACGCGGGGGGCGCGCGATCGCAAGCCGGCAGCGATGGATTCTAGCAGCCGGTCGCCGTCGGTCCCGCCCGATGCCAATTGCCTCCAGGTGAAGCTGTACCAGTTGCGCAGCGGCTCTATTCGTCCGCCGGTTTGCGTAAGAGCGAGCGCAGCCAGGTTCTCGCCCTCGCTGGCGAAGGCGACCAGGGGCGGCGTGTCGCGCGCCAGCAAGGCGAACCATTCCGGCCTGTCGAAAGGAGAGCAAGCAAGGTCACGCGTCTCTTGCAAGACGTTAACCCTGTCGTGATAGCTGGCCGCAATCGCATTCACGAGGACAATTCTCCGTTTCCATGCAGCCCCGGCCCGACACGACCCGCGAAGACCAGCCCGGCGAGACGCCGAAACCGCTCGATCACCTGGTCCTGCGCGGTGCGGACGATGCGCCCGCGCTGGTGCTGCGCGAACGCACCCTTAGTTACGAGGACTTAAGAAGCCGTGTCGCCCTGCTGGCGTCATGGCTGAAGGACGTCGTGCCGGAAGAAGGTGCGCGGGTCGCGAGCTGGGCTGCGAAGGGCGAGATGACCTGCCTGCTTCCGCTTGCCTGCGCGAGAGCCGGTCTAGTCCACGTGCCGGTAAACCCCCTCCTGAAGCGGGCGCAGGCGTCGCATATCCTGTCCGACTGCACGCCGAAGCTGCTGATCGGCACGGCCTCTCGGTTGAAAGCGCTGGCAGACGAGCAATTGCCGGACGGGCTGCGCCTGGTCGAAGAGGGCGAGGCATGGACGCTGGCGGAGGACCATGGCAGGACGCTTGGCCCGTCCGATGCCGATCCCGGTGCACTGGCAGCCATCCTCTACACCAGCGGATCGACCGGCAGGCCCAAGGGCGTGATGCTGAGCCATGCCAATATGTGGCTGGGCGCGGCCAGCGTTGCCGACTATCTGAGAATGGAAGCAGACGATGTCGTGCTCGGCGTCCTGCCGCTCAGCTTCGATTATGGCCAGAACCAGCTGCTCAATGCCTGGTATGCCGGTGCCAGCGTGGTGCCCTTCGATTACCTCTTCGCTCGCGACGTTGTGAAAGCATGCGCGAAGCACCGTGTCACGACGCTGGCTGCGGTTCCGCCACTCTGGGTGCAGTTGACCGAGGTGGAGTGGAGCGAGGAGGCCTCTGCATCAATGCGCCGCCTGACCAATTCGGGCGGGGCGCTGACGGTCCAGCTGGTGGAAGATTTGCGCGCCATCTTCCCGGATGCGTGGCTGTTCCCGATGTATGGCCTGACAGAGGCTTTTCGCTCGACCTATCTCGAGCCCGACCTTGTTACGCGGCACCCGACATCGATGGGCACGGCCATCCCCTTTGCCGAGATCTTGGTGATCGACGATGCAGGCAGCGTCGCCGGGCCGGGCGAGGAGGGCGAACTGGTGCACTGCGGACCGCTGGTCGCGCGAGGCTACTGGCAGGATAGCGAGCGCACTGCCCAGCGGTTTAAACCTGCGCCCGCCCAGTCGCGATATGGCGGCACCGCGGTATGGTCCGGGGACAGGGTCGTGCGGGACGAAGAGGGACTTCTCCATTTCGTCGGCCGCCGCGATGCCATGATCAAGAGCTCCGGCAACCGCATCAGCCCGCAGGAGATCGAGGAAGCGGCGCTGGCGACCGGACTGGTGGCCGAAGCCGTGGCTCTCGGCGTCAGGGACGAGCGTCTGGGACAGGCCGTGCACCTCGTCGCGCGGGCAGAGCCGGAAGCTGCGGATGCCCAAGAGAAGCTACCCAAAATGCTGGCGAAAGAATTACCGAACTTCATGCAACCGCACGTAATTCACTGGCGCGAGACGATGCCGCTCAACCCTAATGGAAAGCTAGACAGGACGGCGCTGGCACGGGAATTCGGCGCATGAGTATCAAACCCAAGCCCCTCGGGCCGATCCCCGCCGGGTACGAGGCCGTCGATGGCGAACTGGCGATCGGCGGCAGGAAAGCGTCCGATCTGGTTGCAGAGTCGGGCGGCACGCCCCTGTTCGTGTATTCCCGCGACAGGCTGGCCGCGCGGATGGACGCGCTTCGTGCCTCCATGCCCTACAGGCTGGGTATCAATTACGCGATCAAGGCCAATCCTTTCGAACCCTTGCTCGAATATATGCAACCCCTCGTCGACGGGTTCGACATTGCTTCGGGCGGCGAACTTGCGATCCTGCGCGAAATCGGTGCCGACATGGGCCGCGTCAGCTTTGCCGGGCCGGGCAAGAGGGACGAGGAGCTGCGTGCCGCGATCGAGGCCGGCGTCACGCTGAATACGGAATCCGAGGCCGAGGCACACCGCGCCCTGCGGATCGGTGATGAGCTGGGACAGACACCCCGTCTGGCCATTCGCGTTAACCCTGATTTCGACATGAAGGGCTCCGGCATGAAGATGGGCGGCGGGGCCAAGCCGTTCGGTGTCGATGCCGAGCGCGTGCCTGCACTGGGCCGCGAAATCATCGCAGCCGGAGCCGACTGGCGCGGCCTTCACATCTATACCGGTTCGCAGGCGCTGGATGCCGACGCCATCATCGAGACACAGGCGAATGTTCTCCAGCTTGCCGACCGGATCGCGCGCGATATCGGACAGCCCCTGCCGAAACTGAACATGGGGGGCGGATTCGGAATCCCGTATTTCTTCGGCGACGAGGAACTGGATATTTCCCGCATCGGCGATGCGCTGACGCAAAAATTCGATACCCTGCCGGAAACGCTGGAAAGCGCGCATCTTTGTATCGAGCTCGGCCGCTATCTCGTGGGGCTCGCCGGGGTTTACCTGACACGCATCGTCGACCGGAAGGTCAGTCATGGGGAGACCTTCCTTGTGACCGATGGCGGCCTGCATCACCAGCTAGCCGCGTCGGGCAATTTCGGGACGGTCATCAGGCGCAATTATCCCGTTGCGATTGCCAGCCATTTTGACGCTCCCGCCGATGATCTGGCCAGCGTGGTCGGATGCCTTTGCACACCGCTCGACCGCTTGGCGGACCGGGCGGAACTGCCCCGGGCAGAGGTTGGCGACCTCGTGGCGGTATTTTGTGCCGGGGCTTACGGCGCGACCGCATCACCTTCGGCGTTCCTAGGCCAGGGTCCGGCAAGGCAAATGCTCGCTTAACCTTTACGCGTCCGTTGTCCCGAAACGGGATCACCCCCCGGAAACTGCCAAAAACTAACGAGATGTTCACCCTTTTTGGCGAGGAAAGCCCCAAATCGCGGGGACCAGTGTGTCCGGACAAGCCGGAGCGCTGCGAACCCCAAGGTCTGGCCAGGGAAGCATCTCGATGCCCAAAGAAGGTATTACCAAGATTCTCGCGACGTCCGTCATCTCCACGCTCGCGCTCGCCGGGTGTGCGGGAGCAGGGGGCGGTCCCGAACTGCCGCCGGCGGCCTTCGTTGCCAACCAGGAAGGGCCGAGCCAGGAATATGTGATCGGGCCGCTCGACCAGCTGTCGATCCACGTCTGGCGCAACCCGGAACTGGGTGCGGAAAAAATCCAGGTGCGCCCCGATGGCCGCATCACCATACCCCTGGTCGCCGACATGCCGGCCGTGGGCAAGACACCGGCGATGCTGCAGGAAGATATCCGGCTGCAATTGTCCCAGTTCATCGAACAGCCGATCGTGTCGGTGATCGTGACCGAGTTTGCCGGGACGTTCAGCCAGCAGGTTCGCATCATCGGTGCGACCGCGCAGCCGGCCTCCATCCCCTACCGCGCCAACATGACTGTCCTCGACGCCATGATCGCGGTCGGCGGCCTGAGTGAATTTGCCGCAGGCAACCGCTCCAAACTGATCCGTTTCGATCCCCAGGCAGGCAGGCAGAGCGAATACGGCCTGCGCCTGTCCGATCTTTTGAAGCGCGGCGACAGCAAGGCGAATGTCATGCTGAAGCCCGGGGACGTGATCATCATCCCCGAGAGCAACTTCTAAGGGCGGCCGCGAGAGATGAACGAAGTTTTCGACGAGCTGCGCTCCGCGCTCTATTCCGCCTGGGCACGCAAGTGGCTCGTGCTCGGCGTGGCGTGGGGCGTCTGCCTGCTCGGCTGGCTGGTGGTCGCGATGATCCCCAATTCCTACGAGGCGAAATCGCGCATCTTCATCCAGCTGGACGACGTGCTCGCCCAGCAGATCGGCATTGCAGGCAGCGACAAGACCGACATTGCGCGCGTCAAGCAGACGCTGGTCGGTTCCGAGAACCTCGAAAAGGTCATCCGTTCGACCAAGCTGGGGCAGGGCGTTTCCACCCCGCGCGAAATGGAACGCGAGATTGCCGAATTGTCGGAAGATGTTGCCGTACGCAGCGAAGAGGACAATCTGTTCGAGATCAGCGCGACGATCGGCAAGTCGGAACTGTCGGATGCGGAGAACGCTGCTCTCGCTCAAGATGTCGTGCAGAAGTTGCTCGATATTTTTCGTGAAGAGAACATCGCCGGCAGCCGCGGCGAAGTCGCGGAAACGGTCGTGTTCCTCGACCAGCAGCTGGAAGAACGCGCCCGCGAACTGGAGGCGGCCGAACTGCGCCGTACCGCGTTCGAGGCGGAGCATCCCGAACTGATCGGCGGTGCGGCAGCGATTTCGAACAAGCTGCAGAATGCCCGCACAGAAATGCGCGGCGTGGAAGCGGACCTTGCTGCTGCGCAGAGCGCGCTCGCCGCGATCCAGGGGCAGCTTGCCGGAACACCGGCGACATTGCCCGGCGCGACCATCCAGTCGCCTCAGGGATCGGCCTCTGCTGCGCTTTCGCAGGCCCAGTCGCAGCTGGCCGGGCTTCGGGCACGGGGCCTCACCAGCAATCATCCGGACGTGATCGCCGCCCAGCGGCAGGTCCAGCTGCTGCGGCAGCAGGCTGCGGCCGAGGGGCCGCAGACCAGCCGCACCAGCAGCACGCCCAATCCGGCCTACAGCTCACTCGTGTCGATCCGGGCGGAGCGGCAGGCGAATGTGCAGGCGCTGATGGCGCGCAAGGCCTCGCTGCAGGCTGACATCTCATCCATGATCGCAGACCAGGCCAGCGAGCCTGCCCTTGCTGCCGAGGCGCAGCGCATCAGCCGGGATTACGAGGTCCTGAAGACCAAGTATGACGACTTGCTGCAGGACCGCGAGGAAATGAAACTGCGCGGTCAGGTCGAAAGCGAGCGCAGCTCTTTCAAGTTCGACGTAATCTCACCGCCCGCCCTGCCGCTGAAGCCGGCGGCGCCCAACCGCCCCCTGCTATTGATCGGCGTCCTGATTGCCGGCCTCGGCGCAGGGGTCGGCGCGGCATTCGCGATTGGCCAGATCAAATCGACCTTCAGCACGACCGCTTCGCTGGAGCGGGCAATGGAAGTCCCCGTGATCGGGGCAATTTCGCGCACGTTTACAGACGCGCAGCGCGCCGCCGAGGCTCGCCGGATGAAGATGTTCTACGCCGCGACCGCCGCGCTGGGAGGATTGTTCGTGATCCTTCTCGGCATCGAATTCGTCCAGGTCGGCACGGTTGCGTGAGGGGGATCAGGTAATGACCGAACACAAGAAGATCCCGCTTCCCGAGGACGGCGATGAGAGCAAGACTGGCAAGGCTGGCGAAAGCTCGCTGTTCGAACGGGCGAGCGGCGCATTCGGCCTCGACAGTTTCGGATCCGCGCCAATGCCCGGAAAGCTTGCCGACGCCCCGATGAAACGCGCGCGTCCGGTCCGGCGGAAGCCCGCCACCGAACAGGCCGGCCCTGCCGTCACCGACCGCGAGCCGGACCATGGCGCTTCGGCAGCGCGCGCGAATGATCAAGCGGCGCCGGAAGAGACTGGTTCCGCAGACACCGAAACTCCGGCCGAGGAGCGGGCGTCCAGCGTCCCTGCCGTCCAGAAGACCCACGCCCCGGCAACGATCGAGGCACGCGGATACGGAACACCGTTCACCGGCAAGCCGGTTTCCATCGACCGGGACATTCTTGCGAAAAACGGCCTGATCAATCCCAAGGACGGCAACAGCGCGCTGTTGGAAGAATTCCGCATCGTGAAGCGGCACGTGCTGGAAGCAGCGCGCGATCGCGGAACCTCGGCCTCCCGCCGGATCCTGATTTCCTCGCCCCATCCGGACGAGGGGAAGACCTATTGCGCGATCAATCTCGCCATCGCGCTCGCAGCCGAGCGTGACCTCGAGATATTGCTGGTCGACGCCGATTTCGCGAAGCCCAGCCTGCCGGACATGCTGGGTATTCCCGCATCGACGGGGTTCATGGACGCCCTCAGCAACGACGATTGCGACGTCGAGGACCATGTCATCGGAACCGATATCGGCAATCTCTGGGTCCTGCCCAGCGGCAATCAGACCAATGCCGATTCCGAATATCTCGCCAGCAACCGGACGCAGCACGTGCTCGACCGGCTGACCATGGGTCATCCGGACCGGCTGGTCATTTTCGACACGCCGCCCGCGCTCGCCGCATCGACCGCGGCCGAGTTGGCCAAGCATGTTGGGCAGGCGATCCTTGTCGCCCGCGCAGAACAGACCGGAAGGACCGCGCTGGAAGATTCCTACCGCCTCCTGTCCGCCTGCGACGACATCAAGATGCTGCTCAACGCCACCAATTTCAGTCCGAGCGGTCGCCGCTTCGGCAGCTATTACAAGTGAGGGCACCGGTCATGCGCGTCCATTACAAGACAACCGTAGCTCTTGCAGCGCTTGCCCTGCCGGTTTGTGCGCAGGCGCAATATTACGGGAATGACGAAGTTACGGGGGGGAGCAGTCGCCAGCAGGCCGGCGGCCCTGTCAGCAGCGCCGAACCGCTGCAGACCCGGGAGAGGCCCCGCGTCAAACCCTACCTGGAAGTGAACCAGGTGGTCCTGCAGGAACTTTCGCCGGGCAGCGATACCGTGACCTATACCCAGCTGGCTGCCGGGGCCGATGCATCGGTCCAGGGCCGCAACAACGGTGCTTCCGTATCGATCCGTTACGAACGCAATATCGGCTATGGCGATGCCGCCGTGGACAGCGATACGGTGACCGGCATTGCGCGAGGCTATACCTCCGTCGTCCCGCAGGTGCTGACGGTCGAGGCAGGCGCGCTCGCGGCACGTACCCGCGTGGGTGAGAGTGGGTCATCCACCTTCAATTCCGTCGAGGGTGTCAGCCAGGATGTCGAAGGCGAGATCTACTCGGTCTATGCCGGTCCGACCCTGTCGACCAATGTGGGCGCGGCGCAGGTCGCTGCAAATTACCGCTTCGGTTACAACCGCGTGGAAGGCCCCGATATCGTTCCGGTCGACGGCATCGGCGATCCCGTCGATGTCTTCGACGACAGCACCGTACATTCGGCCAGCGTGAATGCCGGATTGCGTCCGGGCGACGTGCTGCCGGTGGGCGTGGGTGTCGGCGGCGGCTTCTACCAGGAAGACATCTCCAACCTCGATCAGCGTGTCCGCGACGTCTATGCGCGGGCCGACGTCACCGTGCCGGTCTCGCCTTCCGTCGCTCTTGTCGGCGGGGTCGGGTACGAAGACGTGCAGGTCAGCAGCCGCGACGTCGTGCGCGACGCGGCCGGCGATCCTGTCGTGGATGCGAGCGGCCGGTTCGTGACCGACACATCCGCACCGCGCCAGATCGCCTTCGAAACCGACGGGCTGATCTGGGATGTCGGCGTCGTCTGGCGGCCGTCCTCGCGCACCGCTTTCGAGGCGCATTATGGCCGCCGCTACGACAGCGACACCTATTACGGCAGTTTCGCCTACGCGCCGAACGCGCGAAGCTCCCTCAACGTATCGGTCTACGATGCGGTGTCGGGCTTTGGCGGTCAGCTGAACAATGCGCTTGCCAATGTGTCGACCGACTTCACTGCCGGGCGCAATCCGTTGACCGGGGACTTCAACGGCTGCACAGCCGGTGCGGATGGCGGGGCGTGCCTTGGCGGTGCGTTGTCGTCCGTTCGCAGTGCCGCCTATCGCAGCCGCGGTATCTCGGCCAGCTATTCGCGCCAACTGGGACGGATCAATACCGGCATCGGCCTCGGTTATGACCGGCGCACCTTCATCGCCGCGCAGAACACCATCCTTGGCAATGTCGATGGCCTGACGGACGAGAACTACTACGCGACCGTCTATGTCAGCGGCGATATCGGCCGGGATGCCGGCTTCAACGCCAATGCCTATATCAACTACATCGACAACGGCGCACCCACGGCGGGCGATGCGACCGTGCTTGGCGCATCGGCCGGGTACAACCAGTACATCTGGCAGGGCCTGTCGGCCCGCGCAGCCATCGCCATCGACCATCTCGACAGCGAATTGTCGGTGGAGGACCTGACAACGGCCTCCGCCCTGTTCGGCCTGCGCTACGACTTCTGATCCGGGGACACAGCATGTTTGACGATTTCTATGGCCTGACCGGGCGACCGTTCCAGCTGACGCCGGATCCGGATTTCTATTTCGAGAGCATCACGCACCGCAAGGCGCTGAGCTATCTCGGCTATGGCATGGCGCAAGGCGAAGGCTTCATCGTGATCACCGGCGAGGTGGGCGCGGGCAAGTCGACGCTGGTCGCCCATCTGATGAAGAAGATCGACCCGGAACGCCTGACGGTGGGCCGGATCGTGACCAGCAATCTCGACGGGGAAGAACTGGTCCATATCGTCGCCCAAAGCTTCGGCCTGGATATCGAGGGCCATGACAAGGCCAGCGCGCTGGGTGCGATCGAGGACTTCCTACACGAGGAAGCGCGGGCCGGGCGCCGGTGCCTGCTGGTGGTCGATGAATCCCAGAACCTTTCGGTCGAAGCGCTGGAAGAGTTGCGGATGCTTTCGAACTTCCAGCTCGGCAGCCACCCGCTTCTCCAGCTACTATTGCTGGGCCAGCCGGAGTTTCGCGCCACGCTCGCCAATCACGAAGAGCTAGAGCAACTGCGCCAGCGCGTGATCGCCGCGCACCATCTCGACGCGATGGAGCCGGGCGAATTGCAGCCCTATATCGAACACCGCCTGCAATGCGTGGGCTGGGACGGCAATCCGGCTTTCGACCAGCGCGTGTTCGCCGAGCTGTATCAGGCGACCGCCGGCATTCCGCGCCGCGTGAACCAGATCGTGACTCGTCTCCTGCTGCTGGGTGCTGTCGAACAGCGCACGCGGATCGATGCGTCGATGCTGGCATCGGTGATGGACGAAATGGCGAACGACAACACCTTCCCCGAAGCGGCGCCAAAGCCGATGGCGAAGGCGGAAAAGGAGGTCACCTCCCCCGCGCCGCTCAATCACGCGCCGCGGGTCGACATGGAACAAGTCGAGGCGCTGCTGGCAGAGCGTGACGCCCAGATTGCCGAGTTGCAGCAGGCCGTCGTCGAACTGTCCGATACGACGCCGGTTTCCGCCGATATTTCCCACCGCCTGAGCGCGCTGGAAGCGCGGGTCGACGAACAGGAACAGTCTGTCCGTCACGTGCTCACGATCCTGATCGAATGGATCGAGCGCGACGAACGACGCGCGGCCTGACTACGAAAAAAGCGATCCCTCCCATGCAGGTAACAGCCTCAGCCAAGCCGCGTGTCGTAAACGGCCTGTCCGTCGACGTGGAAGACTGGTTCCAGGTCGGCGCGTTCGAAACCGTGATCGAGCGCGACGACTGGGACAGCCTGGCCAGCCGGGTGGAAGACAACGTCCTGCGCATCCTCGACCTGTTCGACGAAGCGGACGTGAAGGCGACGTTCTTCACGCTGGGCTGGGTGGCGAAGCGCAATGCGCCGCTGATGCGCCGCATCGTCGAACGCGGGCACGAACTTGCCAGCCATGGCTATGACCACGCGCGCGTTTTTACTTTCGACCGCAAGCAGTTTGCCGGCGACCTGAAGCTGGCGCGCATGATCCTGGAGGATGCTTCCGGCCAGCGCGTGACCGGCTACCGTGCGCCCAGCTTCTCGATTGACCACCGCACGCCGTGGGCTTACATGGAACTGGCGGAGCAGGGATATGTCTATTCCTCCAGCGTGGCGCCGGTCACCCATGATCATTACGGCTGGCGGGAAGCGCCGCGTTTCGCATTCCGCCCGCTTCCGTGGTCGGACCTTGTGGAAATCCCGGTGACCACGGCCATCCTCGGCGGCAAGCGTGTCGCGGCAGGCGGTGGCGGCTTCTTCCGCGTCCTGCCCTACGCCTTCAGCCGGTGGGCCATAAGGCAGGTCAACCGGCGCGACGAGCGTCCGGCCGTGTTCTATTTCCACCCCTGGGAAATCGACCCGAAGCAGCCGCGGGTCGAGAATGCGCCGGTGAAATCGCGCCTTCGTCACTACACCAATCTCGACAAGATGGCCGGCAAGCTGGGTGAACTGGTCCACGAATTCGAATGGGGCCGGATGGATGCACTCGCCCACCGCGAGACGCCGCATGCGACGGAGCTTGCTGCGTGAATGCGCCTTTCGGCCTGTGTGACGAGGTCCTGACGCTGGCGGCCCTGTCCGATCCCGGCGAAGCCGCGCGGATCGAGCAATTTGTTTTCGCGAACGCCGGGTCCCCGTTCCACCTGCCACGCTGGCTGAAGGCGGTGGAGCAGGGCACAGGCCAGACAGCCCTCGGCCTGCTGGCGGAACGGGGCGGCGCCATCATCGGCTGGCTGCCCCTGACCGAGGTGCATTCCCTCGTATTTCCACGCGCCCTCGTTTCGAGCGGCTTCGGGGTCGAGGGAGGCATTCTGGCAAGCGATCCGCGCACCGCGCGGCGCCTTGCCCGGGCTGCGTGCGAACTGGCGGAGCGCCGGGCCTGTGCATCGGTAGAGCTTCGCGGCGGGGACCCCCTCGAAGGCTGGACCATACAGTCTGACAGCCATTGCGGTTTTCGCGCAGGACTTGCCGAAGACGACGAGGCGCAATTGCTCGCCATCCCGCGCAAGGCCCGCGCCGAGGTCCGCAAGGGACTGAAGAACGACTTTCGCATAAGCACGGGCAACGGGGAGACCGACCGGGCGGCGCATTATGCCTGTTACTCCGAGAGTGTCCGCAATCTGGGCACGCCGGTCTTCCCGCGAAGCCTGTTCGGCGCAATGCTGGACGCGTTTGGCGACGATGCCGATATCCTGACGGTGTGGGACGGCGACCGTCCCGTCGCCAGCGTCCTGTCGCTTTACCACCGTGGCGACGTCATGCCCTATTGGGGCGGGGGCGTATGGGACGCACGGACCCTGCGCGCGAACGAAGTCATGTATTACGAGCTGATGTGCCATGCCCGGCGCAAAGGCTGTGTCGCATTCGATTTCGGACGCAGCAAGACCGGCAGCGGTCCCTTCGCGTTCAAGAAGAACTGGGGCTTCGAACCGAAGCCGCTGACCTATTCGAGCTGGTCCGCCAATCCGTCGCAGGCGCGCAATGTCGACCCGACGAGCGAGGCCTACAGCCGCAAGATCGAGCTGTGGAAGAAGCTGCCGCTCGGCGTGGCGAACATGGTCGGTCCGCCCATTGCCCGTGGACTGGCGTGATGGGGGAAATCCTGTTCCTGTCCCACCGTATCCCGTTCCCGCCGGATCGCGGTGACAAGATACGGTCGCACCACCTGCTGCGGGCCCTCGCGAAAGAGCACCGGGTCCACGCCGCGACCTTCGGGGAAACGGATGCGGACATGGCAGCCGAGGCCGATCTTGCGGCTATATGCGAAAGCCATTGCCTGGTCCGCCGGACGAAGCCGCTTGCCCTTGCCGGGGTGGAGGCAGTGCTCGCCGGCAAACCGGTCAGTCTCACGGCATTCGACCATCGCCGCATCCGCGCCTTTATCGACGACACGATCGCGCGCAGTCCAATCGACGCCATCTTCGTCTTCTCGGGCCAGATGGGGCAGTATATTCCCGACAGTTTCGGCGGGCGGGTCGTGATCGATTTGTGCGATGTCGATTCGGCGAAGTTCGAGGCTTACGGCAAAAAGAACTCCGCACGCGCCATCATCGACCGGCGGGAAGGTCGCATCCTTGCACGGGAGGAAGAACGGCTGGCGCACCGGGCGGACACGGTCATCCTGATCAGCGACAACGAGGCGGGCCTGCTCGCCTCGCGCATGGAGTACCCCGCCGGTGCAAACATTCGCGCAATCCGGAACGGGATCGATACGGTGACTTTCGACCCGCAGCAGACGGCAACCCACCCAGCGCTAAAGAAGGCAATCGGCCCCAATCTCGTTTTCACCGGGCAGATGGATTATCCGCCCAATGTGGATGCGGCGCTGCGGATGATCGACGATATCCTGCCCCGCATTCGCAAGCAGCATCCGCACGCGGTGTTCCACTGTGTCGGCCGCGCGCCGGTCCCTTCACTGAAGAGCCGCGATGGAGAGCCGGGTGTTCGCATCTGGGGCGAAGTTCCTGACGTGAAGCCATTTCTTCGATCGGCCGACATGGTGGTTGCGCCACTCACCATCGCACGGGGTATCCAGAACAAGGTGCTGGGGGCCATGGCCATGGCACGCCCGGTCATCCTATCCCCCGAAGCGGCAACGGGCATAGACGCCGCCGACGGCACGCATTTCGTCATTGCATGCGGTGATGCCGATTTCGCGGAGGCCGTGGACAGGCTTCACGGCGATGCCGACCTTGCATCACGTATCGCGCAGTCCGCTCGCGATTTCGTAGTGCGGGAGCAGGGGTGGGAGGCCATGCTGGCTCCGCTCCATGACATCATGACGGGCGAGCTACGCTATGCCGCCTGACATCGCCCTGCAAGGCATCAGGTCCGGAAGGTGGCGCTCGCGCCTGCCGATGACCTGGCGCAGGCCGCTAGCCCATCTCGCGCTGAGCTGGATCGCCCTGATGGTCCTGACGGCAAGTGCCTGGGCCGAAATGGCGGTACAGTGGTGGAACATCTCCACCTACAACCACATCCTGTTCATCCCGCCCATCGTCGCATGGCTTGTCTGGCTGCGACGGACAGAGCTTGCCAAGCTGCAGCCGCTCGGCTGGTGGCCTGGCTTCGTGCTCGTCGCCGGTGCGCTGTTCGTCTGGCTGCTGGGAGAACTGGCGGGCGTGAACATCGTGGCTCAGGCCGGAGCGGTGGGCGCGCTGCAGATGAGTGTTCTCGCGATACTCGGGCCGCGGGTAACGGCTGGCCTGCTGTTCCCGCTGGCTTACATGGTCTTCCTCGTGCCGTTCGGTGACGAACTGGTACCGGCCCTGCAGATGATTACCGCGGACGTGGTCATCTGGCTCACCCGCATCAGCGGCATCCCGGCGGTCATCGACGGCGTGTTCATCGATACGCCTGCCGGTCTTTTCGAAGTGGCCGAGGCGTGTTCCGGCGTGAAGTTCCTGATCGCGATGATAGCCCTGGGCGTGCTGGTCGCCCAGACATGCTTCGAGAGGTGGGGCCGCAGGCTGGCCTTCATGGCGACCTGCATCGCCGTGCCGATCATCGCCAACGGGGTCCGCGCGTGGGGGACGATCTATATCGCCCAGTCGCAGGGTATCGAGTTCGCTGCGGGCTTCGATCACATTTTCTATGGCTGGATATTCTTCGCCATCGTAGTTGCCGTGATTTTGGGGGCGGCGTGGCGCTTCTTCGACCGCGATCCGGAGGAGCCGGGAATCGACGGGCAAGCATTGGCAGAAAGCAGGTTTTTCTCGAAGCTGGAGGCTTTCACGGCGCAGGGGCGGAACAACCTTCTTGCGATTGCAGCAATCATCCTGATTTTCGCTGCGTGGAACACCCTTGCATCGCGGCTCGAAGCAGATCTCCCGGACCGGCTTGTGGCCCCGGAGGTGGACGGCTGGATGCAGGAAACCCCATCGATGCAACTGGACTGGGAGCCGCGCGCTAGCGGAGCCGATCTGCGATTGCTCACGTCCTATGTCGATGGGGAAGGGCGCCGCGTAGATCTGTTTGCAGCCGCCTATGCCACGCAGGGACCGGGACGCGATCCGGCGGCGTATGGGGAAGGGGCGCTGGTGCCCGACACGGACTGGCGCTGGCTTCGCTCCGGCGAAAGCAGGCCCGATGCGACCTCGGATTATCTCTTTGCGTTGGGATCGGTGAAGCGGCTGGCGCAGACCAGCTGGCGCATCGGGGACGTGACCACGGCCAGCGCGGCACGCCTGACGCTTGAGGCGATGCGCGACAAGCTGCTGCTGACGCCGCGTCCGGCCCTGACGGTCATCGTCTCGGCCGAAGACAGGCCGGGTATACTGGCAGACGAAGCCATTGCCGCATTCCGCCGGTCCACAGGTCCGCAGGACGTCTGGATGGACGGCCTTCTGGATACGCCCTAGCGCCTCGGCCATGTGCGGGATCGCAGGCCTTTTCCATGTCGGGACGCCGAAGCCGGTGGACCCGGCCCGCGTGCGCCAGATGACCGACACGCTGGCTCACCGCGGCCCGGACGGTTCCGGAGTATGGACCGCGCAGGGTGTTGGTCTCGGCCACAGGCGCTTGTCGATCATCGATCTCGAAGGGTCGCCGCAGCCGATGCATTCCTCCGATGGCCGGGCGACCATCGTCTTCAATGGCGAGATCTACAATTTTGCCGAGCTGCGGCGCGAACTCGCCGGTCTCGGCGCGGTTTTCCGGACCGATGGCGATACCGAAGTCATCCTCGCCGCCTGGCAGAAATGGGGCCCGGACTGCCTGCGCCGCTTGAACGGAATGTTCGCCTTCGCACTTTACGACCATGGCGACCGGACCCTGTTCCTGGCGCGCGACCGGCTGGGGGTGAAGCCGCTGTTCACGGCGCAGCTCAGTGACGGCAGCTTCGCTTTCGCCAGCGAGCTGAAAGGCCTTCTCGCGCATCCGCTGCTCCGCCGCGATATCGATCCCAGGGCGGTGGAGGACTATCTCGCCTGGGGATATGTCCCCGACCACCGTTCGATCCTGAAAGGGGTCGAGAAACTGGGTGCCGGCCACTACCGGCTTCTGCGACACGATGCGGAACCGGCGCGCCCCGTCCAGTGGTGGGATGTCGACTTCAGCAAGCGCCATAGCGGATCGGAAGCCGACCTCTCGGCGCAATTGCTGCATCATCTTCGCGAAGGGGTGACTTCGCGCATGGTGTCCGACGTCCCGCTGGGGGCGTTCCTGTCGGGCGGCGTGGATTCGTCCAGCGTCGTTGCGCTGATGGCGGAGAACAGCGGCGCGCCGGTCAATACCTGTTCGATCGGGTTCGATGTGGCGGCTCTCGACGAGACGTCGCACGCGCAAAGGGTGGCCGCCCTGTTCTCGACCGATCACCGCGAACGGATCGTCGATCCGGACGATTTCGGCGCCGTGGACTCTCTTGCCGCGATGTTCGACGAACCCTTCGCCGACGCATCCGCCCTGCCGACTTTGCGCGTGTGCGAACTGGCACGCGAGAACGTGACCGTGGCGCTATCCGGAGACGGCGCGGACGAGGCGTTTGCCGGTTACAGGAGGCAGGTGTTCCACGCTCGGGAGGAACAGGTGAGGGGCCTGCTGCCGCAAGGCCTGCGTGGGCCTGTTTTCGGCACGCTTGGGAAGGTCTGGCCGAAAGCGGACTGGGCACCGCGTTTCCTGCGCGCCAAATCGACCTTCCAGTCGCTCGCCAGCGATGGGGACGAGGGTTATGCCCGCGGTCTCTCCGCTCTCGCACCCGAACAGCGCGGCTTGCTCTACACAGGCGAGATGCGCCGCGCCCTTGGCGAATATACGGCCGAGCAACCCTTCCTCGAACTGATGCGAGATGCTCCTGCACGAAGCGGTCTCGACCGGGCGCAATATGCGGACCTGAAATTCTGGCTGCCCGGAGACATCCTGACAAAGGTCGACCGGACCAGCATGGCCGTAAGCCTGGAAGCGCGCGAGCCGCTTCTCGATCACCGCCTGATCGAATTCGCCGCGGGCCTGCCGCACCGTTCGCGCATCAGGGGCAGGCAGGGGAAATACCTGCTGAAGCACACGATGGAGCGCTACCTGCCGGACGATATCCTGTATCGGCCGAAGATGGGGTTCGTCACCCCTGTGGCGCAGTGGTTTCGCGGCCCGCTGGCCGGCGAAGCGCGGCAAGTGGCGAAAAGCGGCGCGCTGGCAGCGTCGGGTTGGCTCGATTCGTCCCGCATGGCGACACTGGCGGAAGACCACATCTCGGGCCGGTCCGATAACAGCCGGGTGCTGTGGCAATTGATGATGCTGGAGCGATCGCTGGGCCGACTTTCCGCGCGGGTCTAAAGTCCAGCGCGGGCGTCCAGTTCCTACTTTTCTTCTCCGGACGCCCCGTGCCCCAGCGCCATGTAATCGGCGCTGCGCATTTCCATCAGGCGGCTGGCCGTGCGTTCGAATTCGAAGCTGCCGTCGCCCGCCGTATAGAGATCGTCAGGTTCCGCATCTGCGGTCGCAAACAACTTGACGCGGTATTCGTACAGGGCATCGATCAGGGTGACGAAGCGCGCGGCCTCGTTACGCATATCGGGGCCCATTTGCGGGATGCCGACGATGATGACGGTGTGAAATTCCTGCGCAATGGCGAGGTAGTCGGGCGCGCCCCGCGCTTCCCCGCACAGCCGCTTGAAACTGAAGACACCCACGCCTTTCAGCGCCTTGGGTACATGGAGGGATCGCTTGTCGCCGACCGGCAGCTCCATCGATGGCACTTCGCCATCCTCCGGCTCGTAATCGGTCAGCCTGAAGAAAGCCTCGCGAACCTGCGCCGTAGCCTCGTCCCCCAGCGGGGTATGCCAGTTTTCGAGGTCGCCGAGCCGGTCGAGGCGATAGTCGGTCGGCCCGTTCAGTGGCAGGACGTCCAGACGGTCCTCGATCAAGGCGATGAAGGGCAGGAAATGCTCGCGGTTCAGTCCGTCCTTGTAGAGATCCGAAGGCGGCCTGTTCGATGTGGCAATGATGGATACGCCTTCATCGACGATCAGCGCGCGGAACAGCCGGCTCATGATCATCGCATCGGCGCTGTTGTTCACCACCATCTCGTCGAAGGCGAGGCATTGCAGATCCGCACCGATATCCGCCGCCACGGGCGGGATGGGATCGCCCGTCTCGCTCTTGCGGGCCTCGCGCAGGCGGCGATGGACGTCCTGCATGAAGGCGTGGAAATGAGCGCGGCGCTTGCCCTCAATCTCCAGCGTAGCGTGGAACAGGTCCATCAGCATGGATTTTCCGCGCCCGACGCCGCCCCACATGTAGACGCCTTCAGGCTGCTGCGGTGTCTTGCCGAAAAGCTTCCCGAAAAAGCCGGTTTCCTCGCTTTTTTCCAAGGCCGCCTGCAATGTTTCCAGCCTGGCAGCGACGGCCGCTTGCTCGTCGTCCGGGCGTAGTTCGCCGGACGCGACCAGCCCGTCATAACGCGCCAGTATGCCGCTCACGACCGCTCTTTCGGAGCCGATGCCTTGCGCACGATCCCGCTGAAGGCTGCGACAAGGTGGCTGTCGTCCGGGCCCTGTACGACTTCGCCCCTGAGGAACATCAGGCGCCCTGTTTCGCGCATCACCTCGACCACGGCGTCCAATGGCCGGTCGACCTTTCCGGCCCCGGTGAACTGGGTCGACAGTTCCAGCGTGACGGCCATTCCGGCATCGCTTTCGCGGAGCATGTGCATCCCTGCAAACAAGGCGATGTCGATCAGCGACAGCGTAATTGCGCCGTGGATCATGTCCTGCAGATTGGTATGCCTCTGCTGCGGCATCATGCGCAGACGCGCCCGCTCGCCTTCCTGCCGCACGCGCAAGGGCCCCATGACGACGGCATTGAAGCGGGTGTCGTCCTTCAGGTCCCAGCTATACCAGCCGGGTTCGCCATCGACCGGCTCGCAGTCGAAGAAGCTGGGCGGGTTCTTCACGCGCGATCAGATCGTGCGTTCGGCCATCATCTTCTTGGTTTCGGCGATGGCTTTCGCCGGGCTGAGGCCCTTGGGACAGACATTGGCGCAGTTCATGATGGTGTGACAGCGATAGAGGCGGAAGGGATCTTCCAGCTCGTTCAGACGCTCGCCCGTCATCTCGTCCCGGCTGTCCGCCAACCAGCGATAGGCCTGCAGAAGGATGGCGGGGCCAAGGAACTTGTCGCTGTTCCACCAATAGGACGGACACGCGGTCGAACAGCAGGCGCACAGGATGCACTCGTAAAGCCCGTCCAGCTGTTCACGCTGTTCCGGCGATTGCAGGCGTTCCTTGCCGCTGGGGGTCGGGGTCACGGTCTGCAGCCAGGGGCGGATGCTGGCATATTGGGCGTAGAAATGCGTGAAGTCGGGAACCAGGTCCTTGATCACTTCCATGTGGGGCAGGGGCGTGATGCGGATTTCGCCCTTCATGTCCTCGATGGCGGAAGTACAGGCCAGCCCGTTCTTCCCGTTCATGTTCATCGCGCAGGAACCGCAGATACCTTCGCGGCAGGAACGGCGGAAGGTCAGCGTCGGATCGATCTCGTTCTTGATCTTGAACAGCGCGTCGAGGACCATCGGTCCGCAATCGTCCAGATCGACTTCGAACGTGTCGTAACGTGGGTTTTCCCCTGCGTCGGGGTCGTAACGATAGACCTTGAATTTCTTCACCCGGCCACCGCTTTCGGCGCGGTGCGTCTCACCGTTCTCGCGAATCTTGGAATTCTTTGGGAGGGTAAAAGTGGCCATTGGTCTATCGAGATCCTGCTGTTTCTGGCCCTCTATCTAACGATTACGCCGCGCGACACAAGCTGGCCGAACGGCCTATCTTCCAACAAGCCTTTCTGTTGCGGAAACGGAACATTGTGACACCGCCGATCGTCCTGATCGCATGGCAGACGGACAATACCCCCCCTTTACCCGCGCGGCTGTTTTCGGCGCGAGCGGCGGGATCGGCAATGCGCTGGTACGGATCCTGCAAACGCGCGGGGTTGAAACCATCTATGCCGGCTCGCGCAGCGGGGACGTGCCCGCAGAAGACAGCATCCTTCCCTTCCGCTTCGACTATGACGACCCTGCTTCGCTGGATGCGGTCGGCAAGCTGATAGCCGATGCGCCCCCGCAACTGGTGATCGTTGCAACCGGCGTCCTGACCCTGCCGGACGGAAAAGGCCCCGAGCGGAGCGTAAGGCAGATCGATGCCGATACGATGGAGCGGGTAATGCGGGCGAATGCGATCGGGCCGGCCCTCATTGCGAAAGTCCTGCTACCCTTGTTCGACCGGAAAGAGCGGAGCGTCTTCGCAGCCCTGTCGGCACGGGTCGGTTCGATCGGCGATAACCGTATCGGGGGCTGGCACAGCTACCGCGCATCCAAGGCGGCGCTCAACATGCTGGTGCGGAATTTCGCCATTGAGCTGTCACGCACGCACAAGCAGGCGCTTGCCGTCTCGCTTCACCCGGGGACGGTCGATACGGACCTGTCCCTGCCATTCCAGTCGAACCTGCCGGAAGGGCAACTGACCGGGGCCGACGAGGCTGCAGGCAATCTGCTGTCCGTGATCGACGGCCTGGGGCCGGAAGACAGCGGCTATCAGTTCGATTGGAAGGGTGAGCGCGTACAAGACTAGGCTTCGTGCCTTCGGGCTTCCCGCTTCATACCTTCGCCGGACGGCCTGGCAGCAGTTCCTCGCATACGGCATAGGTCCGCTCGTTATCGACATCGATTGCCAGCGCGCCGTCTTCGAATTCGACAGCCTTTACCGTGGCGCCCAGCCGGTCGCTCAACACCTCCATTGCAGGATGCAGTTTCATCAGGCCGGCGCGCAGCAGGACGATGTTCAGCAGTCCGAATGCGCGGATCATCCGGCCGGGATTGGACATGAATTGCCCGCCCTCGCGGAAAACCTCTGCCGCCTTGAATGCCTTCCGGCTCGACAGTCCGTAGAGATTGCAGTTGGCGATCCCGCCATCAGAAAAGCCGTAGTAATTGCGCTGGCCTTCGGGGTGCGCGGCCTTCACGTTCTTCTCGCGCGCGATGCCGATGACGGCATCGGCTTCCCGCATGGCATCGACGACCTGTGCCACGGCGTCGCGGGTCAGCAGGACATTGTCGGCGGTCGTCACCACGAAGGGCCCTTCGCTCTCCCCGGCGGCCTTCACCACGCTTTCCACGATATTCTCGTCGCTGGCGACAAGGGTGATGGGCAATTCGGGCGAGGCATAGTCGGCCAGAACGACTTCGAGTTCCGCATGGACCTTGGGTTCTACGGAAACCCGGATCGCCTCCACATTCGGCACCGTAACCAGCGTTTCCATGACGTGGCGGATCAGTGCCTTGCCGCGAATGGGGGCGAGGCATTTGTGACTGACGCTGGCACGGGTCGCGAGCGGATTGATCACTCCGGTCCGCTGGGCGGCAAGGACGATGACAGTAATGGCGGTTGCAGACATCGGTGTTTCTCCGTCAGGTGCCCGGCGCCGGAATCAGGCCGTTGCGGCGCCATGCTTCGGCAAGCAGTGTTTCCAGCAGGTCGGCATGGCTGAACCCGGCCTGCGCTGCAGCCTTGGCCATGACCTTTTCCGACCAGAGGTTGCAGTTGAGATTGATCTCGATGAAATTGATGTCGCCGGTCTTGAGGTCGACACGAAATTCGATCCGCCCGTAATCGAACGGGACGAATTCCTGCGCAACCCGCTTGGCGTAATCCTCGACCTTGGCGGCAAGGTCTGCGTGTTCGAACCGCTTGAGCGCCGCTTTCTCGGTATTCTGGACCAGGTCGCGTTTCTCGTAATAGGTCCACAGCTTCTGCGTGTCTTCCCGCTCGTACCAGAGCATGGGAAGGGCCGTCGGCCGGTCGTTGATCGTGATGAAGGCGCACTGCACGTCGTACCCGTCGAGATACGGCTCGACGATGGCGTCGTGACCCTGCCCGTGGATATTGGCGATCGCATTCGTGACACCCTGCCAGTCATGCGCGTCCGAGATGCCCCAACTGGCCGAGGAGGCGTTGGGCTTGATGACCCAGCGGCCGTCCGGGGATGGCGGCAGGTCCTTCTCCAGCACCGGCGCCCCGCGGCGATATCCGAACCACGGGGCAGTCGGCACGCCCGCATGGTCGCACACCAGTTTCGACACGCTCTTGTCGTCGCCCAGCCCGCGCAGGAACGGCATCGCGCCCAGATACGGGATGCGGTGCATGTTGCTGAGCACCGGGATCAGCATCTCGGAGTTCACGAAGCCGCCGCGATTGAGGAGCGGGAAGATGAAATCGACCTGCGGGGGTTCGAACAGAACGTCGTAGCTGTTGGCGAATTCCAGGTTCAGCCCGAGGCTTTCGAGCGTCGTACGGACCTCGTGATGATAGATTGCATGGTTGCCATCCTCCGGGTGCATCCCGCCTCCCCAGAGGGCATGCTTGGCCATGAACAGCGTCTTGATGCGTTCCTTGGCTTCTTCGGGGATGGAAAGGGGGGCGATTCCCGTCATGCAAAATTCTCGCGCTGTTTCCCGCGCGCTTAGGCGCAATGCGAGTGCGGGGGAAGTCCCGCCTCGTCGCAAAGCGTATCAGGCGCCCGCCGTTTTCGTCGGGCGATGTATCGAGGAGCATTCTCCTGTTCCGGGAAAAAATGTGCCATACTTCTTTACGCGAAGGACTGGAGGTTCGGCATGGGACTTGCTCAGTGGTGGGAACGGCACGGCGTACCGCGTGTCATAAGGCTGGCCTGCGGAACGCCGGCAATCATGAAATTTCGATCGAAAATCGTGCCGCTCGCAAGCGGCGATGTCTTCGAGATCGGTTGTGGCGGCGGTATCAACCAGCGTTTCTACGAACAAAGCTCCGTCACCAGCTATGCCGGGATAGACCCGGGGGAAAAGCTTCTCGACTATGCCCGCGCAGAGGCCGAACGGAAGGGCTGGGCTGCGGATATTCGGCAAGGGGTAGGGGAGGCCATCCCGTTCGCCGATGCAAGTTTCGACACGGTCGTCTGCACCTACACGCTGTGTTCCGTGAACGACCAGTCGCAGGTCCTGAGCGAGCTGCGCCGTATCCTGAAGCCGGGAGGAAGGCTGCTTTACCTCGAGCATGGCCGCGCGCCGGAACGAAGGGTTATCAAGTGGCAGCGGCGGATTGAACCGTACTGGAAACCGCTGGCCGGGGGCTGTCACCTGACCCGGCCCGTCAGCGGTGCAGTAGCGAAGGGCGGCTTCGATGTGGAGCGCCTCGGTGCGCGTTATGCGCCGGGAACGCCCAAAACCGTCGGCTGGATGGAATGGGGAATCGGCGTGAAACGGGGCGCCTGACAACGAGATTTGGTCGCCGCAGGACTTTTGATGCTTGGGTAAGAAAAGGCCCGCACATTCCCGAAAGAATGTGCGGGCCGATCTTTTCCTGGCGACGGAGTTTTATTCGCCGAAGGTGCGCTGCCACCAGCCGCCGCGCTTGGGCTTGGCAGGCTTTTCCTCTTCCTCGGCCATCGCCTCAGCCGCTTGCGGAGCGTCGTCGGGGCCGGAAACCACCGCGGCGTCTTCCTTCACCTGTTCGGCAACTTCCTCGGCAGCAACCTCGGCTTTCTTGCGAGGGGCGCGTTTGCGCTTAGGCTTCTCCTCAGTTGCTTCGGAGGCGTCTTCGCCACCGGCAGGTTTCTCGTCGGCGTCTGCCTTCTTGCGGGGAGCTCGCTTGCGTTTCGGTTTCTCTTCCTTGTCGGTCGCTTCGACCTCGGCAGAGGCGCTGTCCGGCGTGATGTCCGCTTTCTTGCGCGGGGCGCGCTTGCGCTTGGGCTTCTCCGCCGGCTGGTCGTCTTCAGCCATAGCTTCCGCAGCTTCCGGCGCATCGTCCGGACCGGCGACAACCGCCATGTCGTCCTTCACATGCTCCGACACTTCCTCCAGCTGTTCGGCGCCGTTTGCGGCATCGCCTTCGTTCGCTTCGGAGTTGTCCGAGCCGTTCTCGCCGCCATTATTGCCGCCGCGACCACGTCCGCCACGCCTGCGGCCACCGCGCCGACGACGCTTCTTGGGGCGGTCCCCGTTTTCGTCGTCGCCGTCGCCAGTACCCGATGCATCGGACGAAGTGTCGTCGGCGTTCTCGTCCGAGTTATCGTCGGCGGAATTGTCGCCGTCCTGATTGCGGTTCTTGTTGCGACCACGGCCACCCCGGCGGCGGCGTTTCTTGCGCGGACGATCGTCATCACGGTCGTCATCACGGTCGTCGCCGTCCTCGTCGTCATCTGCCGCGATATCGTCATCCGCGTCGTCGTCTTCATCGACGATAGGCTCGAACTTCGGGGCTTCGGTAGGTTTGGGACCCGAACTGCCAATGGTCATCTTCGCGCCTTCGTCCTCGCCTTCGGGCACGACTTCGACGCTGACATTGTAGCGATCTTCGATTTCCTGGAGTTCCGAACGCTTGCTGTTCAGCAGGTACACGGCAGCCTCGGTGCTGGCGGACAGGGTAATCGTGGTTCCCTTGCCCTTGGCAGCCTCGTCCTCGATCAGGCGCAGGGCCGAAAGACCGGCGCTGGACGCGGTGCGGACCAGTCCCGTGCCGTCACAATGCGGACATTCGCGGGTCGATGCCTCCAGCACGCCCGTGCGCAGGCGCTGGCGGCTCATTTCCATCAGGCCGAAGCCGGAAATCCGGCCGACCTGGATGCGCGCGCGGTCGTTCTTCAGCGCATCCTTCATGCACCGCTCGACCTTCCGGATATTGCCCATCCGCTCCATGTCGATGAAGTCGATGACGACCAGGCCCGCCATGTCGCGCAGGCGCAGCTGGCGAGCGATTTCTTTCGCCGCTTCCAGGTTCGTCGCGAGCGCGGTCTGCTCGATGCCATGCTCCTTGGTGGAGCGGCCGGAGTTGATGTCGATCGAGACGAGCGCTTCGGTCGGGTTGATGACGAGGTAGCCACCCGATTTGAGCTGGACCACCGGGTCGTACATGGCGCGAAGCTGGTCTTCGGCGCCATAGCGCTGGAACAGCGGAACGGGATCGGAATAGGCCTTCACCCGGCGTGCGTGGCTGGGCATCAGCAGTTTCATGTACTGTTTCGCCGCCTTGTAGCCATCCTCGCCCTCGACAACGACTTCCTCGATCTCGCGGTTGTAAATGTCGCGGATGGCGCGCTTGATCAGGTCGCTGTCGGAATGAATCAGGCTGGGCGCACTGCTCGACAGCGTCGTTTCGCGGATCCCGTCCCACAGCCGGGCGAGATAGTCGAAATCGCGCTTGATCTCGGTCTTCGTGCGCGAGATGCCTGCCGTGCGAACGATCAGGCCCATGGTCTTGGGCAGGTTGAGGTCGCCCACGATCTGCTTCAGCCGCTTGCGGTCGCTGGCCGAGTTGATCTTGCGCGAAATACCGCCGCCATGGCTGCTGTTCGGCATGAGGACGGTATAGCGGCCCGCAAGGCTGAGATAGGTGGTGAGGGCGGCGCCCTTGTTGCCGCGCTCTTCCTTCACGACCTGTACGAGCAGGACCTGGCGGCGCTGGATAACGTCCTGAATCTTGTAACGGCGGCGAAGCGCCTGGCGACGTGCGCGCACGTCGTCGACTTCCTTGGCGCGGCTGCGGCCCTTGCCCTTACCCTTGCCCTGGCGGCGTCCACGACCACGGCGACCGCGCTTGCCAGATTCCTCCGAACTTTCGTCGTCGTCGTCGTCCTCGTCGTCGGAATCGTCATCGTCGCCATCGACGTGACCTTCCTCGATCGTGGCGACCTTTTCCTTGTCGGAGGTATCGATTTCCTCGACACCGTCTTCGGCGAGGTCCTCGGCAAGAGCTTCGCCGCTTTCCTCGTCTTCAGCATCGTATTCGTCACCGGGCATTTCGCCGCGGTCTTCTTCCTCTGCGCGAAGACGAGCTTCTTCCTCTGCCGCTTCTGCTTCTTCAGCAAGCAGTGCCTCGCGGTCGGACTGCGGAATCTGGTAATAATCGGGATGGATTTCGCTGAAGGCGAGGAAGCCGTGGCGATTGCCGCCGAAATCTACGAACGCGGCCTGCAACGAGGGTTCAACCCGCGTGACCTTGGCCAGATAGATATTTCCCTTGATCTGCTTGTGATCGGCAGATTCAAAGTCGAACTCCTCAATCCGGTTTCCCTTGAGGACCGCCACCCGGGTTTCTTCCGTGTGGCGCGCATCGATAAGCATGCGCGTTGCCATGTAGTATTCTCCATGCGCCATGCCCCCGCCAGACAGCCCCTATGGGGATGCGAGAGACAGGGGAGGGGCGCAGATATGTGTGAAGACCGCGCGCATCGAAAGCGCGTGCGGTCGGTATGAAAGGGGCTGGACGCTCTGCCGTCCGGCCTCGGAAATGCGTGTCTGCAGGCAATGCAAGGCGGTGAGTGTCCGCAATCGCCTGGCCATGACACACGGCGCGGCCCGCAGGCTGCGTCGTGGTGTTGGCGGGGCGGATTTGCATTGTCGCTTCAACCTGTTGTCGTACCCGGCAGCACACGTAGGGCTGCATGGGTTGCCGAACCGTTGCCATCTTGGAAAAGCCGGTTCGGCTTGGGACAATCGTGCTAGCACCCTGTCGCCGAAGCGGCAACCATATTGCGCTTCGCCCCCGCCACGCCCTAAGCATCGCGCCGTATGTCGCTCAGAACGCAGATCTGGCTTATCTTTCTCGCGCCGCTAATCCTGGTGGGCGCCCTTTATGCGTTCGGCCTTACGATCCCGGTGCCGCATCTGGGCCGGGACTATGTGTTGAGGCTGGCGCTGCCCGAGGCTGGCGATCCGGTCGACCTTCCAGAAATCTCCGGCCCGCAAGACCGGTCCCGCCCGCTGGTCGTCATCGATGCCGGCCATGGCGGGAAGGATCCGGGAGCCGTTCAGGACGGCGTGCGCGAGAAGGATATCGTGCTGGGCCTGGCAAAGGCCCTCAAAAGCGAATTGTTGCAGGCGGGCGGTATCAGGGTCGCCATGACGCGCGAGGACGATACTTTTTTGGTGCTGCAGGAACGGCCCGAGATCGCCCGCAGGCTGGGTGCCGACCTGTTCGTGTCCATCCATGCCGACAGTGCGGGGGATGTCAGCGGCGTAAGCGGAGCGAGCATCTACACCCTGTCGCGCGAGGCATCGAGCGAAGCCGCAGCCCGCTTCGCCGAGCGGGAGAACGACGCGGACCGGCTGAACGGCGTGTCGGTAGAAGGGCAGAGCGAGGCGATCAGTTCGATCCTGGTGCAATTGTCGCAGCGACGGGTGCAGCAGAATTCGTCCGAGTTCTCGCAACTGGTCGTGCGTGAAGGGGACGGAACGCTCAGCTTTCATCCGCAGACCCGCCGCTCGGCAGAACTGGCAGTCCTGCGCGCTCCCGATGTGCCGGCAATCCTCTACGAGGCGGGATATATCACCAATCCGGAGGAGGCGAGAGCGCTCGCATCGGAGGAGGGGCGCGAGAATTTCGCCCGCATCATGACCCGGGCCATCCGCATCTATTTCGCGCGCCAGAGTGGCGCCTGACGGCGGGAAATGGCCTTTGCGGTGGGCAAAATGGGCGCAGGGGCTTTTCGTTATGGCACGGGACAGGATCGCCGTGCTAGGCGCCCTCTTCGATCATGACTGACGGCCAATCACAAGAATCGTTCCGTTACCGCATTCGTCGCGAAGCGTCGGGCGCGCTGGCATTCGTGAAGCGACACTGGACGGAAAAGCGCTGGCTGCGCTGGGTGTCCTACGCGGCGGGCGCAGCGCTGCTTGCCTTGCTTGCATTGTGGATGGTCCTGGCGCGCGACCTGCCCGATGCGGAATCGCTGGTCGGTTACGAGACACCGCTGCCCTCCGTCGTGCGCGGGATCGATGGCGAGATCGTCCATTCCTATGCGCGCGAACGCAGGGTCCAGTTGCAGTACGAAGATTATCCGCCACAGCTGATCGAGGCGTTTCTTGCGGCCGAAGACAAGACCTTCTTCAGCCATGGCGGGGTCGACTTCACCGGCACGCTGAACGCCGTTTTCGATTACGCGACCAAGTTCGGGTCCGGGCAACGCGCGGTCGGCGGTTCGACCATTACCCAGCAGGTGGCGAAGAATCTGCTGCTAGGCGACGAATATTCGGTCACGCGCAAGCTGAAGGAAATGGTTCTCGCCCGCCGTATCGAGGCGGTGCTGACCAAGGAAGAAATCCTTACCCTCTACCTCAACGAAATCCCGCTCGGGCGGCGCAGCTTCGGCGTGCAGGCCGCAGCGCGGGCCTATTTCGACAAGGATGTTGCCGATCTCGACCTGAACGAGATGGCGTTCCTTGCGATCCTTCCCAAGGCTCCGGAACGTTATGGCCGCGAGGCTAATGAACAGGCCGCTCTCGACCGCCGCAATTTCGTGCTGTCGCAGATGGTGGCGAACGATTTCGTATCCGCTGGTGCGGCGCAGGCCGCGCGCTCCACTCCGCTCGGGCTGGTGAACCAGCGCAGCCAGCGTTCGGCCGATGCCGGGTATTTCCTCGAGGAAGTCCGCCGCCAATTGATGGCGCGGTTCGGCGAGACGGCAGAAGACGGCGAAAACAGCGTCTATGCCGGCGGCCTCTGGGTGCGGACCTCGCTCGACATGGAAATGCAGGATGCTGCCCGCGATGCTCTGCGCACGGGGCTGCTTCGTTATCATGCTGGACGCGGCTGGGGCGGACCCATAGCGACAGTCAATCCGGACGATGGCGACATGGTGCGCCAACTCGCGAGTTCGACCCTCAGCATCAATTACGAAAACTGGCGCGTGGGCGTCGTGACCGAGCGGTCCGGCTCGCAGGCAACCATCGCATTCGCGGACGGTGAGAGCGGCCCGCTGGTCGGAATGCCCAATGCGGTCGCCGTAGGCGACGTTATCGTTGTCGCGCCCTCGGGCAGCAACTGGGCTGTGCGAACCGTGCCAGAAGCACAAGGCGGCATCGTGGTGCAGGACGCGCAGATGGGACGCGTCTATGCAATGCAGGGCGGGTTCGACAGCCGGCTCGGCAGTTTCAACCGCGCCACACAGGCAAAGCGGCAGCCCGGCTCCACGATCAAGCCCTTCGTCTATGCGACCGGCCTCGACAACGGCATGACTCCGGCGACGCAGATCGATAACGGCCGCTATTGTTACTACCAAGGCAGCCGCTACGGCGAGAAATGCTTCCGCGGCGGTCGCAGCGGGCAATATCCGCTCCGCTACGGGCTGGAGCAGTCCCAGAACGTCATGACCGTCCAGGTCGCGATGACGGCCGGAATGCCCAATGTCGTGAAGCAGATCGATGCTCTGGGCATCGGCCAGTACGACCCCTATCCGGCCTTCGCGCTCGGCGCAGGCGAGACTACCGTTATGAAGATGGTCGCAGCCTATGGCGCGCTCGCCAATCATGGGCGGTTCAACCAGCCGACGGTCATCGATTATGTCCAGGACCGGCGCGGCAAGGTCATCTGGCGGGCCGACAATCGCGATTGCGAGGGCTGCAACATGGCCGAATGGGACGGGCAGCCGATGCCCCGTCTTGGGCTGAAAGGCGAACAGGTCATGGATGCGCGCACCGCGTTCCAGACCATGCACATGCTGCGAGGGGTGGTGCAGCGCGGCACGGCTACCACGCTCAATTCGATCGACCTGCCGCTGTTCGGCAAGACCGGCACCACTACGGGTCCCAAGGACGTGTGGTTCGTCGGCGGGACGCAGGACATCGTGGCCGGGGCCTATGTCGGTTTCGACCAGCCGCGCAATATGGGCGGTTACGCACAGGGCGGGACAATCGCGGCACCGATCATCAAGGACCTGATCCGCGGATCGCGAGACCTGTGGAGCGACAGGGCGGCCGTTGCTCCCGCCGGGGTCCGCATGGTCCGGATCGATCGCCGCACGGGCAAACGGGTGTTCGATGCCTGGCCAAGCGGCGACGACAAGGCTGCGGTTATCTGGGAAACTTTCAAACCCGATACCGAACCGCCCCGGGCTACCGCTGCCGACGAGATCGCGTCCAAGCGCGCCGAAATTCTCGAACTGATCCGCAAGGCCCGCGCCTCGACCGCCGCTTCGCGCAGGACAGCGACGACCTCCGCGCCCGCCAGGGCCGAGGAACCGGCAGAGAGCTTTGCCGAGGAACAGGGCGGCATCTACTGAGGGGCACAGCGGATGCTACGCCGCCTCTGGTCAGTCCGACGCACGATACCGCGCGGTTGCTAATCGCGCGGCAATCGCTACTTGCCTGTGACATGATCTCGACCACACGAACTTACGGAAAAACCGTCTGATGCGCGCCGAAGGACAAGGCCATATCGACCGTATCGAAGCTGCTCTGGCGCTGGTGCGGCAGTCGCTGGACTGGGAGCGTGCCCTTCGCCGCCTGGACGAGCTGAATGCCCGCGTCCAGGACCCCGACCTGTGGAACGACCCCAAGGAAGCGCAGGCCGTTAACCGCGAGCAGAAGCTGCTCGAAACCGCGGTCGATACGGTGAACGAAATCTCCGCGGAAATGGCGGATGCCATCGAATTCGTCGAGATGGGCGAGGCCGAAGGCGACGAGGACGTGGTCAATGACGGCCTCGCCAGCCTCGCGAAACTGGCCGACCGCGCGGATGCGGACAAGGTGCAGGCACTGCTTTCGGGCGAGGCGGACGGAAACGACACCTATCTCGAAATCCATGCCGGCGCGGGCGGAACGGAAAGCAATGACTGGGCCGAAATGCTGTTCCGCATGTATGGCCGATGGGCGGAACGCCGCGGTTTCAAGGTCGAGACGGTCGAATATCAGGCCGGCGATCAGGCCGGTATCAAGAGCGCGACCCTGCTGATCAAGGGCGACAACGCCTACGGCTATGCAAAGACGGAAAGCGGCGTCCATCGCCTCGTTCGCATCAGTCCCTATGACAGTTCCGCCCGGCGCCATACGAGCTTTTCCAGCGTATGGGTCTATCCCGTGATCGACGACGATTTCGAAGTCGAGATCAACGAGAGCGACCTGAAGATCGACACCTACCGCGCGTCGGGTGCAGGCGGTCAGCACGTCAACACGACCGACAGCGCGGTGCGGATCACCCACCAGCCGACCGGCATCGTGGTGGCGAGTCAGAACGACCGCAGCCAGCACAAGAACCGTGCGACCGCGATGAACATGCTGAAGGCGCGCCTTTACGAGCGCGAGATGGCGGAACGCGAGGCGGCTGCCGGATCGGAATACGAAGCGAAAACCGATATCGGCTGGGGCCACCAGATCCGGTCCTATGTCCTGCAACCGTACCAGATGGTGAAGGACCTTCGCACCGGCGTGACGTCGTCATCGCCCGATGCGGTCTTGGACGGGGCGATCGACGAGTATATCTCCGCGGCCCTTGCCCAGCGGGTCACCGGGGAGACGGTGGAGGTGGAGGACGTGGAGTGAGGCGTGCAGCCTCTTTTGCCCTTTGCGCCAGCTTCGCAGGCGTGCTGGCTTCGTGCGAGCCGGTTCCGCCCGAAGGCGACCGGCCTGAAAGTTCGCGCGAATTCCCGCTTCCCGACCGCCCGGTTTCAGATCTCGGGAGCAACCAGTTCAGCACTGAAACCGCGCGCGACAGCCGCGGCGAAGCCCAGACGGTGATGGATTTCGCCGAGATCGAACCCGGCATGACCGTTGCCGATATCGGTGCGGGCGAGGGCTATTACACGGTCCGCCTGGCAGAGCGCGTGGGGGCGGAAGGCCGCGTTCTGGCGCAGGACATCGACGACGATGCCATCGTGCGCCTCGGGCGCCGGGTTGAGCGGGAGCGTTTCGACAATGTTTCGATCAAGTTAGGCGCGCCGGACGATCCGCGCCTGCCGGACGACAGTTTCGACCGGGTTTTCCTGGTCCACATGTATCACGAGGTGGAAGAACCCTACGCTTTCCTGTGGCGGATGTGGCCTGCCTTGAAGGAAGGCGGAATGGTCATCGTGGTCGATGTCGACCGCCCGACCGACAGGCACGGGATCAACCCGTTCCTTCTGGCCTGCGAATTCGAGCAGGTCGGTTTCACGCTCGACACCTTCCGCAACGCGCCGGAACTTGCCGGGTACTATGCACAGTTCCGCAGAGCCGCTACGAGGCCCGAACCCAGCACGATCGAAACGTGCAGCGGGTCGGCAGCGCAGGCTGCGAACGGAGCCGCCGGGGGCGGTTCGAACTAATTTGATCTGAGAACGGATTTTTCATGGCATTCAAGGGTTTACAGCCGGTTTCCTATGGCGGACGCGAGGTGTGGCCTCTGGTAGAAGGCGGCAAGGGTGTCTCTGCCACCAATCACATGAGCTCCGGCGCTTGGGCCGCGGCGGGCGGCATCGGCACGGTCAGTGCCGTGAACGCCGACAGCTATGACGAGGTCGGCAACCCGATCCCCCAGGTCTACGACGCGGCGACCCGAAAGGAACGCCATCAGCAATTGATCCAGTATGCCATCGACGGCGCGACCGAGCAGGTGAAGCGCGCCTATGAAATGTCCGAAGGCAGGGGCGCGATCAACATCAATGTCCTGTGGGAAATGGGCGGCGCGCAGGAAGTGCTGGAAGGCGTCCTGTCGAACACCCCGGGCATGATCACCGGCGTCACTTGCGGCGCGGGCATGCCTTACAAGCTTGCGGAAATCGCGGCCCGCCACAATGTGCACTACCTGCCGATCGTGTCGTCGGCCCGCGCGTTCCGCGCACTTTGGAAGCGCAGCTATTCCAAGGTTCCGGACCTGATGGCGGCAGTCGTTTACGAGGACCCGTGGCTCGCGGGCGGTCACAACGGGCTGTCCAATGCAGAGGACCCGCGGCAGCCGCAGGATCCCTATCCCCGTGTCCGCGACCTTCGCGAAACCATGCGCAAGGAAGGCGTCAGTGAAGACGTGGCCATCGTGATGGCGGGCGGGGTCTGGCAGCTGAAGGAATGGAACGACTGGATCGACAATCCGGAGATCGGCAAGATCATGTTCCAGTTCGGCACGCGCCCGCTCCTGACGAAGGAAAGCCCCATTCCGCAGGTCTGGAAGGACATGTTGCGCACGCTCGACGAAGGCGACGTCCTGCTGCACAAATTCTCCCCGACGGGCTTTTATTCGAGCGCGGTAAAAACCCCGTTCCTCTACGATCTGCTGCATCGCAGCGAGCGGCAGATTGCCTTTGCCAAGGAAGAGACCGAGGTGCATTCGCGGCAGCTCGATTTCGGCGTGAAGGGCAAGAAGATGTACGTCTCTGCCGAGGATTACGACCGGGCGAAAGTGTGGTTCGGCGAAGGCCATACGGAGGCGCTGAAGACCCCGGAGGATACGCTCGTGTGGGTAACGCCGGACAAGCGCGACGAAATCCGCAAGGACCAGCAGGACTGCATGGGCTGTCTGTCGCATTGCCAGTTCTCGAGCTGGAAGGACCACGACGATTACACCACGGGCCGCCTTGCCGATCCGCGCAGCTTCTGCATCCAGAAAACGCTGCAGGACATCGCCCATGGCGGCGATCCCGACGACAACCTCGCCTTTGCGGGTCACGCAGCTTACCGGTTCAAGACCGATCCGTTCTACTCGAACAACTTCACTCCGACGGTGAAGGAGCTGGTGGACCGGATTTTGACGGGCGAGTGAGGACGGCTCTCAGTCGACGATCCAGTCACGCTCTCCGTGGCTGGATATGTCGAGGCCGTCGCGCTCCTCTTCCTCGCTGACCCGCATCGGGAAGACGACGCTGCACATCAGGGCGAGGATGACGGTCGCCACCGCGCTCCACAAGGCCACGGCGCCGACACCGATCAGCTGGGCGACGAGCTGGCTGGTGAAGTCGTAGCCTTCTGCGTAGCCCAGGCCGCCGAGGGCTGGCATCAGGAAGAGCGGGAGCAGGATCGATCCGACGATCCCTCCCACGCCGTGAACCGCGAAAACGTCCAGCGAGTCGTCGATGCCCAGCCGGAACTTCACCAGCTGGAGACAGCCGTAACAGGCAAGGCAGCCTGCGAGCCCCAGCAGGATGGCCGCGCCGGGGCCGATGAAACCGGCCGCGGGCGTTATCGTGGCGAGCCCGGCGATGGCGCCGGTGGCCCAGCCCACGCTGGTCGCCTTCCCCAGCTTGACCTTCTCGAGCAGGATCCACGTCAGCGAGGCTGTCGCGGCGGCCACATGGGTATTGATGATGGCAGCGGATGCGTCATCCGTGGCCGTCAGCGCGCTGCCTCCGTTGAAGCCGAACCAGCCGACCCACAGCAGCGCTGCGCCTGCCATCGTCAGTCCCGGTGAGTGGGGCAGCATTGCGGTCTTCAGGAACCCCTCGCGCTTGCCCAGCAACAGGGCGATGACCAGCGCGGAGATGCCCGCTGTGGTATGGACGACGATACCGCCTGCGAAATCCAGCGTCCCCAGTCCGGCGAGCCAGCCGCCGCCCCAGACCCAGTGGACCGCCGGGGCATAAACCACGAGGCCCCACAAGGCGCAGAACGCGACCACCCAGCCGAAGCGCGCCCGGTCGACCCACGCCCCGACCATCAGCGCCGGGGTAATCACGGCGAAGGTCATCTGGAACAGGGCAAAGGTGCTTTCGGGAATGGTCGTGCCTTCGCGCACCTGGCCGAGATTTCCGAACATCCAGAAAATGCCGTTGCCGATCCATCCTCCCGCCGATGCGCCGAAGGCCAGCGTGTAGCCGGTGACTACCCACAGGACAGAGGCGACGCTGGCGATCGCAGCCACCTGCAGCAGGACCGACAGGACATTCTTGGCCCTGACCAGACCGGCGTAGAACAGGCCAAGCCCGGGCAGGGTCATGAGCAGGACGAGAGCGGATGCCGTGAGGATCCAGGCCGTATCGCCGCTGTCGGCGACCAGTACACCGGCCGGATCCTGCGCCGAAGCTGCAGCGGGAAGGGCGGCAAGCGCCATTGCAAGTAGAGTGCGGCCCATGGTCACGGTGTATCCCCCCGGTATCTTGTCGGCGGGAAACTGGCCGAGCCGTCCCCGGGAGGCAAGATTGCAAAGACTTGCGGCAGGCCAAGCCGCTCTTTCGCGCGGGGGGGGGGGGGGG
>NZ_BTGS01000011.1:0-110051 GCF_042851395.1 Altererythrobacter sp. MTPC7 | reverse complement strand
TTGGCTCGCACGCTACTCGCGCTCTCTACCGGCGCTAGTCGGAGACGGGATCGCCAGTTCCCTCGCGGACCACCGGTTCGCCGCGGCCCATGGTCCAGTTGGTCTGCATCCGCACCTTCGGATTGGGCGCGCACCAGATTTCGCCCGTGTCGTCGATCGCGGTGACCCAGATCAGATTGTGCTCCGGCCCGTAATCGATGACCGCCATGGCCAGGCCTTTCCCGCGGTCCAGCACGGTGACGGGGAGGGGCGGGTCGAGCTGGGTAAACATGGTGGGCGTCCTCCGGACCGGTCTGCAAAATTGCAGGAATGCACCTGTCCCCAACGGGCGGGGCGGGCGGATGGCTGCCGGAAAACCGCATGCTTTTTGTTGCTGTCCTACAGGGCGCTCGCGCGGTTAGGGGCGGGGGGACCCGCCGGCGCCTGCCCCCTTCCAGCGCCGCCGCGCGGGTCCATGCCCGCTCTCACGCCCAAGGACATCGCCCCCATGACAGACACGCCCGACACCTCCGCAACCCCTCCGGCCAAGCGCGATCACAAGGCCCGCAATCACAAATCGTGGTCACGGCGCAAGATGGTCGTCTTCCTGCGCGAACTGGCCGCCTCGCAATCGGTCAGCCAGGCGGCGAAGGCGGTGGGCATGTCGCGCCAGTCGGCCTACGTCTTGCGCAACCGCCTGCGCGGCACGCCCTTCGACCTCGGCTGGGAAACGGCGCTGGAGCTGGGCTTCTCGCAATTGGCGCAGGCGGTCATGGACCGCGCCGTGAATGGCGAGGAGGTGCCGCATTATCACGGCGGCGAGCTGGTCGGAACGCACCGCAAATACGACAACCGCTTGGCGCAGTGGATCCTGCAAAACCCGTGGGAGCTGGGCCGCATGCAGGTCGCGCGCGAATATACCTCGCCCGGCTTCGAGGCCCTGCTGGAGCGGATCGAGTGGGCGGGCTTCGACTGGGAGGAGGGGGAGAGCCTGCCGGTGACAGGCGGGCCGATCACCGACCGGGAAGAGGGCCGCAAGCTGGAAAGCGGCTTCCTGAAGACCAGCTGGTATGCCGACATCGTGGAATACCGGAAGAAACGCGGGCGCAAATAGCGCAGGTAGCGGCCTCGCCAATGCGGGTCCGGGCGGCCTGCGGCGTGTTGGATTTGTAGGAAATATCCATGCGCGGCGCCCTGTTTCGGCGGCGGCCCGTGCACGGCGCTGAACCTCGCGGAAATGCGCCCCTTCCAGGGGATGACGCGCGAGGGGCGCAGTGTCACTTATGTCACCCGGCGTGCGCGATTTACGGATGGGGCGTGCGGAAACCGTCCTACAGGGGGCGGGTAGGGGCGGCAGGGTACCCGATCAGCTGGTGATCAGCTCCAGCTCCACCTTGCCGTGGCCGCGCTGGACCAGGCCGATCTCTTGCGCTGCGGCCCGGCTCAAATCGATCGTGCGGCCCGGCGTAAACGGCCCGCGATCGTTGATGCGCACGATGACCGAGCGGCCATTGCCGGTATTGGTCACGCGCACCTTGCTGCCGAAGGGCAGGCGTTTGTGGGCGGCGGTCATCGCGTTCATGTTGAACCGCTCCCCGTTCGCGGTGCGGCGGCCATGGAAGCGGTGGCCGTAATAGGACGCGATCCCCGTGCCGAGCGATCGTCCGCTGGCGGTGTCCACCGGTTCCGGCTCGGGCGCTTCCTCGATCGGCGGATCGATGGTGGTGAGGTCGACGACATTGCCGGCAGGAGCCGGTGCGTCGGGCAGTTCGTCGAACGGGGCGAAGGCCTCGTCCAGGTCGGGGGCAATTCCCTGCTCCACAGGCGCGGAAACATATTCCGACCCGGGCGCGGACGCCTGGGCAGGCATGGCGAGCATAGCGGCGGCACCGAAGGCAAGCGCGGCGCGCAGGCGAATCTGGGAGGTTTGAACCGTCATAGTGGAGGCGGCTTAGCCCTTACGTGCGCGTCAAGTACAGTTAACGGCCGGCAAATGGGCGCGGGGACGCAACGACTCCCGCCAAAACGTGGCAAAAGGGCGATAAACCGTGGGAACAGTGGAAAAAGGGGCGCTGAATGAAGGAAATTGAGCCTTCCCGGAGCGAAAAGACAAATGGGGCCGGCATTGCTGCCGACCCCACTCTCACCGTGCGTGGTCGCTTCTTCCATGGCATTCCTTGCGGTCTGCCGCATCCGAAGCGCTCTTGGCACCTGGCGTTTTCCCGTTCATCCGCACCGCGCGTTTTGGCGTGGCGGGGTGTCCGGTTCTGTCACCGGCGCTCGCACCGGCATCCGGTCCGATCCGGGTGGTGGGCCTTCGGGTCTCGCGTCCGCCGACTGGCTTTCGCGTGTTCCGCCGGCTCCGTGCCATCCGGTTCTTCCCGAGACTGGCTTCCCCATTGGCCGAACCTTCGAGCGGCGCGATCTTCGTGCAGGGCACGTCGACCGTTCCTTCGGTTTTCGACCGGTTTGTCCAGCCCATGGCCTCCAACTTCGCCAGGGCCTCAACACTTCGATCGCTTCGGGCCGAAGCCTTCCGCAATGTCCGCTCTTCCCGGACGTGGACAGTGGAGCCCACGCCGAAAGACCTATGAAAACACCGAAATATCAATCCCTAAGGATGTCTATCTCGAAACGTTTTCGGTCTTTCGATGGTTGGAGACTGCGCCTCGGAAACGAGTCGGGCAAGAGGACCGCGCGCGAGTTATCCACGCTGTCCGGTTTTCGCTGTGGACAGCGGTGGATAAATCAGCAGCCCGGCGCGGGCGCGCGGTTACGTAGCGGAATCCCGGCGCGCCAGCAGCTTCAGGCGAAGCGCGTTGAGGCGGATGAAGCCTTCGGCATCCTGCTGGTCGTAGGCACCGGCATCGTCTTCGAACGTGACGTGGGCTTCGGAATACAGCGAGTGTGCGCTCTTGCGGCCGACCACCCCTGCGACGCCCTTGTAGAGCTTCAGCCGAACGGTTCCGGAGACCCTGTCCTGGCTATGGTCGATCGCGGCCTGCAGCATCTCGCGTTCGGGCGAGAACCAGAAGCCGTTATAGATCAGCTCCGCATAGCGGGGCATCAGCTCGTCCTTCAGATGCGCTGCGCCGCGGTCCAGCGTGATCTGCTCGATGCCGCGATGGGCGCGGGCATAGATTTCGCCGCCCGGGGTTTCATACATGCCGCGCGACTTCATGCCGACGAAGCGGTTCTCGACAAGGTCGAGGCGGCCGATGCCATGCTTGCGGCCGAGATCGTTGAGCGCCGCGAGCAGGTTTGCCGGGCTCATCGCTTCGCCGTTCAGGGCGATCCCGTCACCCTTCTCGAAATCGATGGTAATGTATTCCGGCGTGTCCGGTGCGTCCTCGGGATCGACGGTGCGGGAATAGACATAGCCCGGCGTTTCTTCCCACGGGTCTTCCAGGACCTTGCCCTCCGAAGAGGTGTGGAGGAGGTTCGCGTCGGTCGAGAACGGGCTTTCGCCGCGCTTGTCCTTGGGAACGGCGATCTGGTGCGCCTCTGCCCATGCGATGAGGGCGGTCCGGCTGCCGAGGTCCCATTCACGCCAGGGCGCGATCACCTGGATGTCGGGATCGAGCGCGTAGGCGGAAAGCTCGAACCGGACCTGGTCGTTGCCCTTGCCGGTCGCCCCATGGGCAATGGCATCGGCGCCTGTCTCATGCGCGATCTCGACAAGGCGCTTCGAAATGAGCGGACGGGCGATCGAAGTGCCCAGCAGGTAGTCGCCTTCGTAACGCGCATTGGCGCGCATCATGGGGAAGACGTAGTCGCGCACGAATTCCTCGCGCACATCCTCGATGAAGATGTGCTTGTCCGGAATGCCCATGGCGCGAGCCTTTTCGCGCGCAGGCTCGATTTCCTCGCCCTGGCCGAGATCAGCGGTGAAAGTCACGACCTCGCAGCCGCGCTCCACCTCCAGCCACTTTGCAATGACGCTGGTATCCAGCCCGCCGGAATAGGCGAGGACGACTTTCTTCACTTCGGACATCGGAAACTCCTGATTGGCGCGAGCCGGTATCAGCCGCGCCGGAAGCGGGCAAGCGGTCTTGGCCGTCGCTCATCCTGCCAGAAGATCGGTCTCCCGCTTCGCCATATAGTCGCGGGTGACTGGCAGGGCGCGCCGGCTGCGGGTGAACTGGATCTGGTAATTGCACATGCCGCCATGCTCGAACGCCGCAGTCGCGCCGCTGAGATAGAAGGTCCACATGCGGTAGAACCGCTCGTCATACATGGCGACGATGGCATCACGGTGCTGGACGCAGCGCCGGTACCATTCGCGCAAGGTGTAGGCGTAATGCAGCCGCAGGGTTTCGACATCGGTCGCGATCAGGCGCACCTTCTCGCTCGCACGGACAGTCTCGCTCAGCGCCGGGATGTAACCGCCAGGAAAAATGTACTTCCGGGTGAAGGCGTCGGTCGTGCCCGGGCTGCCCATACGGCCGATGGTGTGGAGCAGCATGACCCCGTCTTCGCGCAGGAGACGACCTGCCGCCTCGAAGAAGGTCTGGAACTGCGGGCGGCCGACATGTTCGAACATGCCGACCGAGACGATCCGGTCGAAGATCTCGCCGCTCGCCGCCAGATCGCGGTAATCGACGAGGCGGAAGTCTATGCGATCGGCGACGCCGGCTTGCTCGGCACGCGTCCGTGCCGGTTCCAGCTGTTCGCGCGACAGGGTGATACCGGTCACGCGCACGTCGAACCGGCTGGCAAGGTAGATGGCCATACCGCCCCAGCCGCAGCCGATATCGAGCACGCTGTTGCCGGGCTCGATCGCCAGCTTGGCCGCGATGTGCGCCAGTTTCGCCTCCTGCGCCTCGCCCAGGGTCATGCCTGCCTCGCGGCGCTCTTCCGGCCAGTAGGCGCAGCTATATTGCATGTGCTCTTCATCCAGCATCAGCCGGTAAAGATCATTGCCGATATCGTAATGATGGGCGACGTTGCGCTTCGCGCCGACGGAATTGTTGACCTGTTCGGCCGCAAAGGCGGCAGCGTTCTGCACGCGTTTCACAGGGCCGGGCCTGCCGAAACGGCCGCCCCTGTCCCATGGCGAATTCGCGCGCAGCAAGTATACCAGCTCCATCACGTCGCCGCGTTCGATCAGGAGGCGACCATCCATGAAAGCCTCGGCTGCGCCAATGCGCGGATCGAATACGATGTCGCGGGGAACCCTGCTGTCGGTCAGCCGGATGGCGACGTCGGGGAAACCGTCCTCGGGCGTGCCGTATTGCGCCGTCTCGCCGCCGGAATAGGTGACCGTGAGACTGCCCTGTCTCACGCCTTTCCTGAGGAAGCGATGCAACAGAGTGTGGCTCATGGATTACCTCTTCATGATGCAATCGGATCAGATGCCGGCATACCACTGATAACCGGAGCGATCCTCCCAGTATCCGCCCTTTCCGGCACCGATCCCGTCGAGGCTGGCGACGGCTTCGATAGCGGTCAGGTACTTGGCATGCTTGTAACCGAGCTGGCGTTCGATCCGCATGCGCGCCGGTGCCCCGTTCCTGACGGGCAGCGGCTCGCCATTGAGGCGGTGCGCGACGATCGTTTGAGGGTGATAGGCATCGAGCATGTCGACGCTCTCGTAATAATCCGCCCCGTTCAGATTGTCCGCGCAGCGAAACACGATGAAGCGCGCGCCGTCCTGCACGCCCGCCGCATCGAGGATGAGAGAAAGCTGGGGGCCGGTCCACTGGCCGATGGCGCTCCAACCCTCGACGCAATCATGCCGCGTGATCTGCGTGCGCTGGGGGAGGGCGCGAAGGTTATCCATGGAAAGGGACAGCGGGTTGTCCACCAGTCCGCGAACCTCGATCCGCCAGTCCGCGAAACCGGCTGCGGCCTGATCCTGGTAATCGCCGTTCTGCGGATCGGTGGAACCATTGCCGCGAAAGAAGGGGGAGATGTCTTCCGGCCCGTATTCCGGGGCGAGGGCGGTCCGTCCGCCGAGCGCATCATGAATGCCCTTGTGCCAGTTTGGCGCCGCTTCGAGAAGCGCCTTGCCGGGCCCGGTTTCCCCAATTTTCTGGCATCCGGCGACGAAGGCGGCACCGATGCCGACGATTACGCTGCGCCTCTTCATCGCGCGCCTCCCTTTGCAGCCTTGTCATCCTCCAGGCGTCCGCCTGCGATCATTCCCCATACTTGCCGGAGCGGCTTGTGAACGACGACCAGCAGCACGTGCACGACGAAGAAACAGAAAATAAGCCATGCGAAGATGAAATGAAGGCTTCGCGCGCTCTGCCGCCCGCCGAGGATGTCGGTCAGCCATCCGAGCCACGGCTCGACCCCCGGGCTCATCGCCATGCCGGTGAAGATCATCATCGGCAGGAATATGCCCAGCACGAGGCCGTAGGCGACCTTCTGGAGGAAATTGTACTTGCCGGCACCATGATCGAAATCGAACCGGGCATGGGCCTTCACATCGGCCCAGACATTGGCCGGGCTCCATTCGCGGCGCGAGGTTGCGATGTCTTTCTTGAAATGCCTGTTGGCCAGCATGCTCGCCCACATGAAAAGGAGGGCCAGGGCAAAGGGCCAGGACATGAGAACGTGCCAGTCCCGCGCCTGTGCGAGGCTGTAGAAGTCGGGAATGGTCATCCACCCCGGAAAGCGCGGAATTTCGAGCCAGGCCTGCTCCGGAGCGAACCCCCAGTCGCCCCAGTACAGCCGCCGATGCGCGTTCGAGATGTTGAGGCCGGACATGAAAAGAACGACCACGCAGACGAGGTTGGCCCAGTGCCAGATGCGCGTGGCAAGTCCGTGTTTTTTCGCTGCGCCGCTCATACGGGTTTTTTCGTCTCTGCCTGCTGCCGTGCGAGGAAGATGACGTCGCGCGGCTGGTCGAGCAAGTGCTGGCCGCTATCGACGAACAGCGTCTCTCCGCTGGCTAGGTGACCCTCGGCAAGGAAAAGGGCTGCATCGCACATATCGCCCAGCGACGTCTTTCGGTGCAGGAGGTTCATGCGGTGGGAAATCTCCGTCTCCTCGCGCGCCTGATCATGGCTCGCAAGAATGGCGCCGGGGGCAAGGCCGTAGACCCGGTCTGCCGGATTACGGCGCGCCATGGACAGCATCGGAATGGCGCCTGCCACGGCGTGCTTGCTCATTGTGTAGCTGAAGAAATCAGGATTGGTGTTCTCCAGCTTCATGTCCGTCAGCTGGATCACCCGGCGGCCTGCGACGCTTTGCGCTTCGCTGAGAAAGGTCTGGGCCAGCTGGACGGGGGCGCGCGCGTTGACGGTCATGGCAGCGTTATACGTCCGGGGGTCCAGCCCGGTTACGGAATCGTTCTCGAAAACGGCGGCGCAATTGATCAGGGCGCGCCAATCGGTCAGCCGCTGGGCAAGCGAGTGCATCGCATTTACCGCGGCATCGCCATCCGCGAGATCGAAACCGATCGTCTCTGCATTACCCAGCCGGGCTGCGAGAGCCTCGGCTTCTTCGCGGCTTGACCTGTAATGGATGACCACATGCCAACCCGCGCTGGAAAAGGCATCGCACAGTGCAGCACCAATGCGCTTTGCGCCTCCCGTGACCAGAACCGAGGGTGCGGTCATGTCACATGGCTCCGATGCAGAGCTTTGCACGGCGAGCAGCGGGTGAACCGGGTGAGGTGCAGTGCCATTCGGTCCTTTGAGCAAATGTGCGCGCTTCAGGGAAGGACGTGCAGCGTTTGCCGACGAAAAAAGGGCGCATCGCCCATTGGCGACACGCCCTGTAGTAAAATGCGAAACGTCAGGAAATCAGCGGCACTGGAGACTTCCGCGATCAATCTCGCGTCCCAGCAGGCCGCCAGCCACACCGCCGATGATGGCGCCCAGCGTCCTGTCACCGCGACCGGCGATCTCGGAACCTGCGAGTGCACCGACACCTGCGCCGATCACCAGACCGGTCGTGCCGTTGTCGCGGCGGCAGTAATACTGTCCGCCATCGCCGCGCCATACGCGGTCATTGCGACTGATGCGGCGCGGCTCGACGTAACGGCCGCGGGAATCGTAAATCCGCGAACGTTCCTTCGCGCGCTTGCCATGGGCCGGGGCCCAGCTGGGGGGATCGGCCTTCGCCGGGGAGGGCGCGACGATACCGGTCGCGGAGGCGCCGGTCACGGCGAGGGCCGAAGCTGCGATGAGAGCGGTGAAAGTCTTCATGGGTATTTCCATTGTTTCGATTGCGATGTGAGGGAAACGCCGCGTTTCGCCACTGTTTCCACAACGCCCGATGAACGATGGAAGTCCATGGGGTTTGCGCGCTGAGCGGTGCGTGCGCAGCGTCGAATTGCGTCAGCAAATGGCCTTGCGCACCCGGTGGCGTAGCTTGTCCGACAGTCCCTCCAGTGAGGCGATGGCCTCCAGTTCCTCGCGCTGCGGCTGACTGGTCTTGTCATAAATCTTGGCGAAAACGCGCGCGACCGGCCAATCCTCGTGACCTTTCTCGATCCGGTGCAATTCGTCGCCCGCTCTCGCGAAGCCCTCTTCCAGAACGCGGTAATACCAGCCGGACCGGTGGGATCGCACGACCTCTGCCGCCATGCCTTTCACGCCGAAACGATGGTCGATCTTCCAGCAGGGCTGGCGAGGCTGGCTGATTTCCAGCACCGCCGTTCCCAGGCGGAACCTGTCCGCGATATGCACATCGCTTTCCGTCAGTCCCGAAGCGACGATATTCTCCCCGAAGGCATTGGCGCTATCGAGCAAGGGGTGAGGGCCCAGCCTCTCTCGCCACCAGTCGTAATGGTCGCGGGGATAATGATGGATTGCCATATCGATCCCGCCATGCACCCGCGTATCGGCAACCATGTCGCCCACGATTCCGAAGTCGCGAATTTCCGCATCGCCGCTGACCGGCAGCTTTGCGACGGCACTCATTTCCGCGCCATTGAAAGGTTGCGGCTGGCCGATACAGATCGATCGAACGGTCACGCCGGCCATCATGATTTCCTGACCGTGAGGCCTAGCCATTCGCGAACGACACCGTCGCTCCCGTTACCGGTATAGCGGTCCGATTGCACGATGGAGAACCCGGCATCGCCATACTGCTCGTGCAACCAGGTTGCCGAGGGCAGGCTTGTCCAGCGGCCCAACGGATCGCGGCCCTCGTCCGGATGGTCCTTGTCGCCCAGCTTGAAATTGGCGAAATGCAGGCCGCCGGGGCGCAGGGCTTCGTAGATTTTTGACAGGATGCCGGGGAGGGCATCGCGCGGTGCATGAAGGAGCGATGCGTGCGCCCAGACGGCATCGTACCGGGCTTTCTGGGCAAGCTCGTCGAACCGCATGACTCGCGCCGGTATGCCGAAGCGTTCTTCAGCCTTGCGCACCATGGCCGCGGCCCCGTCCGTCGCATCGACGCGGAAGCCGCGATGAATCATGCGGGATGCATCGAGACCGCATCCGCACCCGAGTTCCAGGATATCTCCATTCGGCGGAAGCAGCTCGAGAAAGGGATCGAGATGCCGGTGATGAAACTCCGCCGTGCTCGCCGTGTAATGCGGTGCAGCCGCCTCGTAGTAATCGAGGGTTGCCTGGTCCCAGATCACGCGGCGTCGGCTTGGGCAGCTTCCCTGTCGCGCTGGGCCCGGCTCTTCTTCTCCGCCGCTGTCTTCAACTGACCGCACGCAGCGTCGATGTCCCTGCCTCGCGGAGTGCGAACGGGGGCACTGATACCGCCTTCGAAGACGATATTCGAAAACGCACGGATCCGTTCCGGGGTGGAGCATTCGTAGATGCTGCCCGGCCACGGATTGAACGGGATCAGATTGACCTTGGCCGGCAGGTCGTATTCCCTCAGCAGGCGGACCAGTTCGCGAGCGTCTTCGTCACTGTCGTTCTTGTCCTTCAGCATGACATATTCGAACGTGATCCGGCGGGCATTGGAAGCACCGGGATAATCGGCACAGGCCTGCAGCAGTTCCTCGATACCGTATTTCCGGTTGATCGGCACGATCTCGTCGCGGATTTCCTTGGTGACCGCATGAAGGGACACGGCCAGGTTGACGCCGATCTCTTCCCCGCAGCGTTCCATCATCGGCACGACCCCGCTGGTGGAAAGCGTAATCCGCCTCTTGCTCAGCGCAAGGCCTTCGCCGTCCATCACCAGTTTGAGCGCGTCGCGGACATTGTCGAAATTGTAGAGCGGTTCGCCCATGCCCATCATGACGATGTTGGTCAGCAGGCGGCCGTCGGACCGGTAGTCGGCCTCGTCCGCATCGTCGGCAAAATCCATCTTGCCCTTCGGCCATTCGCCGAGGGCGTCGCGCGCCAGCATGACCTGGCCGACGATTTCGCCCGGCGTGAGATTGCGGACGAGCCGCATGGTTCCCGTGTGGCAGAACGTGCAATTGAGCGTGCAGCCGACCTGACTGGACACGCAGAGCGTTCCGCGATCCGCATCGGGAATGAACACCATCTCGAAATCGTGCCCGTCGTCGGTCTGAAGCAGCCACTTGCGGGTTCCGTCATTCGAAACCTGCGCTTCGACGACATTGGGCCTTCCCACGATGAAGTGTTTTGCCAGCCACGGACGCATGGCCTTGCCGATGTCGGTCATCGCCTCGAAATCGGTGACGCCGCGGTGGTAGAGCCAGTGAAATACCTGCTTCGCGCGCAGTTTCGCCTGCTTGGGGTCGAGGCCCGCAGTCTCGAAAAGTTCACGGATCCGCGACTTGGGCAGGCCAAGCAGATCGATCCGTCCGTCTTCACGCGGAGTGATATCGCGCGGGGCAGGAACCGGATCGACCTGTCCGGGGATGGGCATGACGGCTGTATCGGGCATCGCCCGAATATAGGGCAGATCGCACGCAAAGTCATCACACGGACTGCTTCAAGCGGCGCTACCAGTCGTTTCGTGGCTGAGACGAAGTGAAATAATGTGTCTCTTTTGCCACATATTCTTGTTGTCTCATATTCATGAAACTGCGCGGCTTTGTCGCCGTTTGGTGCTGCACAGGGGAGAAAACTCTCAACGAAACTGGAGTACTACAATGAAAAAGGTCGCAACCCTGCTGCTGGCAGGTTCCACCATCGCCATCGCCATCGCCGTTCCGGCGGCAGCACAGGACAATTCCGCATTCACCGGCCCGCGCGTCGAAGCCGTCGTCGGTTATGACAATCTTCGTGCCGGCAGCGACATCGACAACGATCTGCAGGGCAACATGGACGATCAGGATGCCGACGGCGTTACCTACGGCGCGGCCGTCGGTTACGACGTGGCCGTTGGCGGCGTCGTCCTGGGCGCAGAAGCCGAACTGACGGAATCCTCCGCCGGCGTGGACATCAATCCCGGCGGCGATCCCAACCTGTTCGGTCTGGGCAATGTCAATGCAGGCCGCGACATCTATGTCGGTGCCCGTGTCGGCGCACTCGTTGGTGACCGTGCGCTGGTCTATGCGAAGGCCGGTTACACCAATGCCCGGTTCGACATCCAAGGTACGCGCGGCAACGAGATCGACAGCCGCAGCCTCGACACCGACGGTTATCGCCTCGGCGCCGGTGCGGAATATGCTCTCACCGAAAACACCTTCGTGAAGCTGGAATACCGCTATTCCAACTATTCCGAAGGCGAGATCGATTTCGAGCGCGAAGACGTGGCCGACACCGATCGTTTCGACGTCGACACCGATCGTCACCAGATCATGGCAGGCGTCGGCTTCCGCTTCTGATCGCTGACAGACCGGAATCTTCGAAGGGGCGGGCAGAAATGCCTGCCTCTTTTTGTATCAGCCGATATCGGCGCAGCCCACTGTGGCGGCATCCATCGCCGTCGCCGCCCCGCCTAGATCGTAGGTATTGGAAAAGCGCCGGCCACGCGCATCGACTGCGCTGATCGTCATGGACCCAGCGGCGCGAATGGCGGCTACGATCTTAGCGTCGGAGTCCGCGCTTTGCGCCCAGGCGTTCGAACGGTCGCCTTTCAGAACGAATTGCTTGTCGCTGATCCGGAGCCTTATTGGCCGATCCTTGGCGAGATTTCGTGAAAGACGGAAATGCACCTGTCCGCGAACCTTGCGGGTGGGCCATGTTCCGACGCTGGCGAAGGGTTCGTGATCGCGTTGCAACCGGCTGGGCGCAGCCTTCGCGATCGCATAGCAGCGCGGCGTTTGCGCGTCCCGGAACGCGCCCCAGTCGCCAAAGACGCCGAGGCTGTCCTTTGCGTGCAGCGGAGCGATGGCGATGCTCAGCAGTACAGCGCCCGACGTGATAGTGAACAGGCTGCGGGTCACGCGCCCATCCTTTCTGCGAAGTCGGGATAGGAAATCGCCATGATTTCGAGCTCTTCTTCACCGGCGGGCAAGCGCAGGGTCCTTACATCGCCGACGCTCGCCCCTCGCAGGGCCCTGGCCATGGGGCTTGTCCAGCCGATCCTCCCTTCCGAGGGAAGCTGTTCGTCATCGCCAACCAGCGTCAGGGTCCGCCGTTCATCGTCCTCGTCCGCCAATTCGACGGTGGCGCCGAAGAGCACGCGGTCACGGTGTTCCTGCGTGGCGGGATCGATAATGCGCGACCATTTCATGCGGCGCGAAAGATGCGCGAGTTCGCGGTCGATCTCGCGCATTCGCTTTCGGCCGTACAGGTAATCGCCATTCTCGCTGCGATCGCCGTTTCCAGCGGCCCAGCTGACAATCTCGACGATCTCCGGTCGCTCCTTCCCGATCAGATGGTCATACCGCGCCTTCAGGGCGGCATAACCATCTGGCGTGATGGGATTGGTCCGCTGGTCCCCCATGGCCATTCCTGAAGCCTAGCGCAGGAACTCGTTGGCCATGCGAGCACGCCCGAACTCGGCGCGGTCGGGATAGAGATGTTCGTACACCGCGGCATTCTCGATCACACGCTGGACGTAGTTCTTCGTCTCGAAGATCGGGATGCGTTCGATCCAGGTCAGCCAGTCCACGCTGCCATTGCGCGGGTCACCATTGGCGCGCAGCCACTTGTTCACATTGCCCGGCCCGGCATTATACGCCGCGATCGCAAGCGGATAGCTGCCGTCATAATAGCTCATCATGCGGGCGAAATACGCGTTGCCGAGCTGGACGTTGTAGCTGGGTGAGTTGATCAGATCGTCCTGGCGGTAGCTCATGCCGAGCATCCCGGCCTGCTCTCGCGCCGTGCCCGGCATCAGCTGCATCAGGCCGCGCGCGCCGGCATGGCTGATCGCGTTCTGGGCGAACTGGCTTTCCTGCCGTGCGATGGCGTGGACGAACGTCCAATTCGAACCCGGCGGCGTCTGGAGCGTCGGGAAACCCTGGGCCACGAAATCGGGCAGGCCATCGGCGCCCGCAGCTTCCGTCACGTTGACGGCCAGATCGCGGCGACCGGTTTCGCGTGCAAGCTCGCTCACCAGCACGTGTTCTTCGGGCGTATCCGCGCTCTGTGCGACTTCCTGGTAGAACCGGATACCGGTGCGCCACGGTGCACCGCGCGCGACTTCGCGCACGGCGTTGGCCAGGGCAGAGCGATTGAAGGCGTCGCGCTGCTCCGCCGTGGGCTGCGCGGTCGGCTGGGCAGCGAGGGAAGGAACGCCGCGGCCGAGCTGCGCAAGGGCGAGTTGCCCATAGAACCGCTCAGGGTAACGGGCAGCCATCTCGTAATAGCGCGTCGCTTCGGCCATGTCGCCGGCCCGCTGGCTGGCAAGACCGGCCCAGTAGAAGCCCTTCGACCGTGTCTGAGGGGTCTGGGCTGCCGCACCATAGCGATAGAACAGAGGCGCCGCCGTACGGCCGTCACCCATCCGCCAGAGCGCATTGGTGCCGCCGGCCCACATCAGCGACGTGTAATCGTCGCGCGTGCGATAGCTTTCCTTGCTGACATCCGTGTCGGCGGCGAAAACGTCGTCGACTTTCTGTGCGATGCGCACGGTGTCGCCAGCGCTTGCCTCCCGCGCAACGCGCAGCATCTCGCTGATCATCGTTTCGGAATCGTGCGGCACGCTGCTGAAGTTCGGACGGTTCACCAGCACATCGACAGCGCTGCTCGTCCGGCCGTCGATCCGGTGATAGCGCGACATGTTGTAGACATACCCCGGATCGGCACGCAGATTGCCCGATGCGCCATAACCCGCCGCCATGGGCGACTGGCCCTGCAGGGTGGCAAGTCGGGCGGCGAAGCCATCCCGGCGCATCGGAGTGACATAGGCGATCTGGCGCGCCGCAGCCTCTCCGTCACGCTGCCAGAGCAGGGCGTTCATCCGGGCATCGTGGTCGTCCGGCGTAAAGCGACCGGCGAAAAGGCCCATCATGTACGCCTCTGCCGGACCGCTCATATCGCCGCCGCGCCATGCTGCGCGCGCGACATCGAAAGCCTCGGGCCGGTTGAGCGTGGCGAGGGCCAGGGCATAGCGCGCCCTTGCGGAATTGGTAATCGGAGGCAGGGCGTTGAAGAACGCCACCAGCTGCTGCGGCGTGGGCGTGGCGTTATCCAGCGCATTTTCCGCCCGTTCCTGCAGCGTTTCGGCCTGCGGAAAATCGGGATAGGTCAGCAGGAAGCCTGCATACTGGTCGAACGACAGGTCACGTTGCCCGATCAGGTATTCCCACCTGTTCACCGCATCGGCCATCCGGGTGGGCTGCTGCGCGACCAGGCTGGCGCGCGCGCTGTCCCATCCTGCCGCGTTCTGCGCGGCGGCCTGGGCGGGGGTGAAAAGGGCGGTGGTCGCTGCCAGAGTTGCAGCGTAGAGGGGGATGCGTGTCATGCTGGACATCATGTCCGGCGGCTCCTTATCAGGGACTGAATGGGCGGTGGATTCTTCGTCTAATTCTGCATTGCACTTAAGACATTAGAGGAACTGAGCAAATGTTCTCCGGCTCGATACCCGCCCTTGTGACTCCTTTTCGCGATGGATCGTTCGATGAAGCTGCCTTTCGCCGCCTGGTCGACTGGCAGATCGACAACGGATCGAACGCGCTGGTTCCCTGCGGAACTACGGGGGAAGCATCGACGATCTCCAATGCAGAACATCACCGCGTGGTGGAAGTCTGCGTGGAGCAGGCAGCCGGGCGCGTGCCGGTCATCGCGGGCTGCGGTTCGAACGATACGCGCAACGCACTGCTGCACATGCAATTCAGCAAGAAGGCGGGGGCGTCCGCCGGTCTCTGTGTTGCCCCCTATTACAACCGCCCCAGCCAGGCGGGCCTGATCGCGCATTTCAGCCACCTGGCCGAAAACAGCGACTTGCCGATCGTCCTTTACAACGTGCCGAGCCGCACAGTCACCGATATAGAGGACGAGACGGTCGTCGAACTGGTCCGCAAGTTCCCGGACCGCATCGTCGCGATCAAGGATGCCAGCGGCGACCTGTCGCGCGTGGCCGACCATCGCATGGGGCTGGACGCAGATTTCTGCCAGCTTTCGGGCAATGACGAATTGTGGCTGCCCCACTCCGCTGCGGGCGGGGCTGGCTGCATCTCTGTGACCGCGAATGTCGCGCCGGCACTGTGCGCCCAGTTCCACGACGCCATCGCGGCGAACGACCTCGTAAAGGCGCGCGAACTCAACGACCGCCTTTTCCCGCTGCATTACGCGATGTTCTCCGATGCCAGCCCGGCACCTGTGAAATACGCACTCAGCCGAGTGCATGACTGGGTCCAGCCCGATGTCCGCCTGCCGCTGTGCAGCGCCAGCGAGGCGTCGCGCAAGGCCGTCGACGAGGCGCTTGTGCACGCAGGGATCCTGTGATGCGCCGCGCCTGCCTCGGTATCCTCGCTCTCGCGCTGGCCTCCTGCGCGACCGTGCCACAGCCCGGCGAGACGCTGGATTCGCTGGCGCAGGACTACGTGGTCCTGCAACTCGCCATCGGCGAGAAAGAGGACGGGTACATCGACGCCTATTACGGCCCCGACGAACTGCGGGAACGGTCGGTCGCAGAGCTTTCGGCGAAGGATTTGCCGCAGCTCGAAATCCTTGCAGCGGCCTTGCGCAAGCGGATCGACCGGTATGCCGATGACGGGGTTCAGGGGACCAGCATGGATGAGCGCCGGGCCCGCTTTCTGGTCGCGCAGCTGACGGCGGCGCATACGCGCCTGCGAATGATGCAGGGTGAGCAGATCCCCTTCGTTCAGGAGGCCGAGGGACTTTTCGGCGTCACGCCCGAAACGCCCGCTCTCGAAAGCTTCGATCCCGTCCTTGCCCGGATCGAGCGATTGGTTCCCGCCGCCGAAGGTTCGAGCGCCCCCCTCTGGAAGCGTCTCGACGACTATTACGCCCGCTTTTACATCCCGGAGGACCGGCTGCAGGCGGTGTTCGACGCTTCCATCGCGGAGTGCAAGCGCAGGACGCTGGAACACATCGCCATGCCAGAGGGCGAAAGCTTCACGCTTCGCTTCGTAACCGACAAGCCGTGGAGTGGATACAACTACTATCAGGGCGGCTACGCCTCGAAGATCGAGGTCAATACCGATCTGCCGATCAGGCTCGACCGCGCAGTCGATCTCGGGTGCCACGAAGGCTATCCGGGGCATCACGCGTTCAACGCGCTGCTCGAGAAGAACCTCGTGAACGATCGCGGATGGACGGAATTCTCCATCTATCCGCTTTATTCCCCGCAATCGCTCATTGCCGAAGGCAGTGCGAATTACGGCATACCGCTGGCTTTTCCCGGCGAGGAGCAAGTGCGCTTCGAAACCGGGGTACTCGCCCCGTTAGCCGGGTTGCCGACGGAAGACCTGGCGGAATACGCCGCCCTGCGGGATGCGTTGAAGGACCTGGGGCCAGCACGCTACACGATTGCCGCCGAATACCTCGCGGGCAAAATGTCCGGCGAGGAAGCGATCGAACTCCTGCAGCGCTACCAGCTTGTCTCGCCGGAGCGGGCGGCCCAGTCTCTGCGCTTCATCGACACCTATCGCAGCTACATCATCAATTATGGCCTCGGCCGCGACATGGTGCGAGCATGGATCGAACGCGGCGATGCCGATGCGACGACCCGGTGGAAGCGGATGGAACGTTTGCTGAGCGAACCCAGCCTGCCAAGCGACCTTCTGGCGGAATAAGAGGACGGAGCCGCGCCGCCATCGCGGTTCAGGGTCGCAGACGTTTGCGGCGCAGCATTCGCCGTTATGCTGGCCTCCCCTATCTCTGGCTGCCCCTCTGCTTGCGTCGCACGCTGATCCGCAAGGAGGGGTTTTCCTTTTGCCTTCGCGCGCCTACATCGCCCAGCCCATGGCAAGACCCAAACCCGAGACTTTCGACAAGCAGAAAACCGTCGCGGAAAACCGCCGCGCGAAATTCGATTACGCCATCGAGGACAAGTTCGAGGCGGGCATCGCGCTGCAGGGAACGGAAGTGAAGGCGCTGAGGGCAGGCGAGGCGACGATCACCGAAAGCTATGCCGAAATTCGCGACGGGCAGGCCTGGCTCATCAATGCGAACATTCCGGAATTCAGCCACGGGAACCGCAACAATCACGAGGCGAAGCGCCCGCGCAAGCTCCTGCTTCATGGCCGCGAGATCCAGCGACTGCTGGGCGCGGTGGAGCGCAAGGGCATGACGCTGGTCCCGATGTCGATCTATTTCAACAAAACCGGCCGTGCGAAGGTGGAATTGGCTTTGGCCAAGGGGCGGCAGGCGAAGGATAAGCGCGACTATATCAAGGATCGCGACTGGAAACGGGACAAGGCGCGGATCATGCGCGATCAGGGCTGATCGCATTCCCCGGCAAGCCTGAAATTCGGTGCGGTTCAATTCACCTTCTGGCCATTGAAACTGTGCTATCCATATGGGCCATAATGCTTTCCGACGCGTTTCCTCCCCACACCCCTTGCACCTGCGCGTCCGCGCGCGCAAAGGCGGCGATGAGACCATGAGCATTCGCAGCAAGACATTCCTCGCCGACTGGCTGCGCGACCATATGCCGTCGCGCGAAGAAATGGCGCAGAACAAGTATCTTGCTCCTATCGCGCACCGTTTTCTCAGCCCGGAACTGTGGCGGTTTACCCGCCGTTCTGTCCCGCGCGGCGTGGCACTCGGGCTTTTCTGCGGGTTCATCATTCCTCTCGGGCAGATATTCCTTGCCGCTTTCATGGCCCTGCCTGCGCGCGCGAACGTGCCGCTGGCGACGCTGGTAACGTTCATCACCAATCCCTTCACCTTCCCGTTCTGGGTGGTCATTGCGAACCGTGTCGGCAGACTGATCCTCGACATCGACAGGGAAGTCGGCTCGTCCATGATCCAGGAGCAGGTCAATTCCGAAAGCTGGCGGACATTCAGCGGTTTCTTCGAAGCTGCCGGGCTGACCGTTTTCGGCTTCTTCGTGCTTGCCGTCGTGTCGGCAGCAGTGGGATATCTCGTATCCGGCTGGTTCTGGCGCTGGCGGGTGGGAAAGAAGCGCTCGCGCAAGCTTCGCCGCATGGAGCAGCGTTTGAACCAGCGGCTGCAGGCGGACAAGTGATGCTCACGGGGGAAGACAGGACAAGTCTGGTAGCGGGCGCCATGCCGTGGGGCTGGCTGGCCCTGGGCGGTGCACTTGTCGCCAGCGTCCTGGCTGTCTGGTTCGCCAGCGGGCTGGCCTTGCTGACCGTCGCCTATGCCGGGGCGCTCGCGACACTCATCATCCTGGGCGTAACGCTCTACAGGCTTCGCCCCGCTCCGGTGGCCCAGGCGCTCGCGCCGCCGGACTGGTCGGTAACGGTGAAGGCAATCGACCGTCCCGACATTGCGGTTGCCATTACGGATAAGGCCAATCGCCTCGTCTGTGCCAGCTCTCTCTACGTTACCCAGTTCGGGGAGAATTTGGCGCCGCCCAATCTCCAGATCGATCCGCAGTCGCAGGAATTCCTGCTGGTCGCCGCGCGCGAGGCCTGGCGTGATGGCGAAGCGCGGATCGAGCGGCTCGACAGCCGTGATGGCAAGCGGCACTGGACCGCATCTGCCCGGCGTGCCGGGCGGGGCGACGACTACCTCGTCTGGGAGTTCGCCCCGAGAGGGCAGGACGATGTTGCGACCGATTTCGCGCGGCTGATGTCTGGATCGCTGGGCGCGGTCCTGTCGCGTGCCGGTGTCGAGGGCGCGCTTGTCGGACCCGACGGTATCATCCACGCTGCGGGCCCCGGGTTTGCGAAGCGGGCCTCGGGCGATCCGGCCGCTACGCTCGCCGGACAGGAATTCGTGCAATATCTGCGCACCGACGAGCGCGACCGCATCTTCTTCGAGCGGGAAGGGCGCCGCGGCACGCCGCACCGGCTGGTCCATGTGCCCTTGAACCCGGTGGACGAGGAAACCGGCGCCAATGCCAGCGATGCCCCGTCGCTCATGCTGCTGCTGGAGCATGGGGTCGGCATCGGGGACAGCGAGAACGTGGAAAGCGCCGCGCCGCAACTAGAAGCGCTGCTGGGCGCGCTCCCGCTCGGCCTGGCGATGGCCGATCGCGACGGGCGCCTGCTGTTCGCCAACTCTGCATTCCTGCGCGCGGCCGACCGGGAAGAGCGAGGCCTGCCGCAATATCCCTCCGACCTGGTCGTACCGGAAGACAAGAGCGCGCTGGCCGACGCGGTTCGCCGTTTCGCGCGCGGGTCCGCCACCAGCGCCGATATGGCGATACGTCTTCGCCACGCACCGGACGATCCCGTGTCGATGGGCCTTGCCGGCGTTCGCGGCCTCGGCGACCCGGCCGTGCTGCTCAGCCTCGCCGATACCAGCGAGGAAACCAGGCTGAAGCGGCAGGTCGCCCAGGCAACGAAGATGCAGGCCGTCGGGCAACTGGCTGGCGGTGTAGCCCACGATTTCAACAACGTGCTGACAGCCATCATCGGATATTGCGATCTGATGCTGCTGCGCCATTCTCCCGGCGATAGCGATTATGACGATATCCAGCAGATCCGCGCCAATTCGAACCGTGCTGCCAGCCTGACGCGGCAATTGCTTGCCTTCAGTCGCCAGCAGACCCTGAAGCCCGAGGTCCTTCAACTGCCCGACGTGGTGAGCGAGGTCAGCCAGTTGCTGAAGCGACTGGTGGGAGAAAAGATCGAACTCGTCGTGCGCCATGACCGCGACCTGGGTCCGGTCCGCGCCGATCCCGGGCAATTGGAGCAGGTCATCGTCAATCTCGCGGTCAATGCCCGCGATGCCATTCAGTCGCGAGGAGACGGTTCGGGCAAGGTATCGATGGCCACGCGCCGGATTACGGCAAAGGATGTCCGGGCAATGGATTCCGACATCCTGCCGGTCGGTGACTATACCGCCCTGGTTGTGCAGGACACAGGCGGCGGCATTCCCGAGGATGTCCTCGGCAAGATTTTCGAGCCGTTCTTCACGACGAAGGAACAGGGGAAGGGCACCGGCCTCGGCCTGTCGACCGTTTACGGGATCGTGAAGCAATCGGGCGGGTTCATCTTCGCCGACAACATGGAGGCGGGCCTTGGCGGGAAGCCGGGGGCGCGCTTCACGCTTTACCTTCCTGTCCATCGCGGCGCCGTCGAGCCAGTGTCCAAGCCGCCTGAAACGCCTGCTGCCGGCTGGGCCACCGGCGGACGCGTGCTACTGGTCGAGGACGAGGATATGGTGCGTGCAGTGGCAGAGCGCGCGCTGGCCCGTGCCGGTTTCGATGTCACCCCGTGCAGCGATGGCGAGGAGGGGCTCGCCGCCTTCGCCAACAACGATCCCTTCGACCTCGTCATTTCCGATGTCGTGATGCCGGGTATGGACGGCCCGACCATGGCGAAGGGCATCCGGCGGGTGTCGCCCGACCTGCCGATCCTCTTCATGTCGGGTTACGCAGAGGAACAGCTGCGCAAGGATATCGATGTGCCGGACATGCATTTCATATCCAAACCCTTCAGCGTGCAGCAGATTTCGCAAAAAGCCGGCGAAATCATCGGCGCTCGGCAGACGCGCCGGGAGCCGGCTTCCTGAAAATTTTCGTTCTACTCTTGTTCTTTTGGAACAGAGCAAGTACATGATTTCCACGGACAGGCTGAAATGGCCCGTCGATAAGGGCGATCCGGCCCTAGGAAACTGTGGGAGAGCGTGCGATGTCCGCCAATCTGAAGCTGGTTGATAAGGAAAAGACCGTGGATCGTCAGAAGGCGCTGGACGCCGCACTCGCGCAGATAGATCGCGCATTCGGCAAGGGCTCGGCCATGAAGCTGGGCAGCCGTGAAGCCATGAACGTCGAATCGATTTCGACCGGTTCGCTGGGCCTCGATATCGCTCTGGGTATCGGGGGTCTGCCGAAGGGCCGCGTGATCGAGGTGTACGGGCCGGAAAGCTCGGGCAAGACGACCCTGGCGCTGCACGTCATTGCCGAAGCGCAGAAGAATGGCGGCACGGCCGCTTTCGTCGATGCCGAGCATGCGCTCGATCCCGTCTATGCGAAGAAGCTGGGCGTGGATGTCGACGAACTGATCGTCTCGCAGCCCGATACGGGCGAGCAGGCGCTCGAAATCACGGATACGCTGGTGCGTTCGAATGCGATCGACGTACTGGTGGTCGACTCGGTGGCCGCGCTGGTCCCCCGCGCCGAAATCGAAGGCGAGATGGGCGATTCCCATGTCGGCCTGCAGGCGCGCCTCATGTCCCAGAGCCTGCGCAAGCTCACCGGGTCGATCAACCGTTCCAAGTGCATGGTGATCTTCATCAACCAGCTGCGCATGAAAATCGGCGTCATGTACGGCAACCCGGAAACGACCACCGGTGGTAACGCGCTCAAGTTCTATGCCTCTGTCCGGCTCGATATTCGCCGTACCGGCCAGATCAAGGACCGCGACGAAGTGGTCGGCAACTCGACCCGGGTGAAGGTCGTGAAGAACAAGGTGGCCCCTCCGTTCAAGCAGGTCGAGTTCGACATCATGTATGGTCAGGGCATCTCGAAGCTCGGCGAAATTCTCGACCTTGGCGTGAAAGCCGGCGTGGTCGAGAAGTCGGGAAGCTGGTTCAGCTATGATAGCGTACGGATCGGTCAGGGCCGCGAGAACGCAAAGACCTTCCTTCGCGAAAACCCCGAAATGGCCGAGAAGCTCGAAGCCACGATCCGGGGCAAGACCGAGGAAGTGGCCGAGGAAATGATGACCGGCCCCGAGCCCGACGACGGCGAGGACTGATATTCGGATGCCCGGCGGTTCGCTGCCGGTCATCGAGACAGGGGAACGGCGCGCAAGTCCATCGGGTTTTCGCGCCGTCCTTGTCTTGGCTTACTTGTATTGGCTTACCCCTTGCGCGCCATTACTGCCTTTCCAGATCATCACATGGCCAGATTCTTCAGGGGATGCCGAATTGACCGACATGAATGACTGGCAGGGAAGGGTCGGCGCGAGCTGGGCCGACGAGTACGAACGCACGGACAGGAGCTTTTCCGTGCTGACCGACCGCTTGCTCGGCCTTGCGAGTTCCGGCGGATTTTCCCGCGCGCTCGACATCGGTTGCGGCGCAGGTGAGCTGTCGCTTGCCCTTGGCCGCGGCCACCCTTCCGCTGTCATCCATGGCATCGACATCAACGAACGCTTGATCGAAGCGGCACGCCGCCGCGGATCGCGGCGCGGCAATGTGGCGTTCGAAATTGCCGATGCTGCCAGGTGGAAGCCCGTGACCCTCGATGCCGCTCCGGACCTGCTCGTGTCGCGTCACGGGGTCATGTTTTTCGATGATCCGGCAGGGGCCTTCTCGCACCTTCGCTCCATTGCGGCCCCATCAGCGCGGTTCGTCTTCAGCTGTTTCAGAAACCGTGACGAGAACGATTGGGCTACCGAGGTTTCGTCGCTGCTACCCGGCTCGCCCTCTGCTTCGCCGGACGGCCCGGGGCCCTTCGCCTTGGCGAGCCCCGAAAAAACTGCGGGCCTGCTCGAACAGGCAGGCTGGGAAGATGTCAGGCTGGAGCCTTTCGATTTCCCCTACATAGCGGGTGGGGGCGACAACCCGGTAGAGGACGCTGTCAGCTATTTCCTTTCGATCGGTCCCGCTGCGCGTGTGGCCGCCGACCTCACACCCGAGGCGCGCGCAGGCTTCACCGACGATCTTCGTCACCTGCTTGGAAAGCACCGCGATGGCGGCCTCGTCATGCTGAAAGCGGCAGCCTGGCTCGTATCAGCTACGGCCCCTGAAAGGACCTAGGTCGGAGCGGAGTCGGCAAAGGGGTGCGATCGCGGCTTGCCGGGGCAGGGCGCAGCGCCTAATTCGCACCTCATCATGTATTCGACAAACGACATCCGCCGCAGCTTCCTCGAATTCTTCAAGCAGGCTGATCACGCCGAAGTGCCCAGCGCACCGCTGGTGCCGCATAACGACCCGACGCTGATGTTCATCAATGCAGGGATGGTTCCGTTCAAGAATGTCTTCACCGGCATGGAAAGTGCGCCTGCCCCGCGCGCGACCAGCAGCCAGAAATGTGTGCGGGCCGGCGGAAAGCACAACGATCTCGACAATGTAGGGTACACGGCCCGGCATCATACCTTCTTCGAAATGCTCGGCAATTTTAGCTTCGGAGACTATTTCAAGGAACAGGCGATCCTGAATGCCTGGACCCTGCTTACGAAGGAATGGGGCATCGATCCCGGTCGCCTGACGGCCACCGTTTACCACACCGACGACGAGGCTTTCGATCTCTGGAAGAAGATTGCCGGACTGCCGGAAGATCGGATCATCCGCATCGCGACCAAGGACAATTTCTGGGCCATGGGCGATGACGGTCCCTGCGGGCCGTGCTCGGAAATCTTCTACGATCATGGCGATCACATCTTCGGCGGACCGCCCGGCTCCCCGGACGAGGATGGCGATCGCTTCGTCGAAGTCTGGAACTTGGTTTTCATGCAGCACGAACAGCGCGGCGGGGAGATCATCGGGGACCTGCCGAACAAGAACATCGATACGGGCATGGGCTTGGAACGGATCGCCGCCGTCCTGCAGGGCCAGCACGACAATTACGATACGGATACGTTCAGGACCCTCATCGGTGCATCGGAGGGGCTGCTCGAGGTGAAGGCGGAAGGGGCGGAGCAGGCCAGCCACCGCGTGATCGCCGACCACCTGCGGTCGACCAGCTTCCTGATCGCGGACGGTGTCCTGCCGTCCAACGAAGGCCGCGGCTACGTCCTGCGCCGTATCATGCGGCGCGCGATGCGCCATGCCCATATCCTGGGTGCGGAAGAACCGTTGATGCACCGTCTCGTGCCAACGCTGGTCGCGGAAATGGGACAGGCCTATCCTGAACTGACTCGCGGACAGCCATTAATCGAGGAAACGCTGGAGCGGGAGGAAACCCGGTTCCGCCAGACGCTCGACAAGGGGCTTCGCCTGCTGGACGAAGCGACCGGCGCGATGACGGAAGGCGATCGTCTGGACGGGGAAACCGCGTTCAAGCTCTACGATACATACGGATTTCCCTACGACCTGACCGAGGACGCGCTGCGCGACCGCGGCATAGGTGTCGACCGCGAGGGTTTCGACACCGCGATGCAGCGCCAGAAGGATGCTGCCCGGGCAGCCTGGAAGGGTTCGGGTCAGGCCGCCGACAGCCAGTTATGGTTCGATATTGCCGAGCGCGAAGGGGCGACCGAATTCACCGGCTATTCCGCGACGAGCGGGGAAGGCCGCGTCGTCGCTTTGGTAGCGGACGGGGCCGAAGTCACCTCGGCCAAGGCCGGGGACGACGTCATAGTCCTCACCAACCAGACGCCATTTTACGGTGAAAGCGGCGGTCAGCAGGGCGATACCGGCATGGTATCGGCGCCCGGCGGTTTGCAGGTTCGCATCAGCGATACGGGCAAGCCGCTTGACCGCTTGCACACGATGCAGGGCCGCGTCGAAGCCGGGGAAGTCCGGGTCGGGGACGTCGTCCATCTCGACGTCGATGCGCAGCGGCGCGACAGGGTGCGCTCGAACCACTCGGCCACGCACTTGCTCCATGCCGCCCTTCGCAACAGGCTGGGCGATCACGTCACGCAGAAGGGGTCGCTGGTCGCGGAAGACCGGCTTCGCTTCGACTTCAGTCACCCACAGCCGCTGACAAGCGACGATATTACCGCCATCGAAGCTGAGGTGAACGAGGAAATCCGCGCGAACGAGCCGGTCAGCACCCGCTTGATGAGCCCGGACGACGCTGTGGAGGCAGGCGCTCTCGCGCTGTTCGGCGAGAAATATGGCGATGAAGTGCGCGTCCTTTCGATGGGCCGCAAGGGCAGCGGCGACCTAAACTATTCGGTCGAGCTATGCGGCGGCACCCACGTCAACGCGACCGGCGATATTCAGCTCTTGCGCATTGTATCGGAAAGCGCGGTCAGCTCTGGCGTTCGCCGTGTCGAAGCGCTGACGGGCGACGCTGCGCGGCTCTGGCTGGTGGAGCGGGAAAATGCTCTGAAGGAGGCAGCTTCCGCACTCCGCACGAATCCGGAGGACGTGGCGGGCCGCGTCACCGCTTTGCTCGATGAGCGGAAGACGCTCGAGAAAGAACTTGCGGACGCGAGAAAGCAACTGGCCCTTGGCGGCGGCGGCAGCGCTAGCGGACCGCAGCAGGAAACCATCGGCGATGTGGCTTTCAGCGGGCAGGTTATCGAAGGACTAAATCCCAAGGATCTGCGTGGGCTCCTGGATGAAGCCAAGCAGCGGATGGGATCCCGAATTGCGGCCATTTGTGCCGTGAACGACGGGAAGGCGGCCTTTGCCGTCGCGGTGACCGACGATCTGGTCGCAAGCCATAATGCTGTCGATCTGGTGAAGGCCGGTGTCGAGGCGCTCGGCGGAAAGGGCGGCGGTGGCCGCCCGGACATGGCGCAAGGTGGCGGTCCGGACGGCGACAAGGCTGACGCGGCGATAGATGCGGTGCGAAGCCTTATTGCGAAATAGGATTATCCTCCGGAGCGGCGTGCTTCCGGTTCGCTGCCGCGGGGAATATCGGTCCCGCCGGTATCGGCCGGCTTGTCGCCATTGCGGCTGGGCGGTTCGACCGTCGACTGCGGGTCCGCCACGTTTTGCGGCTTGAACTTTTCGCTGTTCGGGGTCGGTTTCGTCGGGTCTGGATTGGACATTGATTTCTCCTTTCCCCCTAAACGCATGAGCGCTTTCGGAGGTCCGAGAAATCCGGGCCGTTCCTGTCAGCCTTCGGCCGTACTGGTCCGCAGTTTGGGCTTGTGATCCAGTGCCGCGCCTTCCTGGATCGCTGCGCGGAACTCGTCGCGCTTCTCGTGGATCGACGCGATGACCGGACCCATTGCGACGCCGATATCGGCCAGCACCGCTTCCGAGAGCTGCAGCGAGCTTTCGAGGGTTTCGGGCACGGCATGACTTGCCCCCGCCCGGTACAGGGCTGCCGCGTGCTCGCCATCGCGGGCGCGGGCGACGATCAGGAGGTCGGGATAACGTGCGCGCAGATTGCGGGTCAGCCGCTCGGCCAGCACGGGCTCGTCCATGGTCAGCACCAGCGCAGTTGCATGTTCGATGCCGAGATGATCCAGCGCCTTGCCACGGACCGCATCGCCGAAGGTTGCCCGGAACCCCTCGCGCCTTGCCTCCTCGATAAGGTCCGAATTGGAATCGAGCGCGATATAGGCGCGGTCGTGGCGCTTCAGCATATCCGCCACCAGTCGCCCGACGCGGCCAGCGCCGATGATGATGACCTTGTCTTCCCCTTCATCCTCTTCCGGCAATTCGGGAATGGGCTCGACCCGTCGTCCGATGGCCCGGCCGAGCATGGCGAGAAGGGGTGTGATAGTCAGGCCGATGGCCGTGACGATCTGCCAGAATTGCGCGGTGCCGGGCTGGATCAGCATGGCCGATCCGGCAGCGGAGATCACGATGAGCGTGGTCTCCGACGGGCTGGCCATCAGGATGCCGGTTTCCGCCGCGGTGCTGCGCCGTGCACCCATGCTTCGAAGGAGAAGGCCGGTCAGCAACGCCTTGAAGGTGAGAACCAGGACGACTGCCGAAAGGATCGGGAACAAATTGCTCCAGATGCTGAGCAGGTCGATGCTCATGCCTACCGTGATCAGAAATACGCCGAGGGCCAGCCCCTTGAACGGTTCCATGATGTCTTCGACTTCCGAGTGGTACTCGGTCTCGGCAATCAGCAGGCCAGCGATCAGTGCGCCGACGATGGGCGACAGGCCGACCAGCGCCGTGGCAAGGCTCGCACCGATAACGACAAGGAGGCTGGCCGCGAGAAACAGTTCCGGGCTTTTCGTGCGTGCAGCCTGCGCGAACAGCCGGGGAAGGGCGATACGTCCGAATACCAGAAGGACGACGATGACGAGCCCGCCCTGCCAAAGCGTGTCGACGAGACCTGTCAGGCCGTCGCTCTGTGCGTAAGGGGCGAGCGCGCCGAGCAGGAAGATGATCGGCACGATGGCGATATCTTCGAACAGCAGCATGGACAGCGCCGCGCGGCCCACGGGCGATTTCGTACCGGAGATCGGCAGTACGATGGCGGTCGAGGACATCGCGAGGGCGAGCCCCAGCGCCATGGCGCCCGACCAGTACTGCCCCATCATCGCGAGCACGATGGCAATGATGCTGCCTCCCAGAAGCAGCTCGAGCGAACCGAGGCCGAAAACCAGCTTTCGCATATGCCACAATCGCTTGAACGAAAGTTCCAGTCCGATGGTGAACAGGAGCAGGATGATCCCGAACTCAGCGAAAGGCTCCAGCGCCTCCGGATCCGAGATCGTTATGTGTCTCAGCCAGTCCACATCGTAGGTCAGCTTCCCCAGGCCGAACGGCCCCACCAGGATGCCGATCAGGATGAAGCCAATCACGGGAGTGATACGAAACCGGGCGAATACCGGAATGACGATGCCCGCCGCGCCAAGAATGACGAGAGCGTCGGACAGAACGGGGGATAGGGTAATCTCGCCAGCCATGCCTCAGCCTATAGCGCGCAAGACGGGCCCAATGCACGGCCCGATCACCTTGTTAGCCACCGCCGGGCGAATGGCGACCCATGGGCTGGGTCTCGCCATCCTGATCTTCCCCGATGCGCGGCGAAACCTGCCCCACACGCTTGTCCCATTCGATGCGGTAAAGATCGAAGCGGCGGTCGGCGAGATTCTGCACCGTCCCTTCGGCGCGGGCCCAGCTGAGATCGGCCAGATTGACGTCGCTGATGGTCAGTGTCTCGACATTCTCGCTCGCCTCTGCCGCGATGCCGTCACGTGCGAAGGGAAAATCGCACGGCGTCAGGATGCAGCTCTGCGCGTACTGGATATCCATGTTGGCGACATTGGGCAGGTTGCCGACATTGCCCGACATGACGACGTAGCACTGGTTCTCGATCGCCCGGGCCGCCGCGCAATAGCGCACGCGCATGTAGCCCTGCCGGCTGTCGGTGCAGAACGGCACGAAGATGATGCGCGCGCCTTCATCGACCAATCGGCGGGCGAGCTCGGGAAACTCGCTGTCGTAGCAGATGAGGACGCCGATCGGGCCGCAATCGGTCTGGATCGCATCGATGCTGTCGCCGCCCTTGATGTTCCACCAATACGCCTCGTTGGGCGTGGGGTGGATTTTCTCTTGCGAATGGATCGAGCCGTCGCGCAGGCAGACATAGGCGATGTTGTGGATGTCGCCGTCATCGAGGCGGGTCGGGTGCGAACCGCCGATGATGTTGATGTTGTAGTTGAGCGCCATCTCGCTCAGCGCGGTGCGGATTTTCGGCGTGTATTTGCTCAGCGCCTCGATGGCTTCCATCGGGCTGAGTTCCTCTTCCTCTGCGCTCAGCAGCATCAGGGTGAAGAGTTCGGGAAAAACGATGAAGTCCGCTTCGTAATCCGCTGCCACATCGACGAAATACCGGACCTGCCGCATGAATTCGTCGAAGTCGGACACCGCGCGTGCCTGCAACTGGCAGGTCGCGATGCGAACGCTTTCCACGTCGCGCGGCACGCGGTGGCTCTTGGGTGCGTCGCTGTCGACATAGGGGTTGCGCCAGACCATGCGGACGGCGAACGCCTTGCTCTGCTTGTCCTCCGGAAGGTAGTTCTGGATGATCCCCTGCGGTTCGAACCCGTTGGCGAGCTGGAACCGCAGAACGGGGTCGTGGATCTTCGAATCGAGGACCATGTCGAGATAGTCCTGCGGCGTTTCGGCGTGGTCCCTCTTGCGGCGCATCGCGCGCGCGAGCCCCGGCATCCGCCCACCGAAGACGATGCCGTCCAGTTCCAGCCGCTCGGCCAGGGCGCGGCGCTCTTCATACAGCCTTCGCCCGATGCGCGTGCCCCGGGTCTTGGGATCGACGCACATCTCGTAACCGTAGAGCCATGAACCTTTTGCGTTGTGGCGGCTGCCGAACCCATTGCCGGTCAACTCGTCCCAGCTGCCGTTGGAGAAGGCAACACGCTCCGACAACCGCATCGACGCGCAATAGCCGACGAGCTTGCCATCCAGCTTGGCGACGAAGCAGCCTTCGGGGTAATTGTTGAGCTGCCCGCGGATTTCGCCATGCGTGTAGGCGGGCAGGTCGGTATAGGCCCGGCGCACGAGGTCGGCGATGGCGCGCACGTCTGCCGGGCGCGCCTGCCGGACTTCCAGCCGGGCCTTGTTGCTTGTCGCCATGGGAAGGCGGCTTTCTTCTGGTCTACAGGCTTACTGGGCCATCTCTTTCTCGAGATTGGTCACGATCGCCTCGAAGAACTGCTCGGTCGTCAGCCAGTTCTGTTCCGGCCCGATCAGCAGCGCGAGATCCTTCGTCATCTGGCCGTTCTCGACCGTCTGGATGCAGACGCGTTCCAGCGTTTCCGCGAACTTCACCACTTCGGGCGTGCCGTCGAACTTGCCGCGATACATAAGGCCGCGTGTCCATGCGAAAATGCTGGCAATCGGATTGGTGCTGGTTGCCTTGCCTTCCTGATGCTGACGATAATGGCGGGTGACGGTGCCGTGTGCAGCCTCAGCTTCCACGCAATCGCCCGATGGCGTCATGAGGACGGACGTCATAAGGCCGAGCGAACCGAAGCCCTGGGCCACGGTGTCGGACTGCACGTCGCCGTCATAGTTCTTGCAGGCCCAGACGAACTTGCCGTTCCACTTCATCGCGGCGGCGACCATGTCGTCGATCAGGCGGTGTTCGTAGTGGATGCCGGCCTTGGCGAACTTTTCCTTGAACTCGTTCTCGAACACTTCCTCGAACAGGTCCTTGAAGCGGCCGTCGTATTTCTTGAGGATGGTGTTCTTGGTCGAGAGGTAGACCGGCCAGCCGCGGTCAAGGCCGTAATTCATCGAGGCGCGGGCAAAATCGCGGATCGAGTCGTCGAGGTTGTACATCGCCATTGCGACGCCGCTCGACTGGAACTCGAACACGTCGAGGTCGATCTTCTCGCCGTCTTCGCCTTCGAAGACGAGCCGCAGCTTGCCTGCGCCGGGAATCAGCGTGTCCTTGGCGCGGTACTGGTCACCGAAAGCGTGACGGCCGACCACGATGGGGTCGGTCCAGCCCGGTACGAGGCGCGGCACGTTGTCGATGACGATCGGCTCACGGAAGACCACGCCGCCCAAGATGTTGCGGATCGTGCCATTGGGGCTGACCCACATCTTCTTGAGGTCGAACTCCTCGACGCGGGCTTCGTCCGGGGTGATAGTGGCGCATTTCACGCCAACGCCGTGTTCCTTGATGGCGTTTGCGGCATCGACCGTGATCTGGTCGTCGGTGGCATCGCGGCTCTCGATCGAGAGGTCGTAATATTTCAGGTCGATGTCGAGATAAGGCAGGATCAGCCGCTCGCGGATCCACTGCCAGATGATCTTCGTCATTTCGTCGCCGTCGAGTTCGACGACGGGGTTCTTCACCTGAATCTTTGCCATTTCGGATGATGCCTTTTTTCGCGGAATGTTTCGTTACGCTGCGCCTTAGCAAAAGGGGCCATTGACGCAAGGGAAGGGCGCGTATCGTCTCCTAGAAGGGGAGAAATTCCTCGAGCAGGGCCGGCGGCGTTTCGAGATGCAGTGACTCGCGTCCAGCGATGAACGGCGTTCGCCTGACGAACCGGTCATCGGCTCCGCATTCCAGCATGAACCGGGCAAGGTCGGGGCGCCGTGTGCGAAGCGTGCCGGGCGGCAGGGATTTCTCACCGATCTCGTATTGGCCCGTTTCCTTGCGGTTCAGCAGCCAGCCCGGACGCACAGCGGTCCATTCGATGTCGGAGGTGGCACGCAATACCCGCTCCATCGCGCCCATCTGGCGAAAGATGCCGGTCAGGGGGAGCGTGGCAGCGCGAAACCATAGGGGGGCTCCGCTGCCAGGCGCAGCGAAAGCGGCGGAGATCACGACCATGCGTTTGAGCCCGGCCTTCCGCATCCCTTCGATAATCCGCACGGCGCCCTCCGTGTAGAGAGGTGGCGGATCGGCCAGGGTCTGCGGATCCCGGCCAAGGCCTAGCGCGGAGATCACCACGTCGCAGCCATCCATCAAAGGGGCCAGGTCGTCCTCGAGGACATTCGCCTCGCGCGCCTCGAATGCCGGATGGTCGCAGAACCCATCGTCGAATTCCCGTTCGACTCCGCGAACGGTGTGACCGCCCTGCAAGGCTTGCTCGAGGATGTGCTTGCCGGTTCCGCCTGCCGGGCCAAGGAGGAATATCTTCATGCACGCCGAACGATCGGCGTGCCCGTTTGTGCCGCAGGAGTGATGAAGCTCAGATACGAAAAAGCCCGCCATCGTGGCGGGCTTTCCGAAGCGATGGTGGGCGTAGGAAGAGTTGAACTTCCGACCCCTGCAATGTCAATACAGTGCTCTACCACTGAGCTATACGCCCGCACCATCGTCTGCCGTCTTCCGGCACATGGCCGGTAGGCGGAAGGGGCATCTAGCGACGTCGCCCATTCCGCGCAAGGGCTGAAATCGACTAAAGCGTCGCTTCCCGCCGATCGTCGAAAACCCGCTCTACTTCCATCACCAGATCACGCAGGTGAAAAGGCTTCGACAGTACCTTGGCACGCGGCTGGTCGGCGCTGGCTTTGAGCGAAACGGCGGCGAACCCGGTGATGAACATCACTTTCGTCTGCGGACTGACGGCGTTGCATTTCTGCGCCAGTTCGATGCCATCCATTTCCGGCATCACGATGTCCGACAGCAGGAGGTCGTAATGCGATTCCTCCAGCAGCGGCAGCGCGAGCGTGCCCCGATCGACCGAATCGACTTCGTAACCGGCATTTTTCAAGGCGCGGACGAGGTAGGTGCGCATGGCCTCTTCATCCTCGGCGAGGAGGATGCGGCGGGATCGGATACGGTCGGTCATGCAGCGAGCCTATAGAGGCCGTGCGTTAAAAATTCTTTCGCCGAAATCGGGCCGACCTGCTTTGAGACACCTGATTAATATGCAACATTCCGTCCGATGACGACCGAAGGCAGCTTTCCCGAAGGTTTGCCGCCGCACTCCGCTGCCGGAGAAGCGGCGCCGTTCACGCTGACGATGAGGCAGGAAATCGCTTCTCCCGTGCTGATCGCCGTGCCCCATGCCGGACGGCGTTATTCGCCGGACCTGCTATCCGCCATGCGCGATCCCGATTTTTCCGCGATCCGGCTGGAGGACAGGCTGGTCGATGTGCTGGGGCGCGAAGTGGCCGCGCAAACGGGGGCATCCCTTCTGGTTGCACATGCGCCGCGCGCAATGGTCGACCTCAACCGCGCAGTCGACGACATGGACTGGAGCATGGTGGCGGAGGGGCGGCCGGCAGGGGCTGCGAACTCCGCCGCCAACCGGCGCGCTCGGGGCGGGCTCGGCCTCGTCCCCCGCCGTCTCAACGGTCTTGGCGAGATTTGGAAGTCGCGCCTTCCCATGGCGGAGGTCCGGCGGCGGATCAGCGAAGTCCACGAACCCTATCATGCGGCCTTGAAGACCGCTCTCGACCGGATCCGCAGCAAATGGGGCACCGCGCTGCTGATCGACCTGCATTCCATGCCGCCTTTGCGTACACGGCATCTCGGCGACAGGCCGGCTCAATTCGTGGTCGGGGACCGCTTCGGGGCATCCTGCGACGGAATGCTGTCAGCCGCGGCTATGCGCTATTTCGGGCAGGCCCAGTGGCGGGCAGGGCACAACCGCCCCTATGCCGGCGGGTATGTGCTGGATCGCCACGGTTCTCCAAAGGTCGGCGTCCACGCCATGCAGATCGAAGTCTGCCGCTCGCTTTATCTGGAACAGGACCATTCGGCACCCAATGGAAGGGTGCCGGAGATTGCCAGCGTCCTCGCAGGCCTGGTCAGAACCCTCTCGGACGAATTGAAACCGGACCGCTACTGGCCGCAGGCTGCGGAATAGCTCTCTCCGGCCTAGAGGCGTCATAGCCCCATTTCCCATGTAAAAAGACCACCTCGGTTCCAACGGGAATCGAGGTGGTCCAGGTTCAGGGAGGGAATGCAAAATGCTGCATTCATCCGGACCGGCCTGAGGGGGAGGTGGCCGCGTCCGGACCTCTTCCAGATGGTATTGCGGCGGCGAATTTCAACCGAAACCGCCGCCGCAAAAAATCATTTTGTCGCCACCGGATGGCGGCGCAGGAAAATCAGCTCTTGGCAGCTTCCGACGGAAGCTTGGGGCCCTTGCCCTGCTGCACCTGGCGGGCAAAAATCTGGCGCATCAGGTCGAGCGACAGGATATGCGCGTGGATCACCGCCAGCATGCCGTTCTCGTTCCAGGCCTTCAGCGTTTCGCCGTCGAGCGCGCGCAGCTTTTCCTGGTCGACCATCTGGAAGCCGCGATAGACATAGGGCTGGTCCGTGTTCTGGTCCTGCGAGATCGAGATCTCGCTGTCCATCAGGAGATCCTTTTCCTTCAGCGCATCGACGAACGCCTTGGTCTTGATGCCGGCCTGTTCGAATTTCTCGCAGAAATCGAGGATGTTCTGCGTTTCGGGCGTTGCCTTGCCGTCTTCGGTGAAGAAATTCTCCCCGTCGTCGAATTCGCCCACCGTGTCGGAGGTCGGATCGAAACAGAGCGACAGGTTTTCCGCCTTCTCTTCCAGCTTCGCCAGCATGAAGGGGTAGCGGCGGATATAGGCCGGAATGTAGATCGGGTCGTTCACCTTGCCATTGTCGTCGACAAAGGTGTTCACGCCTTCGTTCAGGCCCATCAGGGCGATCGGAAGGGGGTCGTTGCCCTGCGAGAACACGATCGGGAAATCGCGCTGTGCCTGCGCGAACTCGTCCGCAGTCAGGGGAATGGCGTGCTGGCCCACGAGCCATTTCGCGGTATCGCTCTTGCGATTGCTCCACTTGATGTGGTCGCGCGAATTGAGGGGCATCAGGTCTTTGTAGAAAAGGGGCAGGCTCGGCTGCGGCGCGCTGGCCATGATCGGTCTCCGGATCGTATCAGAATGATTGGATTATGGTCGTCGCACCGGCGCCTGGGACGCCTGTGCAAGATGGCTCGAAGCCATACGCATAAGGGCCATGCTGTGCAAGCTGCCGGGCCGCGGATCAGGCGGGTTCGGCAGGGACAAGCTTGCCCGGGTTGAGGAGTCCGTTCGGATCGAGCGCTTTTTTCACGCTGCGGAGTATGAAGAGTGACGCCGGATCGCCCAGCCGGCCCAGCTCGCTGCGCTTCATCTGCCCGATGCCATGTTCCGCACTGATCGAACCTCCCCATTCGGTCACGAGGTCGTGAACCTTGCGGCTGATAGCTGCGCCTTGCCCTTCTTCCCATTCGCCGCGCACGGCCCCGCTTGGCGCGAGAACATGGAAATGCACGTTTCCATCTCCGAGGTGTCCGAAAGCGACGGCCGTGGTTCCCGGAAAGCATCTTTCCATTTCCGGCTGGGCGTATTCGACGAATTCGGCCATTTTTTCCACGGGCACGGAAATGTCGTGCTGCATCGCCGGCCCCAGCGCGCGCTCTGCTGCCGAAATGCCGTCACGCAAGTGCCAGAGGGCTTCGGCCTGCGTTTCATTAGCGGCGATCGTGGCGTCCGAAAGAAGTTCCGATTCCAGCGCACCGGAAAGGAAAGCTTCCGTACGCGCATCGATCCGGTCGCGGCCTGCTTCGTCCGCCGCCAGCTCGATAAGGGCGTACCAGTCATGCGCTGCGCTGAGCGGATCGCGCGTCCCGGGATGATGCGCCAGCACCGATTCCAGCGTATGCCGCGGCATGACCTCGAACCCTTCCAGCAGGTCGGGAACCTCCCGCTGCGCATGAAGCAGCAGCGAACGCGCGCCCGTGATCCGGTCCAGCCCGACGAACATTACCCGCCGCGTCGCCAGCGCAGGCAGCAATCGCAGGGTCGCAGCCGTCACGATACCCAAAGTGCCTTCGCTGCCTATCAGCAATTGCTTCAGGTCGAAGCCGCGATTGTCTTTCTTCAGCGGGGTGAGCGAATCGAATATCTCACCGTTGGCCATGACCGCCTGCAGCCCCAGGATTTGCGCTCGCATGGTGCCGTGCCGCAGGACCTGCGTCCCCCCGGCATTGGTGCTGATGAGCCCGCCGATCGTCGCCGAGCCTTTCCCGCCGAGAGTGAGGGGGAAGCGCATGCCTTTCTCTTCTGCCGCTTCGTGAAGAGACTGGAGGATCACGCCTGCCCCGCAGGTGACCTGGCTGCTGCCGGATTCGATCGACTGGATCGTGTCCATGCGCCGCGTGGAAAGGAGCAGCGCGTCGCCACTGGCATCGGGGGTGGCGCCGCCCGACATGCCGCTGTTACCGCCCTGTGGCACGATCGGAATGCCGAAGTGGGCGCATAGATTCACGAGTTTGGAAAGATCGCCGGCATTTTCGGGCTGGGCCAGGGCAATCGCTCGGCCGGTGTAGCGGCCACGCCAATCCGTGAGCCAGGGCTCCAGCAAGTCTTCGTCGACCGTCAGGCCCCGCGTGCCGAGCAGCGCGGAAGCCTGCTCGAAAAATTCATCTGATCTCGCCATGATGCACCTGTGCCACAGTTGGCCGTAATTTAGGACCCTCTTGCACGAGGGAATTCATCAATTAAGCCAGCATTCAATCGCACATCGTAACGACCGGACACGTCAACGCCCGCGCATCCCGCCGGCATCATTTACGGAGAACAGCGGACCAGCACCCGCCTCGGCCATGCCAGGTTTCATCGATCTCTTTGCTCCCCTTGCACTGTTGCTGCCCATGCCGGTCGCCGACGACGCGGTGCCTGCGAGCGACACGACCGAGGTGATGCCGGCAAGTTCTGCCGCGAGCAGCGAGGCCGCAGAGGCTGGCCCCTGGACTGCGACCACGCCGCTCAATGCGCTTCAGCCGTGGTACCAGGTCCGCATCCAGCGCCGGGTGATCGTTCGCGTGTCGCCGCGCCGCGCCGACAGGCAAAGCCTGATCGCCACCCTGCCGAGCCGCGCTCCCGAAGCCTATGTCGAACGCAAGATGGGAAATTGCCTGCCCATCCGCGATGTCGTCGCAGTCCAGGCGGATGCTGCCCGGTTGCTGCTTTACACGCGCGACCGCCGCATCATTTCCGCATCGCTCGAGAAAAGCTGCCGTCCGCGCGACTTCTATTCCGGCTTCTATGTCGAGCCGAGCAAGGACGGAAACCTCTGCGTGAAGCGTGACAATCTGCAATCGCGCAGCGGGGTTTCGTGCCAGATGAGCAGGATACGGCAATTGATCCCCGCCGGTATCTGAGCCAGCGGCCCGAATTCTTGACTTTTTGACTGTTCGGGCGCAAAGGCCGCGCGCGGCAGCGCATATGACGCAGCTATTCTTACCATCGGGCGCAAACCTGTCCCGATGCACCCATCTATACCGGACCTTTGCATGAACTTTGCCGACCTCGGCCTATCCCCTGAATTGCTGAAAGCGGTCGAGAAGGCCGGCTATACCGAGCCGACCCCGATCCAGGAGCAGGCCATCCCGCCCGTGCTGATGATGAAGGACATCATCGGCATCGCGCAGACCGGGACCGGCAAGACCGCCAGCTTCGTGCTGCCGATGATCGACATCCTTGCAAGCGGCCGCCGCCGTGCCCTGATGCCGCGGTCCCTGATCCTGGAGCCGACGCGCGAACTGGCGGCGCAGGTGGCCGAGAACTTCGAGAAATACGGCGAGAACCACGACCTCAAGATGGCGCTGCTGATCGGCGGCGTGCAGATGGGCGACCAGGTCAAGGCGCTGAACGAGGGTGTCGATGTCCTGATTGCAACGCCGGGCCGGCTGATGGACCTGTTCGAGCGGGGCAAGATCATGCTCAACGGCTGCGATCTGCTGGTCATCGACGAGGCCGACCGGATGCTGGACATGGGGTTCATCCCCGATATCGAGTTCATCTGTTCCAAACTGCCGGAGCAGCGTCAGACGATGCTGTTCAGCGCCACGATGCCGCCTCCGATCGAGAAGCTGGCAAACAAGTTCATGGACAATCCCAAGCGGATCGAGACGGCCCGCGCAGCGACCACGAACAAGGACATCACGGCATTCCGCGTCGATGTGGGCCCGCGCCAGAAGCGCGACACGCTGGAATGGTTGCTGCAGAACGACCATGTCGATACCGCCATCATCTTCTCCAACCGGAAGACGACGGTGCGGGAACTGAACAAGCACCTGCAGCAAATCGGTTTCGCGAGCGGCGAGATTCACGGCGATATCGACCAGGCCACCCGCAACAAGGAACTGGCGCGGTTCAAGTCCGGCGAGATCAACATACTGGTGGCAAGTGACGTCGCCGCGCGCGGGCTCGACATCAAGGGTGTCAGCCATGTCTTCAATTTCGACACGCCCTGGCATCCGGACGATTACGTCCACCGCATCGGGCGGACCGGGCGGGCAGGGGCCAAGGGCCGCGCCTTTACCTTCGTCACCCCGGCAGATGCCGAGGCGATCGACAATGTCGAGAAGCTGACGAAGAACAAAATTCCCGTCTTCGGCAAGGACGACGTTCGCGTCGAACTTAAGGACAGTTCCGGCGGAAAGAGCAAGTCGGATACTTCCGACACAGAGGAACGGGCTGAAGAAAAGCCCAAGCGCTCGCGTGCCCGGAAGGGTTCGAATGACGGCGAAGGCTCGAGAGACCAGCGCCGTGCCAAAAACGAGGCGAAGGCCGAGCAGAAAGCCGACAAGCCCCGTTCGCGTTACAAGGAAGACAAGGAAGTCATTCCTGCCGGTGAATGGAACGGCCCGACGCCCGGCTTCCTCGGGGTCGGCTTCGACCGCTGATCGCGGCGACGCAGTAAGCGGAGGTGGGCTGCGGCGTATTGCCGCGCTCACGGGACTGCTGCGACGAGACGGCTAGCCTACTACCTCGACAAAGCTGTCGATCACGCGCTTCTCACCGACATCCTCGAAATTGATGACCAGCTTGTTGCCTTCCTGGTCGATCACCGTTCCGCTGCCGAACTTGTCGTGCCGAACCTGGGCACCGATACCGACATCGGTGCGCGCTTTCGCCGCGAAGCTCGCCGCGCTGCGGCGGCTTTCCTGAACCCGCACAGGCTTTGCATCGTAACCCGTCGTGAGCGCGCGCTGCCATCCCGGACCGCGGGCGGACGAACGCTCTGGCCGGTTCTGGGACACGTGGGCGAAGGGGTCGTCCTGATCGCTGTATTGCGCGCGCCAGAGAGAAGCGCCGCCGGTCATCGTCGTTTCGGTATCGATGTGTTCTTCAGGCAGTTCCTCCACGAACCTGCTGGGTATCGAGCTTGTCCACTGGCCGTAGATACGGCGGTTCGCCGCGTGGATGATCGTGCATTTGCGCCGCGCCCTCGTAATGGCGACATAGGCGAGGCGGCGTTCTTCCTCCAGGCTGGCAAGACCGCCCTCGTCGAGCGAGCGCTGGCTTGGGAATACGCCTTCCTCCCAGCCGGGCAGAAAGACATTATCGAATTCCAGCCCCTTCGCCGCATGCATGGTCATGATGGTGACCTTCTCGTCATCGGCATTGGCATCGTTGTCCATCACGAGGCTGACATGTTCGAGGAAGTCGCCGAGCGTGGCGTATTCTTCCATCGCGCGCCCGAGTTCGGAAAGGTTTTCCAGCCGTCCTTTCGCCTCGACCGACTTCTCGTTCTCCAGCATCTGGTTGTAGCCGGTTTCGTCGAGCACCTGCCGTAGCAGCTCCGCCGGCTCCAGCGCTTCCGCCCGTTCGCGCCAGCTCAGGATCTGGCCCATCAGGCCTGCGATCGTATTGGCAGCACGCTTGGGCAATTCATCGCTGTCGGCCAGCTGAAGCGATGCAGCCGCCAGAGGCAGGCCGGTCCGGCGTGCATGGCTGTGCATCTTCTCCAGCGTCTTTGCGCCAAGCCCGCGCTTGGGCTGGTTGTAGATCCGCTCGAAAGCAAGGTCGTCTTGCGGCTGTGCGATGATCCGCAGATATGCCAGCGCATCCCGGATCTCGGCCCGTTCGTAGAAACGAAACCCTCCGATGATGCGGTAATTCAGGCCGATCTGGATGAACCGGTCCTCGAATTCCCGGGTCTGGTACTGGGCGCGAACAAGGATGGCGACCTGGTCGAGGCTGGCGCCCTCGCGTTCCAGCCTCTCGATCTCTTCGCCGATTCGCCGCGCTTCTTCCGGACCGTCCCAGACACCGATGACGCGCACCTTCTCGCCCGCATCGAATTCGGTCCACAGCGTCTTGTCGAGCCTCTGGCTATTGGCCCGGATCAACCCGCTCGCCGCGCCCAGGATGTGCGGGGTGGACCGGTAATTCTGTTCCAGCCGCACGACCTTTGCGCCGGGAAAATCCTTTTCGAACCGCAGGATATTGGCGACTTCCGCCCCGCGCCATGAATAGATCGACTGGTCGTCGTCACCCACGACACAGATGTTCTTCCTATCCTGTGCCAGCAGCCGCAGCCAGAGATACTGGACCGCGTTCGTATCCTGATATTCGTCCACCAGCACGTATTTGAACCGTTTCTGGTAGTTTTCGAGAACCTCCCGCTCGCGCCGGAAAATGTTCAGCATATGCAACAGAAGGTCGCCGAAATCGCAGGCATTCAGCGCTTTCAGCCGCGCCTGATAAAGGCGGTACATCTGCGCGCCCTTGCCATCGGCGTAGCTTTCATTCTCCACCGCATCGAGGTCGTCGGGGTTCAGTCCGCGGTTCTTCCAGCGATCGATCAGTCCAGCCAATTGCCGCGCGGGCCATCGCTTCTCGTCGATCTCGCTCTCGACGATCAGCGCCTTCAGCGCACGCAGCTGGTCGTCGGTGTCGATGATGGTGAAGTTCGATTGAAGACCGACCAGTTCGGCATGGCGGCGCAGCATCTTGGCGCAGATCGAATGGAATGTACCCAGCCAAGGCATCCCTTCCAGCGCGCCGCCGGTCAGACCGCCCACGCGCTCCCGCATTTCCCGCGCGGCCTTGTTCGTGAAGGTGACGCAGAGGATTTCGCTCGGCCAGGCGAGGCGCATCGCCACGATATGGGCGAGCCGTGCCGTGAGGGCAGCGGTCTTGCCCGTACCGGCGCCGGCCAGCATCAGGACCGGCCCTTCCGTGGTCAGCACCGCCTCGCGCTGGGGGCTGTTCAGCCGCGCGGCGTAGGCGGGAATATCGGCTTCGTCAGCGACGGGGAGAGCAGAGTTTTCGGTCATGGGATCGGTGAACAGGTAGGGAACGGTTGCTCGTCCGGCAAGCACGGATCATCGGATACGGGCTGCATTTTTCGGAACATCGAGGCGGCGCACAGGTTGGTCCGACAGAAATGAACGATCCATCAACGGAGTGTAACCCGATGAAAAACCTTCTTGCAGCGACTGCCGCAGCCGCCCTGACCCTGACCGCCGCACCCGCTTTCGCGGACGATCACATGGAAGGCGACATGGTCGAACTGACGACCGCCCAGCAGACCATGTATGACGGCTGGCCGGCCGAACGCCAGACCACATATGATGCGTGGCCGATGGAAGCCAAGACCTACTACTGGACGCTAACGCCCGAACAGACCGAAGCCTGGTGGGTGCTGACGAACGAGCAGCGTGTTCGCGTCGTCGGAATGAACGAAATGCAGCGCTCGCAGGCCTGGACCTCGATCCTGTCGCAGATCAACGGCACCGCAGCGGCACCTGCAGCGCCAGCCGCCCAAGCAAACGCATCCGCAACTGCCGCCACCACCGGCAATGTCCGTTTCGTGAGCAACGAGATGGCACAAAGTGCGCCTGCACCCGTGACAGGCGAATATCCGATCTGCAGCGCAAACCAGCAGGACAATTGCATGAACGCATGGGAAGCGGGTCGCCGCGGTCCCGGCGTAAACCGTCCGCTCGATTACTGGCCGGGTCAGCCCGCCAGCGAAATGTAAACGGCGCGGCCAGGAATGACATCGAGGGCGGCGATACGATGGTATCGCCGCCCTCGTGCTGTATGGACGGGGCAAGGTCGAGGAGAACGCCATGTTGACAGGGGGCTGCCATTGCGGCGCGATCCGCTACGAAATCAGCGGTGACATCATCAACCATGCCCTGTGCCACTGCACGGATTGCCGGCGATCATCGGGTGCGCCCATGGTCGGCTGGATTATGGTCGAGGACGGACAATTGAGGCTGGAAGGCGAGGTCGCTACCTACGCCAGCTCGGAAAACGCGCGCCGCCATTTCTGCATCCAGTGCGGCACGGGCCTGTTCTATTCCAATCACGAAATGCTGCCGGGCCTGGTGGACGTTCAGTCCGCGACACTCGACGATCCGGAAGAGGTTCCGGCGCAGGCGCATATCCAGGTGGCAGAGCGGATCGGCTGGATGAAGGAAGCGCACAGGCTGCCCGAGTTCGAGCGATATCCACCGCAGAATGACCGGGCTGCAGAGGGGTAAGGGGGGGTTTTTAGGACAGCTGCAGGAGGGTTAGCTTGGCCTTGCCGACCTTGCGCTCCTTAACCGTTTCCAGCAGCCTGACTTCGACATCTTCCGTGGCGCCGGTTTCCACCGCGACAAGGGTTGCCGCGCCGACCCAGCCCAGCCGGATCATGCGGTCGAGCGCCACGTTTGCGGCCCCCGTCCCGTAAGGAGGGTCCAGCAGCAGCAGATCATGCGGTACCTTTGCGGGGCCAAGCGACATGACAGATGCGCCGCTGACGGTCGTCCGGGGCCGCGCCTCGAAAGTATCTATGTTCGAGCGAATGGCGTCCAGGGCGGGCTTCTCCTGTTCCACGAACAGGCAGTGCCCTGCGCCGCGCGACAGCGCCTCCAGCCCGAGCGCGCCGGACCCTGCGAACAGGTCCGCGACCGAAAGGCCTTCGAAGGTGCCCAGCCTGCTGGCCAGCATGTTGAAAAGGGTTTCCCGCGTACGATCGGCGGTCGGGCGCGTGGCATCGCCCTTGGGCGCGACGAGTTTGCGGCCCCTCCAGTCTCCGGCGATGATCCTCATAGCCGGCCGTTCTTCAGGTCGGACCGGAAGCGGCCGATATCCTGCCGCACAATCTCCTGCGCCGCTCCGCGAGGCAGGTCAGCCAGATCGAACGGGCCGTAGGACGTGCGGATGAGGCGGCTGACCTTCAGCCCGAAATGTTCGAGCACGCGGCGCACTTCGCGATTCTTGCCCTCGGTAATAGTCAGGACGATCCACTGGTTCGCGCCCTGTTTTCCGCCACGTTCGAAATCGGCGTCGATGCGGCCGTAATTCATACCGTCGATCGTGACGCCTTCGATCAGGCCGTGCAGTTCGGCTTCGGAGACATCGCCATAGGTGCGGGCGCGGTAGGTTCGCGGGATACCGGACGAGGGGAGCTCCATCTCCCGTTTGAAGCCGCCATCATTGGTCAGCAGCAACAGCCCCTCTGTATTGAGGTCGAGGCGGCCGATCGGCATGACCCGAGGTGCGTTCTTTGGCAATGCATTGCGCAGCGCGTCGTAGATCGTGGGCCGCCCCCCCGGATCACGCTCTGCCGTCAGGAGGCCGACTGGTTTGTGGAAGGCGAACAGGCGCGTCGGTTCGGCTTTCCCCACGGGCTTCCCGTCGACCGTGATGCCGCGCAGGCTCTCGAGGAAAGTCGCGGGCGTCTCCACGGTCTTCCCGTTGAGCGCGACCCGGCCTTCGCCGATCATGCGTTCCACCTCGCGGCGGCTCGCCACGCCTGCACGGGCAAGCAGTTTGGCAATGCGGTCGCCATCCGGGCGGTCGGGGGCGCGGGTTTCTTTATGAGCCATGTGGGTCAACCATGCTGGCGCGGTTAGGCGCTCGGCCCGGTCAAATCAATTGGCGGCGCGCAGGGCTTCTTCGACCGCGTCGGCAAATGCGCGCACCCCGCCTTCCAGCGTGCCCAGCGTAACATGCTCCACCGCGCCGCTGGACAGGCCCTGCTGGCCAAGCTCGGCAGCGCGAAAATCTTCGCTGGCGAAGACGCCCCCGTCCAGCAGTGCCCAGCTTCGCTCCCAGTGATCGCGGGCCTTGTCCGTGGCGGGCGGTTCGGGGATCAGCATGAAGTCCTCCACCAGGGTCAGTTTCTCGGACTGCGGCATCAGGACCATGATGTTGATGTAATCGGGGCTGGGTATGACGATCGTCGCCGGAAGCAATTGATATGCGAAGGTAACCACGCGGCGCAGCGAGGCCATGTCGTCCAGATCGACGCCGTCCATCTCCTCCAGCCGTCCGACCGCACTGCGCATGTGCGGGCCGACCGTGTCGCCGGCGGTAATGCCGTCCTTGAAGAAGGGGCCGATCGTCTTCGCGTGCAGGCGGGTAACATGGTAGCTTTCGAGGAAGGCATCCATGATCAGCTTCCAGTTCCCGTGCACCGTATGCAGCTTGCGCCGGAAAAGATGAAGATCGGCAGTGCCGAAGGCGCCGATATCCTCGCTCACCGCGCGCGCGTCGGCAAAGTCCGCATCCGCAAAAGGTGAAAACCAGATCAGGCCGCCTTCTTCCATGCTGGGCAATTCGACGAGACCCATGTCCGCCTTGTCCATGCCGGGAAAGGTCTCGGGCCGGGGCAGGGCAAGCAGCGTCCCGTCAAGGCGGTAGGTCCAAGCATGATAAGGGCATACGAGCCGTTTGGCGCAGGCGGCCTCCTGTCCTTCGACCAGCCTCGTCCCTCGATGGCGGCAGACGTTGAGGAAGATATGTGCCTTGCCGTCGGTGTCCCGTGTCAGCAGCAGCGGCCGGCCCGTCGCATCGTGCGGCACCGCCATGCCCGGTTCGGGCAGAAGGGCGGATGGCGCGATGACCTGCGGAAGGCGTTCGAACATGGCCGACTTCTCCCGCTGCCACCGCGCAGGATCGGTGTAATCGCTGGCCGGCACCGTCTGCACCGCCTGCGGCCGCCTGGGATCGGTCGATCCGTCCGCGATCATGCGGGCCAGCCGGGCCTGCCCCTCGGTCGGCTGCCGCCCCTCATTCAGTGTCTGCACATCGGCCATCCCCGATCCTCCTCTCTCTCACGCTTTGCGGATCAAGTCTTACCCGATAGGGGTTGCCCCTCAAAGCGCCGCGAAAAAAGGGAACGACGTCGATGGCCGAAGCAACTGCGACCAAGGACAGCACCGGGGGAAAGCCGGGCTGGCGCACGCTCGCGCGGTCGCTGAAGAATCCGAAGAGTGGTTATATGGCGCTGTTCGGCTTTGCCAGCGGCCTGCCCTTCGCCCTGTTTCTCGGCACCCTCTACGCATGGCTGACCGAAGCCGAGGTCAGCGTGGAGACGATGGGCGTCTTTTCGCTGATCGGCCTTGCCTACGCCTTCCAGTTCCTGTGGTCGCCGTTGCTCGACAAGGTGAACATTCCCGGCCTCAGGCGGCTCGGCAAGCGCAAGCAGTGGATCGCCCCGATGCAATTGCTCCTCGGCATCATCCTGGTGACGATGAGCCTGCTCGATCCCAAGAGCCAGCTCGGCGTCTTCAGCCTGCTTGCCGGGATCGGGGCCTTTGCCAGCGCAACGCAGGACATTGCCATTAATGCCTGGCGCATCGATGTCGCGGACGAGGAAGCGACGATCGATATCCTGTCCACCATCACGCAGATGGGCTTCCGCCTCGCCGCGCTGGTCGGTGGTGCGTTGGGTCTGATCATCGCCGAGCGCATCGGGTGGCCGCAGACCTACATCATGATGGGCGGCATCATGCTCGCCATTGGTGTTGCCGGCCTGTTCGCGCCCGATGCGGACGTTGCGCGGCGATCCGCCGAGACGATCGCCGCGGACAATGAAGACCTGGCCGAGCTCTACCGTCCGGGCGAGATCGAGCCGAAGATGCGCAACCGCGCGCTGCTCGCGGTCGGCCTGCTGTGGGCCTGGGCCATCGGTACGGTGCTGGTCTTCATGATCCGCTCCATGACGGCAGAGCCGGACCTGCGCCCCAATCCGACGGAATTTACCGCGACCTATGGCCCGCTGATCATCATCGCGACCATCGTCGTACCGGCCTTCATCGCCGCCTGGCTGGCGAAGATGAAGAACGAGAAGCGCCATGTCATCAGCCACACCGCAGCGACCTTTGGTGCGAAGGACGTGACCTTTGCCGATCATCTCTACCGCGCGCTGGTCCTGCCGCTGGTGGAGTTCGTCGGCCGGATGGGCTGGAGCCTTGTCCTGATACTCGCGCTGGTGCTGACCTACCGCATTACCGATGCGATCTGGGGCACGTTTGCCTATCCATTCTACCTGGGCGAACTCGATTATTCCGGCGACGACGTGGCTTTCGCCTCGAAATTCTTCGGTGTGGGGGCCGTCATCGCGGGCCTTGCTCTGGGCGGCTGGCTGATCACCGTCCTCGGACGCATGTTCACCCTGACCCTTGGCGCTGCGCTCGCTGCGGCAACGAACCTGCTTTATGCCGATCTCGCGGTCGGGGGCGCTGCGATGCAGGCAGGCAGCGACCTCATCGGCTTCACGCGCCTCATCAATTTCATGGCCCCGTTCGGTTCGGAAGGGCTCGCCCGGCTGACCTTCACCATCATGTGGGAGAACCTGGCCATCGGCATCGCGGGTGCTGCCTATATCGCATGGCTGTCCAGCATCGTGAACAAGCAGTACGCCGCCGTGCAATACGCTCTGCTGGCATCGCTGACCCTGCTGGTCGGCACGCTGGGCCGGGGCGCGCTGGGCGAGATGATCGAAGACCGCGGATATTACTACGTCTTCATTTTCACGGCCCTGATCGGTGTCATCGCAGTCGTGCTGTGCATCCTGGAATGGATACGCGAGGCGCGGGCGGGTGCGGCGAGCGGTGTGGTCCAGCCCGATGCAACGCCGGAAATCGCGACCGGCGCTTGATCCGGTGGGGGCTCAGTCAGGCAGTTCGCCGGTCAATTCCAGCACATTGCCAGCGAGATAGAGCGACCCTGCGATCAGCACCGGCAGCCCGTCATCCGGCAGTGCGGCAAGCGCAGCCTTCACGTCCGGCCGGGAAACGGCCCCTTCGCCGAAGGATGCCGGCGGGTGGCTTTCGTGCCCCGGCACGGGAACGCAGATGACACTGGCCGCTATCGAACCGAGCGGATCCAGCAGGCCGCGCGGGTCCTTGTTCGCCAGCATTCCGATGATGACATGCATCCGTTCTCCCGGATGATGGGCGGCCAGATGGGCAGCTATCGCTTCGCCCGCATTCCTGTTGTGTCCGCCATCCAGCCAGATCACACGGTCGCCCGTCAGCGGCGAGGGCGCAAGCCGCTGGAAACGCGCGGGCCAGCGGGCAGCGCGTAGCCCCTCTGCCACCGCATCACGCGACACCGAAACGAAGTCCTGATGCCGAAGCATGGCGATAGCGAGCGCAGCGTTTTCAGTTTGGTGCGGACCTGTCATGGTGGGCAGGGGCAGCACCATCTCCCCGTGTCGGTCCGCATAGTGAAGGCCCATGGGCGTGGTGCTAAGCGTCCAATCCCGACCTTGCATCGACAGCGGCGCGCCGTTCCTAGCCGCGGCACGCTCGACCTCCAGCGTCGCGCCTTCCGGATAATGCATGGTCACGAGCGAAACGCCGGGCTTGGCAATGCCCGCCTTTTCAAAGGCGATGCGGCTCAGCGGATCGTCCGGCGTGCCGTCTTCCGGTGCGAGGAGGAAGCGTTCGTGGTCGATGCCTAGCGCAGCAATTCCGCATGCGGCCAGCACTTCGGGTGTCAGTACATTGGTCGCATCGAACCGCCCGCCGAGGCCCACTTCTATTACGCAGGCATCGGCCGGCGTCCGGCTGAAGGCGAGGAACGCGGCCGCAATCGTCACTTCGAAAAAGCTCGGCGCCAGATCCTCTCCCGCGTCCAGGACTTCTTGCAATAACTCCGCCAGTGCCGCGTCGGATATCAGCTCGCCCGCCAACCGGATGCGCTCGTTATAGCGCACGAGGTGAGGGCTGGTCGTCACATGGACGCGTTTCCCATCGGCCTCCAGCATGGCGCGCAGGAATGCACAGGTCGATCCCTTGCCGTTTGTTCCGGCGACATGGAACACCGGCGGCAGTGCATGATGGGGGTCGCCCAGACGTCCGAGCAGCTGGCGGATGGTATCCAGTCCCAGCCGCCCGTCCGGCACGCTCAGCCGGGCGAGCCGGTCGAGCTGGGTCTGGACGGCGGGGTCGTCGGTGCGTGCGAAATCCATCGTTGTACCGTCATCCCTGCAGGAAAAGGGAAATCAGGCGGCTTTCTCGCCCTGCATATAATCAAGCATCAGGGCGAGCTCTTCACGCAGATCCTTCCGGTGAACGACGCGATCGACCATGCCGTGCTTGTGCAGGTACTCCGCGCGCTGGAAGCCTTCGGGCAATTGTTCGCGGATCGTGTCCTGGATGACGCGTTGCCCGGCAAATCCGATAAGCGCGCCCGGTTCGGCCAGGTGGATGTCGCCCAGCATCGCGTAGCTCGCCGTGACACCGCCCGTGGTTGGATCGGTCAGCACGACGATATAGGGCAGTCCCGCTTCCTTCAGGCGGCGCGTCATGACGGTTGCCTTGGGCATCTGCATCAGGCTGAGGATGCCCTCCTGCATCCGGGCGCCGCCTGCCGCCGTCACCACGACATAGCCGCATTTGCGATCGAGCGCTTCCTGCGCGCCGGCGCAGAACGCCGTACCCACGGCCATGCCCATGCTGCCGCCCATGAAACCGAAATCCTGCACGCCGACGACGGCCGGATTGTCGAGGATCGCGCCCGAACCCACTGTAAAGGCGTCCTTGTGCGGATTTTTTGCACGGGCCTGTTTCAGGCGGTCGGTGTATTTCTTGCTGTCCTTGAACTTCAGCGGGTCTTCGGTGACCTCGGGCTGGGGCAGGACGGAATACCCCTCGTCCAGCAGGAGGGCGAGGCGCTGGTCCGCGCTGATCCGGCCATGATGCCCGCAATTGGGGCAGACATGCAGGTTCTCCTCGTATTCCTTGACGAAGAGCATTTCTTGGCAGGACGGGCATTTGACCCACAAATTGTCGGGCGTTTCGCGCTTCGCCACGAAGGGAAGCGAATTTCTGACGCGGGTAATCCAGTTCATGCCGTTTCCTTTTTTCGAGGTGCCCTTGCCGCCGAATGCACCGCCTTGGCAAGGGAAGCGGTGAGCGCGTGGAGGTGATCGGGTGCCTTTTCGCCATGTTCGGCGACCAGTTCCACCAATGCGGAACCGACGACGACACCGTCCGCAACATTTGCGATTTCGGCGGCTTGCTCCGGTGTCCTGACGCCGAAGCCGACGGCGACGGGAATATCGGTCGAGCGCTTGATGCGCGACACGTTGGCCTCGATCGATTCGATGGCTGCCTGCTGCATCCCCGTGATGCCGGCCACGGCAACATAGTAGAGGAAACCCTCGCTTCCGTCGGTGACTGCCGGAAGGCGCGTGTCGTCCGTGGTCGGCGTGGCGAGACGGATGGGGGCAATCCCCGCATCGCGCAAGGCCGGGCCGAGCGCATCGTCTTCTTCCGGCGGAATGTCGACGCAGATCACGCCGTCGATGCCTGCATCCTTTGCGGCAGAGGCAAACCATTTAGCCCCGCGCCGCACCATCGGATTGGCATAGCCCATCAGCACCAGCGGCACGTCGGGATGCCGCTCGCGAAATGCGGCAGCGATGGCGAGGACGTCGGCCGTCGTCGTCCCTTTGCCCAGCGAGCGGATATTGGCGTTCTGGATCGCGGGGCCATCGGCCATGGGATCGGTGAAGGGCATCCCCAGCTCGATCACATCCGCACCGCCCGAGACCAGTGCATCGAGGTTGGCAGCCGTAGTGCCGTCGCCTGCGGTAATGAAGCAGACGAGGGCGGGGTTGGGTTTGGCGAAGGCTTTGGAGAGGCGGGTCATTTCCAGATCAGTATCTTCCTGCTAAACAAGATAACTGCGATCCCGATAGCGATAAGTAATGTTGCAATCAGCGCGATAAGAACTCTGTGCGCCGTCCAAATTCTGACGCAATGCCAGAAGCATCGTGGCGCCTCATCTTCTCCCCTTGGCGCGATCAAATCGAGAAAATTTATTGCGATTTCTTGCGTTTCGAGTGAATTGATCTGTGATGCCACAATCAACCCCAAAACAATGAAGGCGCAACCTAAGAAAGTAGGCCAACCTACCCTCAAATCTCCACTCCCAGCTTCTCGGCCACGGTAAAGATGTCCTTGTCGCCGCGCCCGCAGAGATTCATCAAGATGATCTCGTCATCGTTCATCTCCTTCGCCCTTTTGGCCACGGCCGCGACGGCGTGGCTGGGTTCGAGTGCGGGGATGATGCCCTCTGTCCGGCATAGCAGCTGGAAGCCGTCCAGCGCTTCCTCGTCCGTCACGGCGGTATATTCGACGCGGCCGGTGTCCTTCAGCCAGGCGTGTTCGGGGCCGATGCCGGGATAGTCGAGGCCGGCGCTGATCGAGTGGCCTTCGGTGATCTGGCCGTCCTCGTCCTGCAACAGATAGGTCTTGTTGCCGTGGAGCACGCCGGGAAAGCCGCCGAGCAGGCTAGCCGCGTGTTCGTCGCCGTCCAGTCCGTGGCCTGCCGCTTCCACGCCGAGCAATTTCACGTCCTTGTCGTCCAGGAAGGGGTGGAACAAGCCAAGCGCGTTGGACCCGCCGCCGATGCAGGCCACGGCCAGGTCGGGAAGGCGGCCGATGCGGTCCTGCATCTGCTGGCGTGCTTCCTTGCCGATCACGCTCTGGAAGTCGCGGACCATTTCCGGATAGGGGTGAGGCCCGGCTGCGGTGCCGATGATGTAGAAGGTGTCGTCCACATGGGCGACCCAGTGGCGCAGCGCCTCGTTCATCGCATCCTTCAGCGTGCCGCGTCCGCTGGTAACCGGCACGATCTCCGCACCCAGCAGCTTCATCCGGAACACGTTGGGCGACTGGCGGCGCACGTCTTCCGCGCCCATGAAGATGGTGCAGGGCAGGCCGAACCGGGCACACACGGTCGCGGTGGCGACACCGTGCTGGCCCGCGCCGGTTTCCGCGATGATCCTTTTCTTGCCCATTCGGATCGCGAGCAGGATCTGGCCGATGCAATTATTGATCTTGTGCGCGCCCGTGTGATTGAGCTCGTCACGCTTGAACCACACTTGCGCGCCCCCCAGCGCCTCGGTCAGCCGCTCCGCGAAATAGAGCGGGGAGGGGCGACCGACATAGTGCTCCAGAAGATCGTCGAACTCGGCCTTGAAAGCCGGGTCGGCCTGCGCCGCGCGGTATTCGCGCTCCAGGTCGAGGACGAGCGGCATAAGCGTTTCGGCGACATAGCGTCCACCATAATCGCCGAAATGCCCGCGCGAGTCCGGCATCTGGCGAAAGCTGTTCGCTTTCGATGGCGGCTGGTTGCGGTAGGAATTGGTCTGAGTGGTCATATCCGCGCCGCTTTACAGAAGGCCGCAATCTTGTCGACGTCCTTAAGTCCCGGTCCGCTTTCGACGCCGCTGGACGTATCCACCAGCGAAGCGCCGGTCCGGGCAATAGCCTCGCCGACATTTGCAGCCGTCAATCCGCCGGCGAGGCCCCATTTTACAGGACCGCGATAGGCTTCCAGCAGGGACCAGTCGAAACGCAGGCCCATGCCGCCGGGAAGCGCGGCGTCTTTCGGCGTCTTTGCATCGAACAGCAGGAAATCGGCGGCGAATGAGAATTTCTCCGCTTTCGCAACATCATCCGCCTTCGCCACCGGGAGGACTTTCCAGACAGGCTTGCCGAAACGCTCGCGCACCTCGGCCACGCGCTGCGCGCTTTCCTGGCCATGTAGCTGGATGGCGTCGAGCGAAGCCGCGTTCACCGCATCGGCTATCAGGCCGTCGTCCGCATCGACGAAAACGCCGACCCGCCCGATCGCGGACCCCGCACGCATGGCGAGCGCGGATGCCGCCCACGTATCGACGTGGCGCGGGGAGGGGGGATAGAAGTTCAGACCGACGAAATCGGCCTTGCCGGCAATTGCCGCGTCCAGCGCCTCGGGCGTCGAAACGCCGCAAATCTTGATAGCGACCATTGGTGGGACCTACAGTTTCTCGGCCAGTTCGATCGTGTGGGCGATAGCCTCGGGGCCTTCGGGCTGCGAATGACTCATCGCGATGATCGGGACTTCGGGGAACGCAGATGCGAAATTACGCGCTGACCGGGCATAGGCGTCGATGTCCGCATCGGCCAGATTGCCCAGCGTTTCGGCATCCGATCCCTTGATCATGCAACCGCCGAACGCCAGCCCCGCTGCCGGAATGCCGACAGTGATGTTGTCGCGGGTATGCGCTCCGCCGGGATAGAAGATGACGAGCGGGCTGAAATTTTCTGCCTGCGCGCCGTTCAGGAACCCGTTTTCGGCAAAGTCGAGCGTGTGGCGCGCCGGTTCGAACCCGTTCGCCGGTGCGTCCGCATTGGTCATGGGATGGGCAAAGGTCGCGATGTCGGCCTGATGGAGGGCCGCGATCCCGCCCATCTTGTCCTTGTGCGCGTGGGTGACGATGGCGGCACGGACAGGCTTGCCCAGGACACCGTCGGCCCAAGCAAGCACCTGCGCGGTCTGCGCATCGGTCCACGCGGTATCGACCAGCAACGTTTCATCGCCATCCACGACCAGCAATCCGTTCGACGGGACAGGGCCGATGCCGGGCAGGTCGAGATAGGTCGTATGCTGCCAGATGCCGGGCGCGATTTCGCGAAAGGCGACATCGCCGAACCGGCTGACATCCGCGCCACGGCTTTCCTGCACGGTGACAGGCGCGTGGATTTCGCCCGGGATGCAGGCGGCCAGAAGGATCGCCGGGATGGCCGCGAGAAGAGGTCTCACAACGTCGCCTCGATCTCTCGGGCGGCACGGGCGGGATCGTCCGCCCGGCTGATCGGGCGACCGATCACCAGAACGCTGGCCCCGTCGTCGCGGGCGTTGCGCGGGGTCACGACCCGTTTCTGGTCCCCGGCTGCAGCGCCAGCCGGACGCAGGCCGGGCACGACGAAGAAGCCCTTCTTCCACTGCGCGTGCACGCTGGCGACTTCCTGGCCGGAGCAGACGATACCGTCAAGGCCTGCGCTTTGCGCCAATTCGGCAAGCCGCATCACGTGATCGTGCGGTGTGCCCGACACGCCCGTGCGGTCCAGATCGCGCTGGTCCATGCTGGTAAGCATCGTGACGCCCACGACCTTCGTCCCTTCGGCAGCGGCGGCCTTCGCATCTTCCAGCATTGCGCGGCCGCCGGAGGTATGGACGGTGACGATTGCCGGTTCCAGCACGTGGATCGCCTGCATCGCCCCGGCGACGGTGTTGGGAATGTCGTGCAGCTTCAGGTCGAGGAATATCGGCAGCCCGCTATGGGCAATTTCGTGAACGCCGTGCGCGCCGTGGGCGTAGAAGAATTCCATGCCCAGCTTCACGCCGCCGATATGGGCTTTCACCTTTTCGACCAGTGCCTTTGCCTGCTCGAGGCGGGGCAGGTCGAGCGCGAGGTAGACGGGATTGCTCATGCCTGCCTCACGCCGGATCGCTGGTGAGGGGGCCGGCCCCCGGCTCGGCGGGTCTTGCAGGCGCAGCCGATGACGGCGCCGGCGCAGGCGACGCATTCGACGCATTCGACGCAGTCGCAAGCCGTCGCTGGCTCTCGGCCGCTGCCTCCAGCGAGGAAATGCGCCGGTTGAGACGCCATTTTGCTCCGCGGTGGATCATCCACATCGGAACCAGCCCGAGCAGGAACGACACGATGACCAGCGCAGGCACCTTCGTTTCCAGAACGAGGTTCTCCCAGATGGTCACCTCCACTTCGCGCCAGTTGAAGAACGAGAAGGCGAGCAGGGCTGCAAGGATGACGACCCACAAAATCGTGCGGAAGAGTTGCATGACGTATAGCTCTCCAATCCCCGTGATGCTTTGTCCGGCGACGCTAGGCGCGCCGCCGTGATGCGTAAAGAGCGTGCGGCTGCACGTTTGCGTTCAGACCCGGATGCCGATCAGCCGAAGACGCGTTTGAAGATCGTATCGACATGCTTGAAGTGGTAGGCGAGGTCGAACTTCTCCTCCAGCTGCTCGTCCGACAGCGCGGCGGTGACTTCCTCGTCCTGCTTCAGCAATTCCAGCAGCGATTTCCGCCCGTCGCTTTCCCAGACCTTCATCGCGTTGCGCTGGACCAGGCGGTAGGCATCGTCGCGGGTAATCCCGGCCTGGGTCAGGGCCAGCAGGACGCGCTGCGAATGGATAAGGCCGCCCATACGGTCCATGTTCGCCTGCATGCGATCGGGGTAGACCAGCAGTTTGTCGACCACGCCTGTCAGCCGCGCGAGGGCGAAATCCAGCGTGATGGTAGCGTCGGGGCCGATGAACCGCTCGACGGAAGAGTGGGAGATGTCCCGCTCGTGCCACAGCGCGACGTTTTCGAGTGCCGGCATGGCATAACCGCGGATCATGCGCGCCTGTCCGGTAAGGTTTTCGGTCAGGATCGGGTTGCGCTTGTGCGGCATCGCGCTCGAACCTTTCTGCCCCGGCGCGAAATACTCCTCCGCTTCCAGCACTTCCGTCCGCTGGAGATGTCGGATTTCGACAGCCAGTCGCTCGATCGACCCTGCAATGACGGCCAGCGTGGAGAAGAACATGGCATGGCGATCACGCGGGATGACCTGGGTGCTGACCGGTTCGGGGGCGAGGCCGAGCCGTTCCGCCACATGCTCCTCGACCTGCGGATCGATATTGGCGAACGTCCCGACTGCTCCGGAAACGGCACAGGTCGCGATCTCGCGCCGGGCTGCAACCAGCCGTTCGCGGTTTCGCGTGAACTCGGCATAGGCCTGGGCGAGCTTCAGTCCGAAGGTCACAGGCTCCGCATGGATCCCGTGGCTGCGGCCGATGGTCGGCGTGAACTTGTGCTCTTCGGCCCGGCGCCTGATCGCCGCCAGAAGCTGGTCGATATCTTCCAGCAGGATATCGGCAGACCGCGCAAGCTGCACGGCCAGCGTGGTGTCGAGCACGTCCGAACTGGTCATGCCCTGGTGCATGAAGCGCGCTTCCGGGCCGACCTGCTCCGCCACCCAGTCGAGAAACGCGATCACGTCGTGCTTCAGAACCGCTTCCTTCGCATCAATGGCAGCGACGTCGATTTCCGGATTGGTTTCCCACCAGTCCCACAGCGCCTTGGCTGCTGTCTCGGGTACGACGCCGAGATCGGCGAGCTTCTGCGTCGCGTGCGCCTCGATCTCGAACCAGATGCGGTATTTCGCCTCCGGCTCCCAGAGGGCGGTCATGGCGGGGCGGGCGTAACGGGGGACCATGGCGGGAACGACTCCGGTAAGGCTTCACGGGATGCGGCGCGGCTAGGCTGCGCAGCCGCTCATATCAAGCCCTTCGCCCGCAGGCTGACATGGCCTTCGCTGCCGACAATGACGTGGTCGTGGACGGTTATGCCCAGCAGCCTGCCTGCCTCGGCAATGCGCTGCGTGATCTGGATGTCGGCACGGCTGGGTTCCGGATTGCCGCTCGGATGGTTGTGGACGAGGATCAGCGCGGTTGCACCGATATCCAGCCCGCGCCTGATGACTTCCCTCGGATGAACCGCAGCTTCGTCGATCGAACCGTCGCCCATGTGATGGTCGCGGATGAGGCGGTTCCGGGTGTCGAGATAAAGCACGCGCACCCGTTCGACCGTCAGGTTGGCCATGTCGATCGCGAGGTAGTCAAGCAGCGCCTGCCAGCTGCCCAGAACGGGCTTCTCCTGCACGCGGTTGCGCGCCATGCGGCGGGCGGCAAGCGCCGTCGCCTTGAGCACGGCAGCGCTTGTTTCCCCCATTCCCTTCACTTCTGCCAGTGCGCCATGGTCTGCATCGAGCACATTGCCGAGCGAGCCGAAGCGCTCCAGCAACCGCTTTGCCAATTGCTTCGTGTTGCCTTGCCGGAACGCACCGAAAAGAAGGTATTCCAGAACCTCGTAATCGGCCAGTGCTTCGGCCCCGCCGGTCAGCAGGCGATCGCGCAGCCGCTGGCGGTGGCCCTTGCCCGGATGGGTGGGACGGGCTGCATCCCGGCCCGTGTCCTTGGCATCGTCCTGCATTCGGGCGTTCGAAATGTCGGTTTGCGGCAAGAGTTTCCCTGCAAGGTCTTGAGGACGCGATCTGCCGGAAGCATTGCCTTTGCAAGGACCTGCGCGCAAGTGGAGCGCGATGGTCGAGGCCAATCTCCCAGCGGACGAATCCGCGCCCGGTGCAGGGCCCAGGCACAATCGCCGCAAGTGGCTGGTGCGCGCCTTGCTGGCCTTGTTCCTCGGGCTGGCTGCGGCACTGTTTGCCCTGTGGATCAACCGCGACGATGTGGCGGCCGGCTTCATCGATGACCGGCTGGCCGAATACGACATTCCTGTCACCTACAATGTGGAAAGAATTTCGGGCCGCCGGCAGATTCTGACCGACATCGTCATCGGGTCACCGGCAAGGCCGGACCTGACCATAGACCGGCTGGAGGTCGATCTCGTCTATCGTATCTTCGGCCTGGAGGTCGGCCAGCTGCGCCTCGTGCGCCCGCGCCTGTGGGGCGAGGCAGGGCCACACGGGGTGAGTTTCGGATCGCTCGATGCGGTGTTGTTCGGCGATCGGGACGAAGAAGGCGGACTGCCCGATCTCGATATCGCCATCATCGACGGACGTGCCCGCATCGACACACCCTGGGGGCTGGTCGGGGTGAAGGCAGAGGGCGAAGGCCGCCTGTCGGAAACGTTTACCGGAATGCTCGCCGCGAATGCACCGCGCCTGGTGTCGGGCGATTGTTCAGTCGACGCCGCCACGATTTACGGACGCCTGACACTGATCGATGGCGATCCCCGCATCAGCGGCCCGCTGCGGCTCGATAGCGCGCGGTGCAATGGAGGCGAGACGCGGCTGGCCGAAGTGAACATGCCGGTCGTGATCACTGCGCGCGAAGAATTTTCGGGTCTCGCTGCGACGTTCGAAGGGCGCATCGGGGAATTGTCCGCCGGCAATTTCGCGGCTGGACTTACCGATCTGTCGGGCCGCGCAGAACTCGCCGAGAATCGTCTCGTCGGAAGATATGAAATCCAGTCGCGTGACATTCTCGCTGCCGTTGCGAATGCAAGGCGTTTGGTGGCCGATGGCAGCTTCCGTTCGGGACAGGAACTCTCCGGCTGGGATGTGGCGATCGACGGGACGGCGGAGGGGCTCACCCTCGGCAATGAATTCGAGGGGCGATTCGACGAGGTCGAGGCCGGGGTGTCGGGCACATTGCTGGTGCCTATCGTTGCGCGGCTCTCAAACGCATTGCGGGACCAGCTTCCCGGTTCGCAATTGCGCGCAACGGCACGCTACCGCGCGGAAGAAGGGCCGGCCCTGCTCACGGTGCCCCGCGCAGTGCTGACGGGCAAGTCCGGCAGTGTACTGGCGTCCATATCGCGGGGCAGTGCCTCCTTCGCTTCCGCCATTCCCCGAGTTTCCGGCAATTTCGCAACCGGTGGCCCGAACTTGCCACGGATCGAAGGGCGCATGGAGCAGGCCGGGAACGGACAATTGGCACTGACCATCGCGATGGCGGAATACGGGGCAGGCGCAAACCGCCTCGCCATACCGGCGATGACCCTGCGCCAGTCTGCCGACGGGTCGCTTGCATTCGATGGCCGCGTGCTCGCCAGCGGGGTCTTGCCCGGCGGGCAAATTTCTTCCCTCGTGCTGCCGGTGACCGGACAGTGGAATGCCGGGCGCGGGCTGTCCTTATGGGACCGATGTTTCCAGGCGCGGTTCGACCGCCTCGTCTACGCCAATCTGGAACTCGGCCGACAGGCGCTCGACCTGTGTCCGGTGCCCGGCAAACCTGTGCTGCAGGCCGGGGCGGGGAAGCTTCGCATCGCGGCAGGGACCAGCGCTCTCGATCTCGCCGGCACGTTCGGGGGGGCGCAGCTTCGCATCGCGAGCGGTCCGGTGGGATTTGCCTGGCCGGGTACGCTGACCGCGAAAGCGCTGAACGTGCAACTCGGCCCGCGCGAATCGGGGGTGAGTTTCGCGGTGAGCGACTTCACCGGCCAGTTGGGTTCGCGCCTTTCCGGACGGTTCGAGGGCGCGGACATATTGCTGGCCTCGGTACCGCTCGACATCCTGTCGGCCAGCGGCAACTGGAAATATCAAGGTAACGTGCTGTCGGTGGGCGATGGCGCTTTCATGCTCGAGGATCGCGAGGAAAAGGAGCGATTCGAGCCACTGGTTGCGCAAGGGGCGTCACTCACCTTGGCCGACGGCGTCATCCTGGCCGATGCGATCCTGCGCACCCCTGTGAACGAAGCGGAGATCGTGGCGACCCGGATACGGCACGATCTGGCAGGCGGGACCGGATTTGCCGATCTCGACGTTTCGGGCATCACATTCGGCAGCGGTCTGCAGCCGACCGACCTGACCGATCTCGCCCTGGGTGTCGTCGCGAATGTCGATGGAAGGGCGACGGGGAACGGCCGGATCGACTGGAACGCCGACGCTGTGACCAGCACCGGCTCCTTCTCGTCGAACGATCTGGACCTCGCCGCCGCCTTCGGGCCGGTGGAAGGCGTCAGTGGAACGATCGTCTTCGACGACCTGCTGGGCCTGACGACCGCGCCGGAACAGCGCCTGAGCGTTCGCTCGCTCAATCCGGGTATCGAGGTTTTCGACGGGACGGTGCAGTTTGCATTGACCGGTGGCGAATATCTCGATGTGCAGGGGGGAAGCTGGCCCTTCCTCGGCGGTACGCTCGAGATGCAGCCGGTGGCGATCCGCATTGGCGCAAGCGAAGTCCGCGAGTATATTTTCACGATCAACGGGCTGGAGGCGTCGCAATTGCTCGAACGGCTCGAGCTTGCGAATTTTTCTGCCGACGGCACGTTCGATGGCCGGATGCAGCTTGTCTTCGACGAGATTGGCAACGGGCGGATCGAGAACGGACAGCTGGCTGCACGCGCGCCCGGCGGCAATTTCTCCTATGTCGGCGAACTGACCTACGAAGACCTTTCGCCGATCGCGAACTTTGCCTTCGATGCGCTTCGCTCGCTCAAATACGAACAGATGGTCGTCGGTATCGACGGGCCACTGACCGGCGAAATCCTGACAAGGGTCCGGTTCGACGGAGTGACGCAGGGGGAGGGTGCGAAACGGAACTTCGTGACCCGGCGCCTGGCCAGCCTGCCGATCCGTTTCAACGTGAATATCAGGGCGCCGTTCTACCAGCTGCTCACGAATATCAGGTCGATCTACGATCCGGCCTATGTTCGCGACCCGCGCGAAATCGGCCTCGTCGACGATGCCGGTGGGCGCCTGCGCCCGTCCGTTTCGGGCGACGACGCGCCGGCAAGACCGCCGGACGATCTTCTGATGCCAGACGAGGCCATTCGGCCTGACGACACCGTTCAGACCCCGGACAGCGAGATTATGCGATGAAAGTAGATAAATTGACGTGCTGCGGCCGGTTTGCGAAAGCTCCCTGCAATGTAAGGGAAATGCAGGTGAGCCAGGGTGGCGCGAAGGTGCGTCGCGGTGAATATGGACGGCCGGCGGCGTTGGTGATGGCAGCTTCGCTGGCTCTTGGCGGATGCATACAGGTCAATGCGCCTGCGGAACCGATCGTGATCGAACTGAATATCAATATCCGTCAGGAAGTGATTTACAGGCTGGCGGACGATGTTCGCGAAAATATCGATGAAAATCCCGATATCTTCTGATTGCGGGTGGAAGGATATGAAGATGCTGAAACAGGCAAATACGATGTTCGGAACGGCGCTCGCCGGATTGGCGGCAGCGGCCCTGGTCATGCCTTCCGCCGCATCGGCGCAGCGGGACCCGGCCTATGCCGCGGCGCGCGCCAATGGGGCGGTCGGTGAAAAGATGGACGGCTATCTCGGCGTCGTCGGGAACCAGAGCGCGGAAATCCGCAAGCTGGTTGCCGACCTCAATATCAAACGCCGCGCGAATTATACCCAGAGGGCGCAGGCGCAGGCTGCCACGATCGAGGAATACGCCTTCACGCAGGGCTGCGTGCTGATCAACCGCACACAGCCGGGCGAAAAATACGAGGCACCCGGCGGAACGTGGGAAACCCGTACCGGCGCGGCACCCCGGCGCGACCCCCGCTGTCCCTGAATCGCTGTCCCTGAAACCCAGTGCGGAACACCAGTCGTGCACAGTGACCGCTCGCTTCATTCGATGACTCAATCCCGGGCTTGCATCGGTTGACTTGCCAACGCCCCCCACCTAAGGGGAGCGCGCCCTCGGCGGGCAGGTCTTGCCCGTGCCGCGCATTCCCCGACAGGAGCAAGGCATGAGCGATGACAAGTCCGCACGGGAACCCATTGCCGAGGATGCGCGAATCGACGCGCTCGAACGGCGGCTGAAGGCCGCATCCGAGCGTGAAAGTGAACGCAACCGTCCCAAGGCAAGCGGGGCCGATGCGAATTATCGCAGCGGCAACCGCGTGCTGGCGGACCTGCTTGGCGGGATTCTCGGCGGTCTGGTAATCGGGTTCGCGTTTGACTCGCTGTTCGATACCTCGCCCTGGGGTCTGTTGGTCGGTCTGTTCCTCGGGATAGTCGTGGCCTTCAGGAACATCATCAGGACGGCGAACACTTCGTTGGACAGTCCGCCGGACGGCGACTGACCGACGCGCCGGACGGAAACCGAACGCGCCATCTGGCGCAAACGCACAGGGAATTATCGTGGCCGCCGAAGAGGGCAAAGTCGACCCGATGCACCAGTTCCACATCGAACCGATTCTCGGTTCGGAGAACTGGGAAATTGCCGGTTTCAACATCGCTTTTACCAACAGCTCGATGTGGATGATGATCACCACGATCGTGCTGGTCGTGTTCGTGTGGGGCGGCATGAAGCGCGAGATCGTGCCCGGCCGCTGGCAGGTCATGGTCGAGAGCTTCACCGGCTTCATCGACGACATGGTCCAGGCCAATATCGGCAAGGAAGGCAAGAAATACGTCCCTTACGTATTCTCGCTTTTCATGTTCATCCTGTTCGCGAACCTGCTCGGCCTGCTGCCGCTGGGCGTGGTCGGCATTCATCCGTTCACCTTCACCAGTCATTTTACCGTCACTGGTGTCTTGGCCGTCATCAGCTTCGCCATCGTCCTGACCGTCGGTTTCTGGAAGCACGGCCTGCACTTCTTCAGCCTGTTCGTGCCGCACGGCACGCCGCTGCCGATGATCCCGATCCTGTTCCCGATCGAGCTGATCTCCTTCCTCGTTCGCCCCTTCAGCCTGGCGCTGCGTCTGTTCGTTGCCATGATGGCCGGACACGTCCTTCTCAAGGTTCTGTCGGGCTTCGTCATCGACGGTGTGAACGCGGGTGCGGGTATCGGCCTTCTGGTCGGTGCGCCCAGCTTCATCCTGATGATCGGTATCAGCGCGCTGGAAATCCTCGTCGCCGGTATCCAGGCCTATGTTTTTGCTCTTCTGACGTCGCTGTATATCAACGACGCAGAGAACCTTCACTAATCGTCAATTCAATACGTTTTTCCAAAGGAGTTTGAAATGGAAGCTGAAGCTGCAAAGCTGCTCGGAGCCGGTCTCGCCGCTGTAGGTGCCGGTCTCGCCGCACTGGGTGTGGGTAACGTGTTCGCAAAGTACCTCGAAGGCGCGCTGCGCAATCCGGGTGCCGCCGACGGCCAGCAGGGCCGCCTGTTCATCGGCTTCGCCGCAGCAGAACTTCTCGGCCTGCTGTCGTTCGTCGTGGCCATGATCCTGATCTTCGTCGCCTGATCGACGAGATTGAATTTGGTGAGGTGGGCCGGGCTTTTGTCCGGCCCGCGTCGCCAGCCTGTTCCCGACTGCCGTAACGCAGGACGCATGCAATGCCCCAGATAGCCCAGGTCGCCGAAACATATTCCAGCCAGATTTTCTGGCTGCTGGTTTTCTTCGGCCTCGTATTCTTCGTCGTCGGGCGGGGCATGGTCCCGCGCGTGATGGCCACCGTGGGTGATCGCGACAAGCAGATCGCCGACGACCTTGCCGCTGCGCAGGCAGCAAGGGACCGTGCGGACGAGGAAGAGGAAGCCTGGCGCATTCGCGAGAACGAAAATCGCGACAAGGCGCAGGCACTGGTTGCTGCGGCGAAGGCCGATGCTGCCGCGAAGTCGGAAAAGAAAATTGCTGCGGCGCAGAAGCGTCTCGATACCAAGCTGGCCGAAGCCGAGACGCGCATTGCCGCGTCGCGGGAAAGCGCGCTGGCGGAAATCGAGGGCGTCGCTGCCGAGGCTGCACAGGATATCACGATGCGTCTTGCCGGCGTGAAGGTGACCAAGCCTACCGCGACCAAGGCTGTGAAGGAGGCCATGGCCCATGTCTAACGCGCCCGAAGTCTTCACCACGGTCGACGTCCCCGAATCCCTAGGGCCCAGCCTTTGGGGGATCCTCGAACCCTATCAGATCGTCTCGATCTCGATGCTGGTCCTGATCGCAGTCATGATCTGGAAGAAAGTTCCGGGCCTGATCACCGGCGGCCTCGACGCGCGTATCGCCGCGATCAAGGAACAGCTCGAAGAGGCGAAAAGCCTGCGTGCCGAGGCCGAGGCCCTGCGCGACGAATACTCGCGCAAGATCGCCGGTGCCGAAAAGGACGCCGAGGCGATGATGGAAAACGCCCAGCGCGAGGCCGATGCCCTTCTCGAAAAGGCCGAAGCCGACAGCAAGACGCTGGTCGAGCGCCGCAAGCGCATGGCCGAGGACACCATTGCCGCGGCCGAGCGTGAGGCTGTGCAGGATGTCCGCAACCGTGCTGCTGCGGCCGCTGCTGCCGCCAGCCGGAATCTGATCGCTGCGAAGCATGATGCCGAAGCCGATCGCAAACTGGCCGACGAGGTGATCGCCGGGCTCTAAGGCTCGACAACCCGAATTCCGAAGGGCGGTCCGAGAGGGCCGCCCTTTTCGTATCATGGCTCCAGAACGATTTTTCCGGTAATCGCTCCTGCCTCCATGGCGCCGAACGCTTCGCGCCAGCGATCCAGCGGCAGGATGCGGTCGATGCGGGGCTTTATCCGTCCCTGGACCATCAGGGCATCCACGGCATCGCGGATCGCCGCTCCGCGTTCGGGAAAACGGCGCGCATATTCCCCGGCGCGAACGCCGACGACGGAAAACCCCTTTATGAGGGGAATGTTGACGGCAATCTCGGGAATTCTCCCGGCGACGAAACCGACCACCAGCAGCTTCCCGCCGAATGCGACGCAGCGTGTGCTTTCGTCGAAAACGTCACCGCCCACGGGATCTAGCACAAGGTCGCATAGCCGCCCGCCAGTCAGGTCGGCGATGTCGGTGCGGAAGCCGCCTGTGTTGAGGATCACGTGGTCCACGCATTCCAACTTGGCGAGGATTTCCCGCTTTTCCTCTGTGTGCGTGGCCGCAATCACCGTTGCGCCCAGCGCCTTCGCAAGGTCGCAGGCGGCGAGACCGACCCCGCCGCTGGCGCCGTGGACCAGGACGGTCTGGCCTGCGCTCAGACCGCCAAGCTCGACCAGAGCGGTATATGCCGTGGAATAGGCCGCGCCGGCCGCCGCCGCCTCGGCATGGCCGACCTCGTCCGGAATGCGTCGCAGGTTTTCCTGTGGAACGCCCGCCAGCTCGGCAAACCCGCCCGTTTTCGCTCCGCCTGTCACCCGGTCGCCGACGGCAAATCCCGAGCCCGGATCGCATTCGAGCACTTCGCCTGCCAGCTCCATTCCGGCCGTGAAAGGCGGTTCCGGTTTGAACTGGTACGCGCCCCGCGTCATCAGCAGGTCCGGGTAGTTGAGCGACGCCGCACTCACTTTCACCAGCACTTCGTCCCGAGAGCGCAGAGGTGGAGGAAGGTGCGTAAGGCTGACGCCGGATAGGTCGTCCGACAGGTTCGAAACGACGAGGGCGCGCATTCTCAGAACGAATCCTTGGCCGATCTCAGCGCGGCAAACGTCTCGTGTGGCGCGCTGCCGCCCCATTTTTCCATCAGCGCCGGATCGTCGGCGCGCAGGAAGGGGTTCGTTTCGAGTTCGCGGCAAAGCCGTGTCGGAACGGTCGGCTCGCCGCGATCGCGCTTCGCCGCAATCTCCTCCGCGTAGCTTTGCAGCGCAGCGTTATCGGGATCTGCGTGCAGCGCAAATTTCGCATTGGCGGCTGTATATTCGTGCGCGCAGTAGAGCGTGGTGGACGCGGGCAGGGCCTTGATCCTTTTGAGGCTCTCCCAGAACTGCTGCGGTTCGCCCTCGAACATGCGCCCGCAACCCAGCGCGAAGACGCTGTCGCCGACAAAAGCCATGCCGGCACTGGCAAGGTGGAAGGCGATGTGGCCGTTCGTGTGGCCAGACACGTCGATAACCGATGCTTCATGGGCGCCGAGCGTCACGGTGTCGCCATGGTCCACGATGCGGTCGATGGGCGACAGCTTCTCGACCTCCTGCGGAGCGATGACGGACGCGCGGGTTGCCTCGACGATCGCCTTGTTTCCGCCGGCATGGTCGGGATGCCAGTGGGTGTTCCAGATCTGCGTGATCCGCCAGTCCCTGGCTTCTGCCTGCCGGAGATATTCCTCTCCGTCGGGCGTATCGATGGCTGCCGTTTCGCCGCTATCGGGATCGTGCAACAGGAATCCGTAATTGTCGGACAGGCAGGGGAACTGGTGAACTTGCAATGACATGGTGCCTGCATATCGCACCTGCCCCCATGTAGGAAAGGCCCGCCTGCTCGAATGAGCGGGCGGGCCTTTCTGTCTGCTCTTTCGAGCGCTGTGCTTAGTCGCTCTTCTTCAGCGCTTCGCCCAGGATGTCGCCGAGCGATGCACCGCTGTCGGACGAACCGAACTGCTGCACTGCTTCCTTTTCCTCGGCGATCTGGCGGGCCTTGATCGAGAAGGTCGGCTTCTTCGAACGATCGAAGCCGGTGACCTGTGCATCGACCTTGGCGCCGGCCTGGAAACGGTCGGGACGCTGTTCGTCGCGGTCGCGGCCGAGGTCCGAACGCTTGATGAAGCCGGTTGCGCCGTCTTCGCCGACCTGGACTTCCAGACCGCCATCGCGGACTTCGAGAACGGTGACGGTGACGACCTGGCCGCGGCGCAGGTCGCTGCCGGCACCCGCTTCGGTCGGAGCACCCTTTTCAAGCTGCTTCATGCCCAGGCTGATGCGTTCCTTGTCGACATCGACGTCGAGAACGATGGCTTCGACCTGCTCGCCCTTGCGGTGCAGGGCCAGCGCGTCTTCGCCCGAGATGCCCCATGCGATGTCGGACATGTGGACCATGCCGTCGACGTCGCCCGGAAGACCGATGAACAGGCCGAATTCGGTGGCGTTCTTGACTTCGCCTTCGACCTTCGCGCCCACCGGATACTTCTCTGCGAAGTCGTCCCACGGATTGCCCTGCGCCTGCTTCAGGCCGAGGCTGATGCGACGCTTCTCGCTGTCGACTTCTAGGACGACGACTTCGACTTCCTGCGAGGTGCTGACGATCTTGCCCGGGTGGACGTTCTTCTTGGTCCAGCTCATTTCGGAAACGTGAACCAGGCCTTCGATGCCCGGCTCCAGCTCCACGAAGGCGCCGTATTCGGTGATGTTGGTGACGGTGCCCGTCAGCTTCGCGCCGACCGGGTACTTGGCCGACACGCCATCCCACGGATCGCTTTCCAGCTGCTTCATGCCGAGGCTGATGCGCTGGGTTTCGGCGTTGATGCGGATGATCTGGACGGTCACGGTCTGGCCGATCTCGATCATCTCGGTCGGGTGGTTGACGCGCTTGTAGCTCATGTCGGTGACATGGAGCAGGCCGTCGATACCGCCGAGGTCGACGAAGGCACCGTAATCGGTGATGTTCTTCACGACGCCGTCGATGACCTGGCCTTCAGCCAGCTGTTCGATCAGTTCGCTGCGCTGTTCGGCGCGCGTTTCTTCCAGAACGGCGCGGCGCGAGACCACGATGTTGCCGCGGCGGCGATCCATCTTGAGGATCTGGAAGGGCTGCGGCTGTTCCATCAGCGGGGTGACGTCGCGCACGGGACGGATGTCGACCTGCGAACCGGGCAGGAAGGCCACGGCGCCATCGAGGTCGACGGTGAAGCCGCCCTTGACCCGGCCGAAGATGCGGCCTTCGACGCGCTTTTCCTCGCCGAATTCGTTTTCCAGCTTGTCCCAGGCAGCTTCGCGGCGGGCGCGGTCGCGGCTGAGCATGGCTTCGCCGTCGGCGTTCTCGACGCGGTCGACATAGACTTCGACTTCGGAGCCGACTTCGAGGCCGTGCTCGTCTTCGCCGCGCATGAATTCTTTCAGATCGATTCGGCCTTCGCTCTTGAGGCCGACATCGACGATGGCCATGCCCGCTTCGATCGCGGTCACGGTGCCTTTTACGACGCGGCCTTCGAAGCCACCATCGTCGGCATTGCCGAGTTGTTCGTTAAGCAGCGCTTCGAAATCGTCGCGCGTGGGATTGGCGGTAGATGCCATAGGATTACAGGTCCTGTTTCACATTTGCTTCCGGCCACCGGTTTACCCGGGGTCTTTCACCGCTTCCGGCGCACCATTGCGCAGGCTGGCGGGGCAAGAGGGCCGATCGTGCCCGCGGGGCCGGATGCCGTCGCGGGTGTCCTTGCGGGCAGGGCTCCGGCAATGACCGGTGACAGCGCCGGGGGCGCGGGGAAACCGGATGGCCGTGAGGGGATGTCCTTCAGACAGGCGCGCCCTTACGCGCAGGACGGGCAAAAAGCAAGCAAAAGGCCGGGCCGTCGCCGGGCGCGGGAAGGGGAGCGAAGTGGAGCGCGGCCGAGCCCCTGCCGGACGGCGCGCAGGGTGACACAAGTGACACGTCGGGCTTTGGCGTCACCCTCTAAAACCGGCGGTTTCCTGCGGTTTTACAGGCTCAGTCACGCGGCGCCGGAAAAGGGGCGGATTGTATCGATATTTCAAATGTAGGAAATTTTGCTGCGCGGGCGATTACGTCCCGAGCGCCTGCCGCACAGCATCGATGGCTGCGGCGATCGCCTCTTCCTTGCCCAGTGTGGAGGTGTCGAGAACATAGGCGTCGGGTGCTGCCACCAAGGGCGCCTCGGCACGGTTGCGGTCGCGCTCGTCGCGCTGGCGCAGGTCCTGCGCGATGACTTCCAGCCTTACGTCCTCGCCCCGGCCCTTCATCTCGGCATAGCGGCGGTCTGCACGCGCCTCGACCGATGCCGTCACGAAAAGCTTCACATCCGCATCGGGCGCGATGACGGTCCCGATATCGCGGCCGTCGAGCACTGCGCCGCCATCCTGATCGGCAAAGGCGCGCTGGCGTTCGAACAGCGCCTGCCGCACCGCTGGGTGGACAGAGACCTGGCTGGCCATGCCGCCCGCGACTTCGCTGCGCAGCGAGGCGTCGGCCAGCAGGCTGTCCGGGAAGGTTACCGCGGCCAGTGCATCGCCGGCATTGTCCGGGTCGCCTCCATCCAGGAACACCTGCCGCCCGACCGCGCGGTACAGAAGCCCGGTGTCGAGATGGGGCAGGCCGAAATGTTCGGCCAGCGCCTTGGAAATCGTGCCCTTGCCACTGGCGGTGGGGCCGTCGACGGCGATGATCATGGTCTGGTTGTCCTCTTGCGGGCGCGTTCGATGGTGGCTTGCCGGTTTGCCCGTTCCTTGTCCCAGAACAATCGGATGGCCGGCGCCGCCAGCCCCGCGAACAGGACCGCACCCAGTAGGTTTCGCCCTTCCGGCATCGTGCCTTGGCGGACCATGAAAGCAACCAGCCCGGCCACGAGCTGGAAGACGAAGATGGGGAGGGAGCGGCGGATCATTCGGCAGCTTTCCTGGGGCGGATTTCGGCCGACGCGTCCGCGCGGGATTTTCGCGCAGCCTTCACCAGCCCGGTAATGGCGATGGCTGCCCAGAATCCTTCCAGAACCAGGCTCGGCCAGTTGGTATGGACCAGCAGCGAAACCGTCAGCAAGGCAGCGCCGGTCAGGTTCGTGCCATGCAGGATCCACGGATTGGGCCGGTCCTTCCAGGTCAGGTAGGCGTAGGCGCCGATGATGCAGGCCGTGCCGACGAAGCCGATCAGCGAATAGATGTCGAGCGAGCCGTTCACTGCGACGCCTCGGCCAGCAAGTCGCGGAACGTGGGGAAGCTGGTCGCGATTGGGCGAGTGTCGTCGACCTCCACCCCGTCTGCCGAGGCGAGGCCGGCCACCGCCATGCTCATGGCGATGCGGTGGTCGAGATGGGTCGTGACGGGCGCATTGGCCGTGCCGCGCAAAGGCTCGCCGCCGGTGCCGTGGATGGTGAGGCCGTCTTCTGTTTCCTCCAACTGCGCACCCACGCTTTCCAGCGCGGCCGCCATGGCGGACAGGCGGTCGCTTTCCTTGACGCGCAATTCCTCCAGCCCGGTGGTGACGGTCGTTCCTTTGGCCAGCGCGGCAGCGACGAACAGGACGGGGAATTCGTCGATCATCGACGGGGCGATGGCGGGGTCGACCCGGGTCCCCGTCAGCGGGGCATGGCGGACCCTCAGGTCGGCGACAGGCTCCCCGCCGACTTCGCGCGGGTTCTCTTCCTCGATACTCGCCCCCATCTGGCGCAGGACGCCAAACAGGCCGGCGCGGGTCGGGTTCAGGCCGACATTCTCTATGGTAAGGTCGCTGCCTTCGACCAGAGTGGCGGCCACTGCGAAGAACGCGGCGGAGGAGGGATCGCCCGGCACCTCGATCGTCTGTGGACGCAACTCGGCATCGCCGTGGATGCGGATGATTCGCTCGTTGCCTGCGTCCTCTACTTCCAGCACCGCGCCGAAACCGCGCAGCATCCGTTCCGAATGGTCGCGGGTCGGCACAGGCTCGATCACCGTGGTGATGCCCGGCGTGTTGAGCCCCGCAAGCAAAACCGCGCTTTTCACCTGTGCGCTGGCCACCGGCAGGCGGTATTCGATCGGCACGGCGGGATGCGCGCCCTCCATCGTCAGCGGCAGGGTTCCGCCAGCGGGTCCATGAAATTGTGCGCCCATGCGCGAAAGCGGTTCGATCACCCGGCCCATTGGGCGCTTCGACAGGCTGGCATCGCCGGTAAAGGTCGCGGTAATGCCGTGGCCCGCGACGAGGCCCATCAGCAGCCGCGTGCTGGTCCCGCTATTGCCCATGTCCAGCGCACCCTGCGGCTGCAACAGGCCCCCGACGCCCACCCCATGGATACGCCATTCCTCTCCGGTCTTCTCCACCTGCGCGCCCATGGCCCGCATGGCGGCGGCGGTCGCCAGAACGTCTTCGCCTTCCAGCAGGCCGGTGACGCGCGTCTCGCCGATGGCAAGCGCGCCGAGCATCACCGCGCGATGGCTGATGGACTTGTCGCCGGGGACGCGAATCCGGCCGGTCAGCGGCGTTCCGGGGGCAAAACGGTGGGGGGAAGGCTGGCTGTTCATCCGGTCCTGGGCGCATGGTGACAGGGGAGGCGCGGCTTTGACAGCGCGAGGGGCGCATGGCAAGGCGCGCCGCACTCTTGATTCGGGCGCAGGCGCGCCCCATCAAGGAACCAGATTTTCGACGCGGCCCGCACGGACCCCATCCGGTGTCATGCCGGGCCCGACCACAAGGACTGAACGATCATGGCGAAGCCTGAATGGGGCACCAAGCGCACCTGCCCCAAATGCGGAACGCGTTTCTACGACCTCGGCAAGGAAGACCCCGTCACCTGCATCGAATGCGGTGAGGAATGGACTCCGGAGCCGGTGCTGAAGGCGAAGCAGCCCATCACCTTCGAGGAAGACGAGAAGAAGAAGAAGAAGGACGGCGAGGCGGACAGCGACCTGGCCGACGACGATCTGGATATCGACGTCGACGAGGACGAGGATTCGCCCGACAACGAAGTCGATCTCGGCGGCGACGACGATCTCGGCGTGTCCAAGGGCAAGGGCGACGACGAGGACGAACCGGAAAGTTGAGTTTAGTCCTTGCATCCGGAAGCTGCCCTTTCTAAAGGGCGCTTCCCGCAAGGGTGGCACGCATGATATGGGTGCCGCACAAAAATGATTGGGGCCTTAGCTCAGCTGGGAGAGCGCAACACTGGCAGTGTTGAGGTCAGCGGTTCGATCCCGCTAGGCTCCACCATTTTACCGTCTTTTCGTTCAGGACGGGCTGCAAATCGCGCCGCACTGCGCTTCCGGTGCTCACGGACTTGGTGTCCGCTGCGCTCCGGTTCTCGCCCGGCACGATTTTCGCTTCCGACCTGAACAGAAATCCGGCAAAATGGATTGAGATTGTTATAGCCGATCGTTCCGATCGCGCGCTGGCCGACGAGTTTTCGTCCGCCGGCGTTTTTCGCGTTTACCGGGGGTTCCCCCGGGTGTTGGAGTTGTGAACGCCTATGTTCGACGCACTTTCCGATCGGCTCGGCAGCACGTTCGACCGCCTGCGCGGCCGCGGCGCCTTGCGCGAACAGGACGTGCGCGATGCGATGCGCGAAGTGCGGGTTGCGCTGCTGGAGGCGGATGTCGCCCTGCCGGTCGCGCGCAGCTTCATCGACCGCGTCACGGAAAAGGCCGTCGGCGAAAGCGTCCTGAAATCGGTGACGCCGGGCCAGCAGGTCGTGAAGATCGTCAATGACGAACTGATCGAAATGCTGGGCGGCGAAGGCCACGAGGACATCAACCTCGAGGCGAAGCCGCCGGTCGTCGTGATGATGGTCGGCCTGCAGGGTTCGGGTAAAACGACGACCACGGCCAAGCTGGCGCGGTATTTGCGCGAAAAGCACGGCAAGAAGGCCATGATGGCCTCGCTCGACGTCAATCGCCCGGCCGCGCAGGAGCAGCTGGCGGTGCTGGGTACGCAGATCGATGTCGCGACCCTGCCTATCGTGGATGGCCAGCAGCCGATCGATATCGCGCGGCGCGCCATGGGTGCGGCGAAGCTCCAGAATTACGACGTCCTCATGCTCGACACGGCGGGCCGCCTCCATGTCGACGAGGCGCTGATGGCCGAGATGAAGGCCGTTGCCAGCGTCTCCGACCCGACAGAGGTCCTGCTGGTGGTCGACAGCCTCACCGGCCAGGACGCGGTCAATGTCGCGCAGAACTTTGCTGGCGAAGTGCCGCTGACCGGTGTGGTCCTGACCCGGATGGACGGCGATGCGCGCGGCGGTGCGGCCCTGTCCATGCGCGCGGTCACGGGCAAGCCGATCAAGTTTGCCGGTACCGGCGAGAAGCTGGACGCGATCGAACCCTTCCGCCCCCGCTCCGTCGCGGACCGGATCCTGGGCATGGGCGATGTCGTCAGCCTGGTGGAAAAGGCCGCCTCCACGATCAAGGAGGAGGAGGCCGAGCAGCTCGCCAAGCGCATGGCGAAGGGCAAGTTCGACCTTAACGATTTGCGCATGCAGCTGCGCCAGATGCAGAACATGGGCGGGCTGGGCGCGCTGGCCGGCATGATGCCGGGCATGAAGAAGGCCAAGGCCGCGATGGCCGACAGCGGCGTGGACGACGGCTATCTGAACCGCCTCGACGCGATCATCGGCTCCATGACGGCAAAGGAACGCGCCAACCCTGCGCTGATGAACGCCAAGCGCAAGAAGCGCGTCGCCGCAGGCAGCGGGACATCCGTCCAGGACGTCAACAAGCTGATGAAGATGCATCAGGAAATGGCGCGCGCGATGAAACAGATCAAGAAGATGGGCGGGCTGAAGGGCCTGGCCGCCATGTTCGGCGGCGGCGGCGCTGGCGGTGCGGGCGGAATGGGCGGCGGCGGCATGCCGAGCCTTCCCGGCATGGGCGCACCGGGCGGCGACGGGAACATTCCCCCGGACCTGGCGAACCTATTGAACAAGAAGAAATAACCTTTTCAACAGATTGAATTACCAAAGGAAACTATCATGGCAATTGCACTTCGACTTTCCCGCGGCGGCGCCAAGAAGCGTCCCTACTACCGCATCGTGGCTGCCGACAGCCGCAAGCCGCGCGACGGCAAGTATCTGGAGCAGATCGGCACCTACAACCCGCTGCTCGCCAAGGACGACGAGAAGCGCGTCCAGCTGAACGAAGAGCGCGCGAAGTACTGGCTCGGCGTTGGCGCCCAGCCGAGCGACCGCGTCGCCCGCTTCCTCGATGCAGCCGGCATCCGCGAGCGTGAAGCCCGCAACAACCCGAACAAGGCGAAGCCGGGCGAAAAGGCCACCGAGCGCGCCGAGGAAAAGGCCCAGAAGGAAGCCGACGCCGCTGAAGCTGCAAAGGCTGCCGAGGAAGAAGCCAAGAACGCTCCGGCCGAGGAAGAAACCAAGGCCGAAGACGCTCCCGCCGAAGACGCTGCTGCTGAAGGCGGCGAAGAAGAAGCGAAGAGCGAGTAAGCCTTGCCAGGCGAAGCGCCCGTCACGCTGGCTGCCATCACTGGCGCGCATGGCGTGGCGGGCGAAGTGCGCCTGAAGCTGCTGGGCGACGGGCTCGATGCGCTGAAGGCGCACAAGAGCTTCGTCGCCAGCGGCATCGAAGGCGGGCTGACCCTGAAGAAGGTCCGCAGCGACAACAAGGGCGGGGCCATCGCCCGCTTCGCCGAGGTGCCTGACCGGTCGGCGGCCGAAAAACTGCGCGGCACGCAGTTGAGCGTCGACCGCAGCGACCTGCCTGCGCTGGAAGAGGGCGAGTATTACCACGCAGACCTGATCGGCCTCGACGTCGTCGACGACACGGGTGAGACGATCGGAACCGTCATCGCGGTCGAGAATTTCGGTGCGACCGATATCATCGAGATCGAGAAAGTCCCTGCGCCTGAAAAGGGCATGAAGACCTTCATGGTCCCGGTGACGAAAGCCGCAGTGCCGGAATGGAATACGCAGCGCGTGGTCGTCGCGCGGGATTTCTGCGATCTTCCATAAATCGATGCCGTCCGCAGAGCGAAGTGGACGGCGCGTCGAGAACGCCACGACCCGGATGGTAATCCCCAGCTTTGAAAGGCGCTGTGAAATCGCCTGCCGGGAAAACGCCCGGCCATGTCACGGGAAGGGATGACCCTAATATGCTGATCGAAAATCCGACTTTGCTGATAGCGGCCTGCACCGGCGGCGCAGCGGCCCTGTCTGCCGTCATGCGTGCGACCTCGGGGCAGATGGGCGGGGTTTTGCGGCACGGCCTTGCGGGCCTCGCTCCGGTGGCCACGGGATTCGCCTTCATGCTCGGCCCGCGCGACAGCGTCGTGGCGAGCGGGGCGGACGTCCTGACTCTCGGCGCGGCTGCGCTGGCCGGGATCGGGGCATGCCTGGCGGTCAATCGTGCCATCGACCGCAAGGGGACACGCGCGCTGCGCTGAGGCGGTACCGAAAGCGCGCGCACCCGCTTCGCGGAAAACCCGCGTTGGAAGTGCCGGATCGGGACGCATCCGCATCGCCCCTCCCGCTGGCACGGCAAAGCGTATAGGATACGCACATGATCGGGGCTTTCCACTGGACATTGATCGTCACCGCGCTGCTGATCGCGGTGCCGTGCATCGGCCTGACCTGGGTGATGTTCCAGGAGAGCTGGCGCTATGGCGGCAAGATGCTGCTGGCCGCATCGGGCATACCGCTGGTGCCTTTCGTCATCGCGTTTCTTCTCGGCGTGCGCGGGCTCGGCTGGGGCGACGCCGCGATCTGGTATCTCGCCGGGCTGGCGATCACCTGCTTTACCGCTGCACTGCTTTATTTCCGCCGCCGCAACGCCTAGGCGCGCAGGCCATGCCCGATGAAGCGAAACCTGCCGCCGCGCCGTTCGCCGCGACCGTCCTGACCCTTTACCCGGAGATGTTTCCCGGGCCGCTGGGCGTATCCCTGGCCGGACGAGCGCTGGAGCGGGGGGACTGGACGATGGAGACCGTGCAAATCCGCGACTTTGCCACCGACAAGCACCGCACGGTGGACGATACGCCGGCCGGCGGCGGGGCAGGAATGGTGCTGAAGGCTGATGTGCTGGGCGCGGCAATCGACCACGCCCGCGCGGCGCAGCCGGATGCGCCGGTGCTCGCCATGACACCGCGGGGCAGGTCGATAACGCAGGCCCGCATCCGCGAGCTCGTGGCCGGACCCGGCGTCACGATCCTGTGCGGCCGGTTCGAGGGTTTCGACGAGCGGATTTTCGAGGCCCGCGACGTGGAGGAGGTGTCGCTCGCGGACGTCGTCCTGTCGGGCGGCGAACCGGCGGCGCTCGCCATACTCGACGCTTGCATTCGGCTGCTTCCCGGAGTAATGGGCGCGGCTTCCAGCGGTACCGAGGAATCCTTCGAGGAAGGACTGCTCGAGTATCCGCAATATACCCGGCCTCAGATGTGGGAAGGGCGCACGATCCCTGAAGTGCTGCGATCGGGGGATCATGCGAAGGTTGCGGCGTGGCGAAAGGCTGCGTCGGAAACCGATACACGGTTACGCAGGCCGGACTTGTGGGAGCGTCACAGTGACGCTCGGGTCCAGTCTGCCTCTGGCGAGCGGCATGAACAGAAAGGTACGGACCAGTGAACCTGATCCAGACACTCGAAGCCGAGGCAATCGACAATCTCGGCAAGGACATTCCCGAATTTCGCGCCGGTGATACCGTGCGTGTCGGCGTGAAGGTCGTCGAAGGCACGCGCGAGCGTGTGCAGAACTTCGAAGGCGTGTGCATCGCCCGCTCCAACCGCGGCATGGGCAGCAACTTCACCGTTCGCAAGATGAGCTTCGGCGAAGGCGTGGAGCGTGTTTTCCCGCTCTATTCGCCCATCGTGGACAGCATCACCGTGGTTCGCCGCGGTGTCGTGCGCCGCGCCAAGCTGTACTATCTGCGTGGCCGCACCGGTAAGAGCGCCCGTATTGCCGAGCGCCGCGACACCCGTCCGGCAAAGGACACGAAGAAGGCGGACGCATAAGCGTCGCACCTTCCATATAATGACACCAAGAGAGGGCGTCCCGGGATCACCGGGGCGCCCTTTTCCTATGTGGAGAGCCAGCCGAGCGCGACTTCGGCGGTTTCGGCCGGGGCATCCACCTGCGGATAATGGCCGACGCCTTCGATCAGATGGTGGCGAGCACCGGGCAGGCGGTCACACCAGGCATCGTAGGCATGGCGGCCCGATACCGGGTCCTGTGCGCCGTTGATCAGGCCGATATCGCCTTGCGCCCGGTCCAGCGCATCGAACCACCGCCCGGCGTGTTCCTGCCGGTCGGCGATATAGTGCAGCAGGCGGTGCATGATCCGGTTGCCGCGATCATGCGTGATGAGCGACCAGAATTCGTCCAGTTCCCGTGTCGTCGGCTGGGTATCGGGGCCGAAGACTTCGGAGAAACTCCGCCCGAATTTCTCTCGCGTGGTCAGCCAGCCGACCAGGAAACCCAGCGGCGATATGCCCAGTTTCTGGATCGGGCGGGGCCGGTGCTGGTCGGGAAAGATGCCGCCATTGAGGAAGACGACCTTGCCGAGGCCCCGCGCCCCCGATCCCTCCGCCCGGCGGGCCAGCAGTTCCTGCCCGACCGACACGCCGTAATCGTGGACCAGCGCATCGTATTCGGAAATCCCGAGATCGGCCAGCAGCGCCTCGTGCATGTCGGCCTGGCGATGAATCGAGTAGCTGGCGGCGGCACGCGGCTTGTCCGAGAGGCCGAAGCCGATCATGTCGGGCGCCACCAGGCTGTACCGGGCGGCGAGCCGGGTCCAGACCCTGTGCCAGTCCCAGGCGGCGGTGGGATAGCCGTGCACCAGCAGCAGCGGCCTGCCGGAACCGCCATCCGAAGAAAGGGCCGTCCAGTAGGCGATGTTGCAGTCGCCAAAGGCAAAGGTGCTTGCCTGCCTGCGCCAATCGTCGAGTGTCGGTTCGGTCACGGGACAGGCATCCTTGTAAGAGGGGGCTTGTAAGAGGGGACTCATATGACGGGCCCATGAAAAGGGGTTACAATGCTCTTGTCCCGCCATTACGTCGAACACGCAACTGCGATGGCGGGCCGTGCCCCCTCGCGCCAACCGATCGGAGAAATACTTTGGGCTATCGCGTAGCAGTCGTCGGAGCGACCGGGAATGTCGGCCGCGAGATGATGCAGATCCTTGCGGAGAGGGAATTTCCCGCCGACGAGGTGGCCGCCGTCGCATCCAGCCGCAGCCACGGCACGGAAGTGGAGTATGGCGACAGCGGCAAGATGCTCAAATGCCGCAATATCGAACACTTCGACTGGGCGGGCTGGGACATCGCCCTGTTCGCCGCAGGCAGCGGCCCGGCGAAAGAATATGCGCCCAAGGCGGCAGCGGCAGGCTGCGTGGTGATCGACAATAGCTCGCTTTACCGGATGGACCCGGACGTGCCGTTGATCGTGCCGGAGGTGAACCCCGACGCGATCGACGATTACAAGAAGCGCAACATCATCGCGAACCCCAACTGCTCGACCGCGCAGCTGGTGGTTGCGCTCAAACCGCTCCACGACGCGGCGACGATCAAGCGCGTTGTCGTCAGCACCTACCAGTCGGTATCCGGTGCGGGGAAGGCCGGCATGGACGAGCTGTTCCAGCAAAGCCGCGCCATCTTCGTGGGCGATCCGGTCGAACCCGAAGCCTTCACGAAGCAGATCGCCTTCAACGTCATCCCGCATATCGACGTCTTCATGGATGACGGCTCGACCAAGGAAGAATGGAAGATGGTGGTCGAGACGAAGAAGATCCTCGATCCCAAGATCAAGCTCAACGCTACCTGCGTGCGCGTGCCCGTGTTCGTCGGTCATTCCGAATCGGTGAACATCGAATTCGAGAAGGAGCTTTCGGCCAGCGATGCGCAGGACATCCTGCGCGAGGCGCCGGGCATCATGCTGATCGACAAGCGCGAGGACGAGGGATACGTCACCCCGGTCGAGGCCGCAGGCGACGGGGCGACCTATATCAGCCGCGTACGCGACGACCCGACGGTCGAGAACGGCCTGACGCTGTGGTGCGTATCCGACAACCTGCGGAAAGGCGCGGCGCTCAATGCGGTCCAGATCGCAGAGCTCCTCGGTCGCCGCCATCTGAAGAAGGGATAGGCGCGCCGTGCGCCGCGTCCGTCTCGCAGCGTTTGCGCCGGCCGCGCTGGTGCTCGCAGCGTGCAGCGCGGAGGCGCCGCCTCCCTACGAACAGCAACCGGGCGGGGCAGGCGCAGCCGTGCAGGCGCAGGCCGTGATCCTGACGGGCGAGGGGCTGGTCATCGGCGGCGAAACGCTGCCTTTCTCGGTCGAGCGCGAGATCGTTGAAAATGCGCTGCAAGGCGTCATCGGCGAGGTCGTGGACCGTTCGGAAAATGGCGAATGCGGTGCAGGGCCGATGTCCTTCAGCCAGTTCGGCGAGGGGTTCACGGTGAATTTCCAGCAGGACCGTTTCGTCGGCTGGTATCTCCAGGATCCGGACGCAGACATCGCTACGGCAGACGGCGTGAGCGTCGGTACGCGGCGCACCATCGTCGAGGGCGAAACAGGCTTCGCCCCCATCAGCGACAGCACGCTGGGCGAGGAATTCGCCCTCGGCGGCTCGATCGGCGGCTTCCTCGACGCAGACGAGGTATCGGGCCTCTATGCAGGGCGGAACTGTTTCTTCCGGTGATGGGCGGCTAGGGAAGGGCCTGTATGACGCTGACCGCCGACCTCTATTTCAGTTTCCGCTCGCCCTACAGCTACCTGTCGGTCGGGCGGTATCGAGCCATGGCCGAGGAATACGACCTTGCCATCGCGCTTCGTCCCGTCTGGCCGCTGGCGATCCGCGAGCCCGATTTTTTCGAGCGCAACCACCCCAACTGGCTCGGCTACACCATGCGAGACATGATGCGGGTGGCGCAGTTTCACGGCATCCCCTTCGGCCCGCCGCGTCCCGACCCGATCATCCAGGACATGGAAACGCGGCGTATTGCCGAGGATCAGCCGTATATTCGCTACGTCACAAGGATAGGCCAGGCTGCCGCGCGGCGCGGCAAGGGCGTCGCGTTCGCTCACGAGATGGGTCAACGCATTTGGGGCGGCGAAGAGAATTGGCATCACGAGAAGCCAATGTACGCGGCCTGCGAGGAGGCAGGTCTCGATTTCCTCGAACTAGACGACGAAATCAAAAAGGACGCAGACGCACTAGACGCCGAAATCGCCGCCAATCAGGAAGCGCTGGAAGCCGCAGGCCACTGGGGCGTTCCCACGCTGGTGTTCGACGGCGAGCCCTTCTTCGGGCAGGACCGCATACAAATGGTCAAGTGGCGCATGGAGCAGGCTGGACTGGCCTCCAGAAAGGGTCAGCAATGAAGGGCGAGCTTAGCGGCGGATGCCTGTGCGGCGCGGTTCGTTATACCCTGCGTGAGGGGTTCCGCCTGAACCCCTATGCCTGCCATTGCAGCAATTGTCAGAGCCGCACCGGCTCCGCTTTCAGCGAACATATGCTGTTCACGCTGGCCGATCTGGAGATTAGCGGCGAACTGGACACGGGCGAATACGATATGCCCAGCGGCGGACATTCGAACATTTTCGGCTGTGCGAAATGCAAGGCGCGGATCTACGCGGTGAATGCCAGCCGCGAGGCGATGGCGAGCCTGCGCTGCGGGACGCTGGATCGCAGCGCCAGCCTCGATATCCGCCACCATATCTGGGTCAGTAGCAAACAGCCGTGGGTCGGCCTGCCGGATGGTGCCAAGACGATGGACGAGCAGCCTCGCTCCCCCCAGGAATGGCTGGAGTTCACAGAAACACCATGAAAACGGAACACTTCGCTTCCTTCGACGGTACGAACCTCGCGCTGCACCGTGTCGGCTCCGGCACGCCGTTCATCCTGCTCCACGGTCTGTTCTCCAGCGCGCAGATGAACTGGATCAAGTGGGGTCATGCAGAGGCCATCGCGGCGGCGGGGTACGAGGTTCTGATGCTCGATTTCCGGGTGCACGGGGACAGCGAGGCGCCGCACGATCCCGAGAAATATCCCGAGAACGTGCTGGTGCGCGATGTGGCGGCGCTGGTCGATCATCTGGCGCTGGTCGATCATCTGGCGCTGGTCGATCATCTGGCGCTGGGTGATTACGTGCTGGGCGGCTTCTCGCTGGGTGCGCGCACGTCGCTCCATGCGGTGGCGCAGGGAATACTTAGTCCACAGCGGCTGGTGGTCGGCGGGATGGGCACGGCGGGGCTGGGCGAATGGTCGAAACGCAGCGCGCATTTCCTGCGCGTGATCGACGAATTCGAGAGTATCCCGCGCGGCGATCCTGCCTATTTCTCGATGCAGTTCCTCAAATCGCAGGGCGTGGACCGGGTTGCGGCGCGCCTGCTGCTCCAGACCCTGCCGGACATGGACCTGGCCGACCTGCAGCGCGTCGCCATGCCCACGCTTGTCGTATGCGGGGACGAGGACCGCGACAACGGATCGGCGCAGGAGCTGGCGGACCTGCTGCCCGATGCGACCTATGCCGAGGTTCCCGGCACCCATATGTCCAGCGTGACGAAGCCGGAGCTTGGCCGCGCGATCGCCGAATGGCTGGCGCAAACCGCGTGACGGGCCCGTTCCTCTCTCGGCGGCGGTTCCTGATCGTGTGGCTGGGCGGCTTGCTGGCCTTCGGCGTGGCGATCTGGCTACACCAGCCTCTGGCCGTGGAAGGGGTCCCGGACGGCATCATGGCCCACCAGCGGGCGGGCAGCGCCGAGCGGGTGGACGAGATCCACCGCGCGTGGAGCGCGGCGGATGTCTATCGCACTGCCTTCACCGCCATGGTCAGCGATCTAGCCTTCATCGCGATCTACACGCTCGGCAGCCTGCTGGGCGGCTTCTATTTCCTGACGGGCGGTGCGGGCAGCCTGCGGACGCTGGGCGCTGTGCTGGTCTTTGCCGCGCTGGTCTTCGGCGCGACCGATTTCACGGAGACGTGGCTGCAACTGGATCAGCTGATGGCAGGCGCGGGCGACGACCGGCAGGCGGCTATCGCGGCTGCCATGTACTGGCCCAAGGTCGGCAGCTTCCTCGCCTGCCTCCTCCTGCCCATTATCGGCCTCGTGCTGGAGCGCCGAACTGCTTGATTATGCGGGCGTCGAGGTTCATTCCGGTAACAACGGAAACCGGATCACAACCTCAGAGGATCGCCTGTCATGAAACTGTCCCCCAATGCGCTTCGCGCGCCGCTCCTGTCGCTGGCCGTATGCCTCGCCGCGCCTGCCCTGGCTGACGATCATGTGGAGCCGGCAAACGCGATGGCGGCGCAGTTCCCGATGACGCCGCAGGGCGCGTCGGACTGGGTCGACATGGTGGAGAAGGAAGGCTTCGATTTCACCGTGCGCGCGGGCCGCATCTACTGGGTCAACGCGACCTATCTGAATGAGGATACCGATGCGCTGGCCGCCGCCGTGGGCGCGGAAGGCACGGAAATGAGCGTGCGCTACGCGCTGGAAGCGGCGAAATACGCGCAGGTGCCCGGCCTGGACGCAGAGGTTTCGCGCAAGCTCGACATGCTCAGGAACGGCATCGTCCTGCCGGCCCCCACGGCCGACGGCGCAGCGGTCGAGCTGAACGAGATCGCGACCCGCCTGAACAGCCAGTACGGCAAGGGGAAGGGCACGCTGAACGGCGAGGAAATCAACGGCTCCGACATCGAGGCGCAGATGGGCAATCTGGAGCGCAGCCCGGAAGAACTGGCAGAGATGTGGGCCAGCTGGCACACGCAGGTCGGCGCGCCGATGAAGGACGATTATGCCCGCATGGTCGAAATCGCCAATGAAGGCGCTGCGGAATTGGGCTTTTCCGATGTTGGCGCGATGTGGCGTTCCGGCTACGACATGCCGCCGGAGGAATTCTCCGCCGAGCTGGAACGGATGTGGCAGGAAGTCGCCCCGCTCTACCAGTCGCTCCATACCTATGTCCGCGCGAAGCTGAACGAGAAGCACGGCGACGCCATCCAGCCTGCAACCGGCCCGATCCGCGCCGACCTGCTGGGTAATATGTGGGCGCAGGAATGGGGCAATATCTACCCCCTCGTCGCGCCCGAGGGGGCGGGCGACATCGGCTACGACCTGACCGAGCTGATCGAGGCGAAGGGCCTGTCCGAAATCGACATGGTTCGCGTGGGCGAGGATTTCTTCAGCTCGCTCGGCTTCGAACCGCTGCCCGAGACGTTCTACACCCGCAGCCAGTTCACCAAGCCCGAGGATCGCGAGGTCGTGTGCCATGCCAGCGCGTGGAACATCGACAATGTCGACGACGTGCGGATCAAGATGTGCATCAAGCGCAATGCCGACGACTTCATCACCATCCACCACGAACTGGGACACAATTACTACCAGCGCGCTTACAACAGCCAGGACTACCTGCATCTGAACGGCGCGAATGACGGGTTCCACGAGGCGATCGGCGACATGATCGCGCTCAGCATCACGCCGGAATATCTCGTCCAGATCGACATGCTGGACCGCGAGGACGTGCCGGGCGCGGACAAGGATATCGGCCTGCTGCTGCGCCAGGCGATGGACAAGATCGCCTTCCTTCCGTTCGGCCTGCTGGTCGACAAGTGGCGCTGGGGCGTCTTCGACGGCTCCATCACTCCGGAAAACTACAACCAGGCGTGGCACGACCTGAAGCTGGAATACCAGGGCATCACCCCGCCGGTCGAGCGGCCTGCCGATGCCTTCGACCCGGGCGCGAAATACCACATTCCGGGCAACACGCCCTACACCCGCTACTTCCTCGCCCGCATCCTCCAGTTCCAGTTCTACAAGGCGGCCTGCGACCAGGCCGGATGGGAAGGGCCGCTGCACCGCTGCAGCTTCTACGGCAACGAGGAAGTGGGCCGGAACCTGAACGCCATGCTCGAAATGGGCGCATCGAAGCCGTGGCCCGACGCGCTGGAAGCCTTCACCGGCAGCCGCGAGATGAGCGGCAAGGCGATGGCCGAGTATTTCGCCCCGCTGAAGGCGTGGCTGGACGAGCAGAACGAGGGCAAGGTTTCCGGATGGTGAGAGCGTTTGTCCCGCTGGCGGCATTGGGGCTCGCCGCGTGCGCGCCCTATGCCGACACAGTAGCGACGCAGGCTGCGACGGGCGGCGTTGCCGGCACGCTGTTCGTGGCGAACAAGTTCGGAAACACGCTGTCGCAGATCGACCTTGCCAGCGGCAAGGAGCTGCGCAGCGTTCCGGCGTGTGACAATCCGCATGAACTTGCTGTCTCGCCCGACGGACAGAATGTCGCGCTTGCGTGTTACGGGGGCACCCGGATCGCTGTGTTCCGGTCGGACAATCTCGCGCGCCGGGTGAAGAGCATCGACCTTGGCGCAAATGCGCGCCCGCACGGGATCGTCTGGCACGCCAATGGCGACATCTACGCCACGGCAGAGGGCCGCAAGTCGGTGTTCTGGATTCGCGATCCGCTCGGCAAGGCGGAGACATTCGAATACGCTACCCAGAAGGAAGGCAGCCACATGCTGGCCGTCTCGCCAAGCGGTAATCACGCCTGGACGACCGATCTCGGCTCGAAGACGGTCACTCTGGTCGACCTCAAGACCCGCCGCGCCCCGCGCTCGGTCGAGGTCGGTATCGAACCCGAAGGCATCGCCCTGACGCCCGATGGCAAGACGCTGTGGGTCAGCGCGCGGGGCAGCGACAAGGCGTTCGCGCTCGATCCGATGACACTGGAGATCCGGCGCGAAGTCGGCGTCGGCGCGTTTCCCCTGCGGCTGGCGATCCGGCCGCAGGGCGATGTCGCGGTCACCTCCGACCTTGCCGATACCAGCCTGACGGTCATCGACCTGGCAAGGGGCGAGGCGGTGCGCACGATCGCGGTGGACGACCGCGCCAATGCGGAACGCCGGCAGCAGGTCACCATACTGTGGTCCCCGGACGGGGAGCGTGTCTATGTTGCCGAGACCGGCACGGACACGGTGGCCGAAGTGGATTACCGCACAGGCGAGGTCCTGCGCCGCATCGCGGTGGGCGAAGGCGGCGACGGGATGGCGATCACGCCGCATCCCGCTGCTGCGACGGGCCGGACGAAAGAGGACGGGGGACAGTGAAAAAAGCCATGGAAACCGTGGGCTGGCGAGAGCTGGTCCACCTGCCCGATTTGGGCTTGCGCGGCATTCCCGCCAAGATCGACAGCGGCGCGCGCACATCCTCGCTCCACGGCGAGGTGATCGAGAAGTTCGAACGCGACGGGGAGCAATTCGTCCGCTTCGCCGTCGATCTGGGCGGCGTGCGGCAGGTCTGCGAGGCGATCCACGTCGATATCAGAGGCATCACCAGTTCCAACGGCGAAACGCAGCGCCGCTATGTCATCAAGACGCCGCTGAAAATCGGCGATACCGAGTTCCGGGCGGAGATCAGCCTTGCCGACCGGTCCGACATGAAATTTCCGATGCTGATCGGCCGGTCGTCCCTGCGCCGCCGGTTCCTCGTCGATTCCGGGCATTCATGGCTGCAGACCCCGGAACGCGAAGTCCAGCAGGGCCACAAACCATGAGCGCCACCAGGAAAGTCATCCCATGAAAATCGCAATGCTGGCACGCAACCCGAACCTCTATTCGCACAAGCGGCTGGTGGAGGCGGCGGAGCAGCGCGGCCATACGCTCGACATCCTCAACACCACGCGCTGCACCGTGCACATCGCCAGCCACAAGCCGGAGGTGTTCTACAATGGCGAGCCGTGCGTGGGCTATGACGCGATCATCCCGCGCATCGGGGCCAGCATCACCAATTACGGCCTTGCCATCTTGCGCCAGTTCGAGATGCGCGGCTGCTGGCCATTGAACGAAAGCGTCGCCATCGGCCGCAGCCGGGACAAGCTTCGTTCGATGCAGATCCTGGCGAAGTACGGGCTGGGCCTGCCGCTGACCGCCTATGCCAACGATCCGAAGCAGGCGGAGGAGATCATCCGCGCGGTCAAGGGGCCGCCGGTCGTGATCAAGCTGCTGGAAGGCACGCAGGGCATCGGCGTAGTCCTGGCGGAAACCATGTCTTCGGCCAAGTCGGTGATTGAGGCGTTCCGCGGGGCCAACGTCAACATTTTGGTGCAGGAGTTCATCAAGGAAGCGGGCGGGACGGACATCCGCGCGCTGGTGGTTGGCGGCAAAGTGGTCGCGGCGATGAAGCGCACCGGCGCGGCCGACGATTTTCGCAGCAACCTCCACCGCGGCGGCAGCGCCGAAGTCATCAAGATCACGCCGGAAGAACGCTCCACCGCCGTGCGCGCGGCCAAACACATGGGCCTCAATGTGTGCGGCGTCGACATGCTGCGCAGCAACCACGGCCCGGTGATCATGGAGGTGAACTCGTCACCGGGTCTGGAGGGCATCGAGAACGCCACCGGCAAGGACGTGGCGGGCATGGTCATCGACTACATCGCCAAGAACGCGAAAGACGGGAAGACGAAGACTAAGGGGAAGGGGTAGTTGATTGAGCAAAGCCCCCTTCTTTCTTCGAAAGACCAGTTTCAGCTCGCTGACGTTGTAGCTCGTTATTCCCTGCTGCCGCACCCTGACGTAATAGCCCGCATACCGAAGGCAGTATTTCCGACCAGGCGAGTCTCAAATTATCGATACACGCTAAGCGAATGTAGAACTTTCGTGGGTGATGATAACGTCAGTCCACGATGGGCTTTATTGTGGGCACATGGGTATAAACGCCAAACGGTCGCATCAGGCTGGCAGGTAGCCCATGTCTGGGATGACGTGAAAAGTATCGCATCCTTCACGGCATTGGCAAATCTTGCATTCGTTCCAAAGCCTCTCACTCGGCTCACCGATAGTGGTGGGCCTGCTCTTCCATTTCTTAAGTGGCACTGCTGGAGTAAGTACGGTTGGAAGCCGGACAATTCGGATAAGCCAGAGAAGCCTTTGGATTTCGACAAACTTAATTGGGTTTACCTGCCCGACTGCGATGACCCGTCTTCAAACATTGACGAACGATCAAAGTCGAACAACAAGTTGATGCGAGCTATTCGAAAAATGAGGGGTTCTACCTAAACGGCGGCTCGTTGAACGCGCGCAGTTTGCGCGAGTGCAGCCGCTGCCCCTCTTCCTTCAGCAGTCCGCAGGCCGTCACGCCGATCTGCAAATGCGCGGCGATGGCCTGTTCGTAGAAGGTGTTCGCCTGGCCCGGCAGCTTGATTTCGCCGTGGAGGGGCTTGTCGCTGACGCACAGGAGCGTGCCGTAGGGGACTCGGAAGCGGTAGCCTTGCGCTGCGATGGTGGCGCTTTCCATGTCGATGCCGACCGCGCGGCTGAGCGAGAGGCGCCGCGCGCTGTCGGAATAGCGCAGTTCCCAGTTGCGATCGTCGGTCGTCACCACCGTGCCGGTGCGCATGCGCTGCTTCAAATTCGCCTCGCCTTCGCCCGATACAGCGCTGGCCGCTGCGACCAGCGCCTGCTGGACCTCGGCAATGGCGGGGAGGGGGATTTCCGGCGGCAGGACCGGGTCGAGCACGTGGTCGTCGCGCAGGTATGCGTGGGCGAGCACGTAATCGCCGATCCGCTGGCTGCCGCGAAGCCCGCCGCAATGGCCGATCATCAGCCATGCCTCGGGTCGCAGCACGGCGAGGTGGTCGCAGATCGTCTTCGCATTGCTCGGCCCGACGCCGATATTGACCAGCGTGATGCCGCCATGTTCCGGCCCGACAAGGTGGTAGGCGGGCATCTGGTGCCGCCGCCACGCCGTGTCGGAGAGCTGCGCGCGCGCATTCGCGGTGCGCTCCGTCAGTTCCAGCCCGCCGGCGCCCGCCAGCTTCGTGAAGCCGTTCGATCCCAGCTGCTCGCCAGCCCAGTCGACGAATTCGTCGACATAGCGGTGATAGTTGGTGAACAGGACGTAGCGCTGGAAATCGCCCACCTGGGTGCCGGTGTAATGTGCCAGCCGCGCAAGGCTGAAATCGGTGCGCAGGCCGTCGAACAGCGAGAGCGGAATCGCCTGGTCCGGCTCGTCCAGCTCGATCCCGTCGGCCAGTTCGTCACCGATATCGGCAAGGTCCGTATGCGGGAAATGCCGCGCCAGGACCTGCGGCGAGATGCCTGCCAGTTCCGCGCCCGCCGCACCGTCCAGCACGTAGGGGAAGGGGATCTCCTGCCGCGAGGGACGCGCCTTCAGCGAAATGTCGTAATCCTCCGCGATCAGCGACAATTGCTCGCGCAGATAGCTGGCGAACAGTTCGGGCTTCGTCACCGTGGTGGTGTAGGTGCCGGCATGGGCGAACCGGCCATAGGCGCGGCTGCGGTCTGACCGTGCCTCGCTGCCGTCATAGGTCAGGACCAGTTCGGGATAGGCATACGACCCGTCGCTGCGCCGCTCGCGAGAGGGCAGGGAGCCGTCGTCCGCGAATTGCATGATGTCGCTGCGCAGGCGGCCGGTCGCCTCGTCATAGATCCGCACGAGGTCTTCGATGGTCTTTTCGATGTCAGTCATATGGGCAGCGCCTTAGCGCAGAAATGTTGCCGCGCAACGAAAAGGGGCGCGGTGCCATCGACACCGCGCCCCCTTTTCGTGCGTTCAGCGAACGGTCCGCGTTCAGCCTTCGTCCGTTTCCGGCTTGGTCTCTTCGACCAGGGCTTCGGTCTCGCTCGTGCCTTCTTCGGTGCTGACACCGTCTTCCAGCATGTCGGCCGGGATTTCGCCGGGCTCCAGCGTGGGGTCACGCTGCTGCGAAGCGGCGGCTTCCTCGATTTCGCGCTGCTCGTCCTCGAACAGCTGGGCGAGAACGTCGACGCCTTCGCTCTGCAGCTTCGCCTCGTCCTCGGAACGGGCGACGTTCGCCTTCACCGTGACGTGGACTTCGGGGTGCAGGGCGACGGTCACGTCGTGCATGCCGATCATCTTGATCGGGCTGCCCAGGATGACCTGCTTCTTGTCGACGTCGTGACCCTGTTCTGTCAGGCCGGCAACGATGTCGCGGACATTGACGGAGCCGTAGAGCTGGCCGGCATTGGACGAGGCGCGCAGCAGCACGACTTCGGCCCCTGCAACCTTCTCGCCAGCCTTTTCGGCTTCGGTGCGGCGCTCTGCGTTCTCTTTCTCGAGACGCTCGCGGTTCGCTTCGAAGACCTTCTTGTTGGCTTCGTTGGCGCGCAGGGCCTTCTTCTGCGGAAGGAGGTAGTTGCGGGCATAGCCGTCCTTCACGGTGACGACGTCACCGATCGAGCCGAGATTGCCGATCCTCTGGAGGAGAATGATATCCATGTGCCTACTCCTCTACTTCACGATGTAGGGCAGAAGGCCGATGTGACGCGAACGCTTGATCGCCTTGGCGAGTTCGCGCTGCTTCTTGGCCGAAACTGCGGTGATACGGGAAGGAACGATCTTGCCGCGTTCGGACATGAAGCCCTGCAGCAGACGGACGTCCTTGTAATCGATCTTCGGCGCGTCTTCGCCCGAGAACGGGCAGGACTTGCGGCGGCGGAAAAACGGACGGGCCATCAGTTACGCTCCTCACGGTCGCGGCGCTTCTTGTTGTCGCGCTCGTTCTTGCGCATCATCACGCTGGGGCCTTCTTCCGGCTCGTCGACGCGGATGGTCATGTAGCGGATAACGTCTTCGTTGATGCGCGTCTGGCGCTCAAGCTCTTCGACGACCGAACCCGGGCCTTCGATGTTGAGCAGCACGAAATGCGCCTTGCGGTTACGATCGATCTTGTAGGCGAGGGATTTCAGGCCCCACGTCTCGGTCTTGGTGACCTTGCCGTCGTTCTTCTCGATAATGTCGGTGGCCTGCGCTGCCAGCGAATCGACCTGGCTCTGGGAGAGGTCCTGACGCGCAAGGAACACGTGCTCGTAATGAGCCATGTGCATGTCCTTTCAGTTGATGCCGATCGCTGGCTTGTCCGTCCGGATGACGGGGCCCCTCCGGCTTTCTTCGTTTCCCCGCATTGCAGGGAAGCGGCGCACATAGCGGGGTGTGGGCGAAAAGCAAGCACCGATAGCATCGGCGTGTACGGGGGAGGAGGAGCCTTCCGGCGCTGGCCACAATCGCGCCGCTCGTGCATTGGGCATGCAAAGACATCATGCAAAGGGGAAATTTCGATGCCTTCAGGCCTTGCCGCACTGCTTGACGATGTGAGCATCATCGCCCGGACCGCTGCCGCGTCGGTCGATGACATCGCCGCGGCCGCCGGCAGGGCCGGTTCGAAGACGGCCGGCGTGGTCATCGACGATGCCGCCGTGACGCCCAGCTACGTCACCGGCCTGTCGCCGGCGCGCGAATTGCCGATCATCTGGGCCATCGCCAAGGGCAGCTTCAAGAACAAGCTGCTGTTCCTGCTGCCCGGCGCAATCGTGCTGAGCGAGTTCCTGCCTGCGGCCATCATCTTCCTGCTGATGGCAGGCGGTCTGTTCCTGTCTTACGAAGGCGCGGAAAAGGTGCTGGAGAAGCTGGGCGGCTCGAAACACGGCAAGACCGTGGAAGACGTGATCGAGGATCCGGCCAAGTTCGAGCAGGAGCGCATTTCGGGCGCGATCCGAACGGACCTGATCCTGTCGGCCGAGATCATGGCCATCACGCTCAACGAACTGTCCGACCTGGCCGTATGGTGGCAGCGCGGCATTGCCCTGGCGCTGGTGGCCATCGCGGTCACTATCGCGGTCTACGGCGCGGTGGCGCTGATCGTGAAGATGGACGATTTCGGCCTGTCGCTGACCAAGCGGCCGAGCGAGGCGGCACAGGCTTTTGGGCGCGGACTGGTCGCGGCCATGCCTAAACTGCTTACTGCCCTGTCCGTGATCGGGACGGTGGCGATGCTGTGGGTCGGCGGCGGCATCCTGCTGCATGGCACGCATGAACTCGGCTTCCATGGCCTTTACGACGCTGCGCACGGGCTGGAGGCGGCAGTCGCCGACGGGTTCGGTCCGGCAGGCGGCTTCTTCGGCTGGCTGACCTATGCCGCGGCGTCGGCCGTGGTCGCACTGGTGGCCGGCTGGCTGCTGGTCGTGCTGCTGCACAAGGTTTTCGGCCTCGGGCACAAGCCGGGCGCCGAAGGGGCGGTGCATTGACCACGCCCGTCCTCCACACCTGCCGCGGCTCGAGGGGGCTGCGCGCCACATGGGCGGCGGAGGAGGCGGGGACGGATATCGACCTGAGGATGCTGCCGTTCCCTCCGCGAAAGAAGGCCCCGGAGTTTCTGGAACTGAACCCGCTCGGCACGATCCCGCTGCTGGAGCATGACGGCGCGCAGATGACCGAAAGCTGCGCCATCGCGGTCTATCTCGCCGGGCTGGGCGGAAAGGGGAACCTGCTGGTGGCACGCGGGCAGGCCGATTACGCCGCCTTCCTCGATTTCACCTACCATGCCGATGCGACGATAACCTTTCCCCAGACCGTCTTCATGCGCTTCGCCCTGTTCGAGAAGGATCGCGGGCTGGAGGAGGCAGGCCTTGCCTATGCCCGCTGGTTCCACAAGCGGCTGGTCAAGGTGGAGCAGCGGCTGGCGGGGCGCGACTATCTGTGCGCCGACCGCTTCACCGTGGCGGACATCTGTGTCGGCTACGCGCTGGTGCTGGCGAAAAGCGTCGGACTGGACGAGGGCGTGCCGCAAAGCCTCAAGGACTACCGCGACAGGCTGACGCAGCGCGACGGGTACAAGCGGGCGGTCAAGCGCGAGGCGGAAGGGTCGGAAGGTCTTTAGGCACCGGCTTTGCCGGGCGGGCGATCACGAAAATACCCTCGCCGAATTGCGGCATGACGCGGGTGAGGGCGCGCATGGCATGGAACAGCCAATGGCGCGAGCGCTTGCAGTTGCGCGCTGGCTGCTCGATGTGAAAATCGAAGCGTTCCATCGCCCAACCGTTCATTTCGAGAAGGCGCAATATGGTAAGATAGCTGAAATAGGCTGTGTGTTCCTCATGCACAGCCTCGTAATTCAGCAGCATTTTCGCGATGCGGTCGGCGGAATAGGCATTGGCGGTGGTCAGGATCATCTGTCCGCCGGGGTCCAAAACGCGGCGAATATTGGCGAGTGCGGTGCGGAAATCGTCGAGATGTTCGAGCACCTCGGCAAAGACAACCACGTCGAACCGGGCGACGAACCGCTTCGGGAAATCGGCGCTTGTCAGGTCGGCCTGCACATATTCGCCGGGAACGAGCCTGGCCATCTTGTCGCAACTGTCCTGCAGGATGTCGGTCCCCGTCAATTCCGTTGCAACCTGCGACAGCCGGTAATGCACGCCATCCTTCAAGGCATCCTGCGTGAGAACAAGGTCTCCCTTGTTCGCATCGTCGACCCATCCGCCCATTCCGATATTCAGCACGCGCTTGTCGCGGCATGCCTCGATGATGGCATCGATCCTGATGACCGCATCTGTTTTGGGAAGCTTCCTGCGGGCTAGCATGGCGCGTCTATTCCAAGCGCGAGAGAATTTCGGCTGCGAACAGGCTGAGCGTGTCGTCGCGTGCGCCCATGATGGCTATGCGGTCGCCGGGCTTCGCGTTTGCGACCAGCCAGTCGCCGCAGCCTTCGCGCGTATTGATGTGCATGGCCCGTCCGCCGTTTTTCGCGATGAGGTCGACGATGCGCTCGCTACCTTGGCTGCGGTCGACCGTGCCGCCGAAATAGACCGGATCGCACAGCAGCGTCAGATCATCCGGGCCCAGTTCGTGGGCGAAGGTTTCGGCCAGTTCCTCTCCCATCTGGCGCAAGGGGCCGTATCCGTGGGGCTGGAAGAAGGCGAGGACGCGGCCCGGATGCGCTTTCAGCGTGCGCAAGGTGGCGCGGCATTTCTCCGGATTGTGGCCGAAGTCGTCGATCACGGTCACACCGCCCGGCGATACGCCGACGATATCGAACCGCCGGGCCAGCCCCTTGAAGCCGGACAACGCTGCCGCGGCGTCGGCCACGGGAACCCCGGCGGCATGGGCCCCGGCAATTGCGGCAAGAGCATTCGACAGGTTGTGGCGGCCCGGCATGTTCACGATCAGCGCATGCGTGCTGCCGTCACGCCGGTCGATAACCTGCGCCGCCTGCCGGACCGGGCCGTCCGCATGGCTTCCCGGCGCGATCCCGATGGTCGCGCCCTTGTCCTCCACACCGAAAGTGATGGCATTGTCCGCCCGGCCCAGCAGTTGCAGCGCCTCGTCATTGTCGGTGTTGATGACCGCCGTGCCCGACGCGGCGAGGTAATTGCCGAACAGGTCGCGCAGTTCCTCCAGGCTCTTGTGGTCGAGGCTGACATTCAGCAGCACGCCGACACCGGGCCGGTATTGCGCGATGGACCCGTCGCTTTCGTCGACTTCGGAGACATACAGGGCATCGCTGCCGACCACCGCGCTGGCGAAGGGCCGGTCCTCGCTGACGAAGTTCTTCATCACCGCGCCGTTCATGATGGTCGGCGCATGGCCGGTCGCCTCGAGGATCCAGCCGAGCATTCCCGTCACGGTGGACTTCCCGCTGGTGCCGGCCACGGCGATGCCTATTGCACTGGCATTGAACAGCGCGGCATTGAGATCGGCGCGGGTCATGCGCGGCACGCCCAGTTCCTTCGCCCGCTGCACTTCCGGAACGCTGTCTTCCACCGCCGCGCTGGCGACCAGCACCTGCTCCTCGCTCGTGATGCCGCTGCCGTCCTGCGGGAACAGGGTGAAGCCCTGCCGTTCCAGCGCAGCGAATTTTTCCGGCGTCCGGCCCTGGTCGAAGCTGCGGTCGCTGCCTGCAACCTCGGCCCCGCGGCCCTTCAGGATGGCGGCGAGGGGCTGCATCCCGGAGCCGCCGATGCCGCAGAAGAACCAGGGGCGGGCGGTCAGGTCGGCGGCAGGTTCGGGCAGGTCGGTCATAGCGGAAAGGTGACTAGCGCGAAGCGCGGACCTTGCAACCATGAACCGAGGTGCGGCATGGGTTGTTCACATGACACGTATAGCCATCTGCGCCCCTGCAACGGCGATCACGCCCGCCCACGCCGACGCCATGCGGAAACTGGTGGCGGACGATTTCCCCGATTGCGAAGTGTGGTTCCACGACCAGTGCTTCAGCAGTCATGCTCATTTCGCAGGGACCGACCTGGAACGGATGCAGGCGCTGGTCGAATGCGCCAACCACCCCGACTACGATGTCGTCTGGTTCGCGAAGGGCGGATACGGATCGAACCGCATTGCAGAGGCCGCGATCGCGCGGATGAACGATGCGGCGCGGGCAAAGACCTATGTCGGGTTCTCCGACATGGGATATTTGCTCGCCGCGCTCTATCGCCACGGTATCGGACAGCCGGTCCACGGCTCCATGCCGGTCAGTGCCCGAAGCGAAGGCGGACGGGAGGCGGTCTCGCGTGTCCTGCGCTGGTTCGGCGGCGACAATAGCGGGCTGGAACCCTCGCTCGACGGGAAGACGCCGGTCGTCGCGTTCAACCTCATCACGCTGGCCATGCTGGTCGATACCCCGTTGCTGCCCGACCTGTCGGGCCACGTGGTGATGGTGGAGGAGGTGAGCGAGCACCTTTATGCCATCGACCGGCTGTTTTTCAGCCTCGCCAATACCTTGCCACGCATTGCGGGCCTCCGGCTCGGCTCGGTCACGAACGTGCCGGAAAACGACCGCGAGTTCGGCCAGACGGCGGAGCAGATCGCGGAATTCTGGTGCAACCGTGCCGGCATCCCCTATCTCGGCCGCGCCGAAATCGGTCACACAGCTGCCAACAGGATTGTGCCGTTCGGACTTGCCAGCCCGTTCGGCGCTTCCTAGCGGCGCGTCCAAGCAGGAGAGCAATTTCATGACCGCATTCATTTTTCCCGGCCAGGGCAGCCAGAAGGTCGGCATGGGCACGGACCTCGCCAAGGCCAGCCCCCATGCGCGCGAGGTGTTCGAGGAAGTCGACGACGCGCTGGGCCAGAATCTGTCGAAGATCATGGCAGAGGGTCCGGAAGGCCAGCTGACCCTGACGGAAAACGCGCAGCCCGCCATCATGGCGAATGCCATCGCCACCCTGCGCGTGCTGGAGAAGGAAGGCGGCCTGACGCTGGCAGACAAGGCCGATTGCGTCGCAGGCCATTCGCTGGGCGAATACACGGCCCTGTGCGCCGCCGGTGCATTCTCGCTCGCCGATACCGCCCGGCTGCTGAAACTGCGCGGGCAGGCGATGCAGGCGGCCGTTCCGGTGGGCGAGGGCGCCATGGCTGCCCTGCTGGGCGCCGATCTTGCGAAAGCGCAGGCGCTGTGTGACGCCGTGGCCGAGGGCGAGGTTTGCCAGGTCGCAAACGACAACGACCCGGCGCAGGTCGTCATTTCCGGCCATCGCGGCGCGATCGAGCGCGCGGTTGCAGCGGTCAAGGATCACGGGATCAAGCGCGGCATCCTGCTGCCGGTGTCTGCGCCATTCCATTGCACGCTGATGCAGCCCGCCGCCGATGCGATGGCAGAGGCGCTCGCGAACACGCCGCCGCAGGCATTCACGGTTCCCATCTATGCCAATGTTACAGCTTCTGCCGTCAGCGACCCTGCCGAGGAGCAGCGCCTGCTGGTCGACCAGGTGACGGGCCGCGTCCGGTGGCGCGAAAGCGTGACCGCCATGTTCAAAGCCGGGAACGAGCATTTCGTCGAACTGGGCGGCAAGGTCGTGGGCCCGATGGTCCGCAAGATCGCGCCCGACGCCTCTGCAACCAGCGTCGTCACCATGGAAGATATCGAAGCCCTCGCAAAGGAGATCGGCTGATGTTCTCGCTCGAAGGAATGACTGCACTCGTGACCGGCGCCAGCGGCGGCATCGGCTCCTCCATCGCCGTCTCGCTTGCCCGGCAGGGGGCACGGCTGGCGCTCTCCGGCTCCAATGGCGAGAAATTGCGCGCCTTTCGCGAGCAGTTGATAGAGGAAGTCGGCGGCGACCATGTCGAGATCACCTGCAACCTGACGGACAAGACGCAGGTCGATGAACTGGTCCCGGCGGCGATCGACACGCTGGGCTCGCTCGATATCCTCGTCAACAATGCCGGCATCACGCGCGACAATCTGGCGATGCGGATGAAGGACGAGGAATGGGACCAGGTCATGCAGGTGAACCTTAAGAGCGCCTTTCGCCTGATGCGCGCCGCGGCCCGCCCGATGATGAAGGCGAAATTCGGCCGGATGATCTCGATCACCAGCGTGGTGGGCGCAACGGGCAATCCGGGCCAGATGAACTACGTCGCGGCCAAGGCCGGGCTGACCGGCATGTCCAAATCGCTGGCGCAGGAACTGGCCAGCCGCGGCATCACCGTGAACTGCGTCGCCCCGGGCTTCATCCGGACCGCCATGACGGACGAGCTGACGGACGATCAGAAGAGCGCGATCAACGCACGCATCCCGATGGCGCGGATGGGCGAGGGCGACGACATCGGCGCCGCGGTCGCCTATCTCGCCAGCCGCGAGGCAGGCTATGTCACCGGCCAGACGCTGCACGTGAATGGCGGCATGGCGATGATGGGCTGATCCGCGTCCCCGCCGCCCGGCGGGGAGGGGTTTGGAGGCCCGTTTGAAGGCCGGTGAGCAGCGCGGGGGCGAACTCCCCCGCTTTATCCCCAGCAGAAGCCTCTATGGCGCCCTATACGCTTGCCCGTGGCCTTGGCGGCGGTAAGGGTAGGGACGACATGTTTGCGGCGGGGAATCGCATTTCTCCTCGCCGTGTGAAGGGGAATTACCGATGAAGGCCACCATCGAACGCGCCACCTTGCTGCGCTGCCTGTCCCACGTGCAGTCGGTCGTGGAGCGGCGCAACACGATACCGATCCTGTCCAACGTCCTGATCGATACCAGCGACGGCGGCAGCGTGAAGGTGATGGCGACCGACCTCGACTTGCAGGTCGTGGAAACGATGACCGCGGCCAGCGTCGACAGCCCAGGCGCGATCACCGTGTCCGCGCACCTGCTGTTCGATATTGCGCGCAAGCTGCCCGATGGCAGCCAAGTCAGCCTGGAAACGGCGGACAACCGCATGACGGTGAAGGCCGGTCGCAGCCGGTTCCAGTTGCCGACCCTGCCGAAGGACGATTTCCCCGTCATCGTCGAAGGCGACCTGCCGACCAGTTTCGAGATCCCGGCCAAGACGCTGGCCGACATGATCGACCGCACCCGCTTCGCGATCTCGACCGAGGAGACGCGCTATTACCTCAACGGCATTTTCCTGCATGTGGCGGATGACGACAGGCCGGTGCTGAAGGCGGCAGCGACGGACGGTCACCGCCTTGCCCGCTTCACGCTCGACCGGCCCGATGGTGCCGAGGGGATGCCCGACGTCATCGTCCCGCGCAAAGCGGTGGGCGAGCTTCGCAAGCTCTTGGAAGAGAGCATGGACGGCAATGTCCAGATCGACCTGTCGGCCAGCAAAATCCGTTTCACCATGGGCGGGGAAGGCGGCATGGTCCTGACCTCGAAACTGATCGACGGCACGTTCCCCGATTACAGCCGCGTCATCCCCACCGGAAACGACAAGCTGCTGAAGGTCGATCCGAAAAGCTTCTTCCAAGGCGTGGACCGCGTCGCGACCATCGCGACCGAGAAGACGCGCGCGGTGAAGATGGGTCTCGACACCGACAAGGTGACGCTGTCGGTCACTTCGCCCGACAACGGTACGGCGTCGGAGGAACTGGCGGGCGAATACAAGGCCGAAGGGTTCGAAATCGGCTTCAACGCGAATTACCTGAAGGACATTCTCGGCCAGATCGACAGCGACGTGGTCGAGCTTCACCTCGCCGATCCGGGCGCGCCGACGCTGATCCGCAAGGACGAGAACAGCCCGGCGCTCTATGTATTGATGCCGATGCGGGTGTAGCCCTCGCCAAGCCTGCCACTGCGCGCTAGCACTCCTTCGCAAAAGGAGAATCGCGATGCCGCAGCAGGTCGAAGTCGAGAAGCAAGTCATTACCAATGCCGAACTGGTGGAGGTCGATACCGCGCCCGTGCCGGAAGGCGGCGCGCGGTTGGCGGTGGAAAGCTTCTCGGTCACGGCCAACAACGTGACCTATGCCGTGGTGGGCGACGGGTTCGGATACTGGAATTTCTTCCCCGCATCGGATGGCAAGGGCTCCGAGAAGGGCATCGTGCCCATGTGGGGCCATGCCCGCGTGATCGAGGACAATGGCAGCGGCCTGGACGTGGGCGAACGGGTCTACGGCTACCTTCCGATGGCGACCCATCTCGACATCGTGCCGGGCAAGGTGACGCCCCACGGTTTCATCGATGCGGCAGAGCATCGCCAGCCGATGAGCCCGGTCTACAACCAGTATTCCCGCCTCGCCGCGGACCCTGAGCACGACCCGGGGCGCGAAGGCGAGCGGATGATCTTCGGCCCGCTGTTCAAGACCGGTTTCCTGATCGAGTATTTCCTGCGCGGCGAGGAATGGTTCGGCGCGCAGCGCATGATCCTGACCAGCGCATCGTCCAAGACAGCGATGGGCCTCGCCAGCGTTGCCAGGCAGAACTCGCCCGGCATTCGCCGGATCGGCCTGACATCGGCAGGTAATGTCGAATTCGTCGAGAAAACGGGCCTTTATGACGAGGTGTTGTCCTACGACGCGGCAGGCAGCCTGCCCGCCGAGCCTAGCGTTTCCGTCGATTTTGCAGGCAATGCCGCCCTTCTAGCGACCATTCATCGGCAATTGGGCGATGCCCTGAAATATTCCTGCCTCGTCGGTGCGACCCATATTGAGGAACGCGGAAACGGCGGCATGGGCGGCGAGGAAGGGTTGCCGGGCCCCAAGCCCATTTTGTTCTTCGCCCCCGATCACGCGGTGGCCATGTTCAAGGAACTGGGCCCTGAGGAAGCGGGCAAGCGTGTCGCAGCCGCGTGGCACGGCTTTCTCGCCGATGTCGGCGACACGGTATCCATCGAGAGGCATTCGGGCCTTTCCGCCGCCCGCGACCAGTTCGTGAAAATGGCCGGCGGCGATATCGACCCGGCGTCGGGGATCGTGATCGAACCCTGACCGGGAAGCGATGCGGGGCTGCAAGAAAGGGGCGAGCAATGGACAGGCAGCCGAGCTGGAACCCGCCTGAAGACAGCGGCATCGCCATTCGCTTCGTCGAGGCGAACGGCCTGACCTTCGAAGTCGCGGAAGCGGGGCCGGTGGAAAGCGACCACCTCGCCCTTTGCCTCCATGGCTTCCCCGAACTGCATTATTCGTGGCGGCACCAGATCCCGCTACTCGCCGCGAAGGGCTACCGCGTGTGGGCGCCCAATATGCGCGGCTATGGCGCGAGCGACCGGCCAGGTGCCGTCCGCAACTATGCGCTGGACCACCTGACGCAGGATATCGCGGCTCTGATCGAAGCGAGCGGCGCGAAGAAGGTGACCCTGGTCGCCCACGACTGGGGCGCCATCGTCGCGTGGATGTTCGCCATCCTGAAACTGCGCCCGCTGGAGCGGCTGGTCATCATGAACGTGCCGCATCCCATGTGCTCCATCCGGGAAATCGGAAAATGGCGGCAGTTCAGGAAGAGCTGGTACATCTTCTTCTTCCAGCTTCCCAAACTGCCGGAGACGGTACTGGCACGCAGGACCGCAGGCTCGATCATCGCGTCCAGCGCCTGCAACAGGGCCAATTTCGGACCGGAGATCCGCGCGGTCTATGACGCGGCGGCAGCGCGGACCGGCGCGCGGCAGGCGATGGTCAATTACTACCGCGCATTGCTACGCCATCAGGACGTGGTCGATCCAGGCGATTACCGGGTGGAGGTGCCGACACTGATGGTATGGGGCGAGGAGGACGTCGCGATCGATATTCACTGCCTCGACGGAACGCAGGAATGGGTGCCCGACCTGACAATAGAGCGGCTGCCCGGCGTGTCCCACTGGGTGCAGCAGGACGCCCCCGGCGCGGTCAATGACATTCTGGAGCGCTGGTTGCCCGGCGGGGCCTGAGAAACGGCCCGGGTCAGGCCGCTTCCAGCGCGTCTTCCTCCGCCGCGTCGAGGAAGCCCTTCAGACTCGCAATGCTCTCGTCCGCATGGGTCAGCAGGAACAGGTGGCCGCCGCCTTCGAAGACCTCTAGCCGCGAGTTCGGAATGGCCGCTTTCAGGATCTTGCCATTGGTCAGCGGCACGATCTGGTCGTCCTCGCCCATCATGATCAGCGTCTGCTTGCCGAGGAAGGGCAGGGCGGGCAGGCTGGTCCAGCCCAGCATCGCGATAAGCTGGTACATGTAGCCGCGCGGCGACGGCGGTTTCAGCCGGCCGATATGGCTCGACTTGGCATCGGGGTCCTTCAGTGCGCCGCCATACAGCGCGGCGAAGTGTTCGTTCATGTAATCGGCATCGATATAGCGCCGCGGATTGGCCATTTTCGTAAAGGCGGCCGGATTGCCCGGCACCATGAGCATGCCCGCCGTCGTCGCCGCCAGCACGAGACGCCGGACCATGCCGGGGTGCTGCAGCGTGAAGTGCTGGGCCATCGCGCCGCCCCAGCTGACGCCCATGACATCGCATTCCTCGATGCCGTATTTCTTCAGGAGCTTGGCCGCGGTCCAGCTCATCGTGAAGGGGTTGTAGGGCAGGACCGGATCGGGGCTTTCCCCCGTGCCCGGCATGTCGAACATGATGAAGCCGCGATCGGTCAGCGCTTCCGCCAGCGGTGCCACCGCCTCGATATTGGCGCCGATACCGTTGAAAAACAGGATGGGCAGGTGCTCGCTCGGCTCGTCCAGCCGCCAGCGCGCGACACGCAATTGCCGTCCCCCGACCTGCTCGATCCCGATCTCGCAGGTCATCGGTTCGTCCTTGGATGCTGTCATGCTGGCGACCTTCCTTTGGGTTATGCTGCAACCGCGAAGGCGATCACACTTCCTCCACTACGTAGAGACCGGGCGCCGGGTCCAGAGGTTTGTGATTTTTGTTGCCCAGCTTTCCCGGCGCAGGTTTCTTGTCCCCGGCGCGGGCCTGGATCCATTCCATCCAGTAAGGCCACCAGCTTCCCGCGACTTCCTCCGTGCCTTTCAGCCATTCGTCGGCGGTATCCGGCAGCTTGCCCTTCTTCTTCTGGACGTAGAACTTCGCCTTGGGATTGCCGGGCGGGTTCAGGATCGCCTGCATGTGGCCCGACTGGCTCAGCACATAGGTCACGTCCTTGGAACCGAACAGCTGGGTGGACCGATAGGTCGCTTTCCACGGAGTGATGTGATCGGTCACTCCGCCAAGGATGAACAGGTCGCTCTTCACCTTGGACAGGTCGATCTTGTGATCCACCATCTCGACCTCGCCTGTTTTCGTGAAGGCGAGCGTCTCGAACACGGTCAGGAAATCGCCCATCAGGCTGGCGGAGAGATTGGTGGCATCCGCGTTCCAGAACAACACGTCGAAGGCGGGCGGGTCCTCGCCCAGAAGGTAGTTGTTGATGACGTAGTTCCAGATGAGGTCGTTGGGCCTCAGCCACGCAAAGCCGCGGGCAAGGTCGTCGCCCTTGATAACGCCTTGTTTGGCCGCCCGCCGCTTGGCCAGCGCGAGACCGTTTTCGCTGATTAGGGAGCCTGCCTCGATATCGTTCTGCTTGGGGTGCAGCACGCAGACCATCAGCGTGAGAGCGCCCAGAAGCTCATCCTTGTCGGCCGTCATCTTGCTGGCGAGCATTGCGGCGGTCTGCCCGCCGGAACAGCCGGCAGAAACGTTGACCTTCTTCGCGCCGGTAATATTGGCGACGGCCTCCATCGCCTCGCGGCAGGACCGGACATAGTCCGCCATGTCCCAGACGCCCTGTTCCTTTGACGGGTTACGCCAGCTGATGACGAAGGTCTGGATACCGTTGTCGACCTGCCATTTGACGATGGATTTTTCCGGCGACAGGTCGTTGATATACATCTTGTTGATCTGCGGCGGGATGGTCAGCTGCGGGATTTCGTACACCTCGTCCGTTGTCGGGGTGTACTGGATCAGTTCCATCATCTCGGTCCGCAGGACGACCGAGCCTTTCGACGTGGCGACGTTCTCGCCCAGCTTGAACGGGCGCTTGTCGACCTGGCTCACCATCCCCTTGTTCTGGGTGAGGTCGGTATAGGCGTTCTTCAGCCCCTTGATCAGTGACAGGCCGCCGCTGTCGATCATGCGCTTCTGCGCCGTCGGGTTCCCCAGCAGCGTGTTGGTGGGAGCGACGGAATCGATGATGATGTTGGAAATGAACCGGGCGCGGTCCTTCTCCAGGTCGTCCAGGTCCAGCTCTTCCAGCCAGTTCGCCATGCCCTTCTGCACGGCGAGGTAGTATTGCGCGCCCGCCCGCATGAAGGGGTTGTAGCGCCATGCCGGGTCCATGAACCGCTTGTCCTTGGGGTGGGGGGCCAGTTCGCTCTTTCCCGTCATGATCTGGATCATGTCCATGCCCATCGCCTGGCTGTGGCGCATCAGGCGCTGCGGGTCGGAAGCGGTTTCGCGCAGCAGGACCGCAACGGCCCCGATAATGTCTTCCCGCGTCAGGCCGATAAGCGGCCCCAGCGCAGTGGTGGACTGGGCCGCTTCGTTTTCCAGCTCGGTCGTCATGTCGTGCAGCATCCTCTCTCTATCGGCCCGCCTTTTTTCGGCGGTGTCCGTTTGCTGTTTCTCGTCTTCAACCACTCAGGCGCGATGGGCGTTCCGCGTGCGGGCCTGACTACGAGCATCGTCAATCATGGGCCGCGTCGCGGGCAGCGATCATCTCCTCCACGGCGGTGAACTTGCGGCGCGGCGCGCCATCCCTCGCAGCGGCGATTTCCGCTTCGTCGATCTTCTGCCAGTCGCGGAAGGTCACGAGGTCGAGCCCTGTTTCGGCTGCATGGGCATCGAAGCCTTCGCGCCCGAGTTTGGCGACGGAGGAAATCGCGCTGCTCTCGAAGTCCTCCGCGATCCGGTCGATGATGGCATAGCCATCGGGCCGGTTCGTCCCGATCGTGCCGCTGGGGCCCCGGCGTGCCCAGCCGACGCAGTAGAGGCCCGGCAGGATGCGCCCCTCGTCATTTGCGAACCGCCCGGCCCGTTCATCGAACGGGACGTCGGGGATGGGCGAGGTGCGATAACCGATGCAGGTGACGACGAGGTCGGCAGGGACGCGATAGGTCCGGCCCGTGCCGACCGCGCGCCCGGCCTCGACCGAGGTTTCCTCGATCTCGACCTGCGTGACTTTCCCCTCTCCGTGGAAAGCCACGGGGCTGGCGAACATGTCGAAGTCTATGGCGATCGGTTTTTCGCCGCGGATATTTTCCGGAATGGCTGCGAAATCGCGCAGCAGTTTCACCGATTTGCGAAGGCCAGGCTCCACCATGGAATCCTCGCCCTCGGGCGGGAGGTCTGCAGGCTCCACCCGCGGGCTGGCCCGTTCCAGGTCCATCAGTTCCCCCAGTTCCTTGGGCGTCATCATGATCTGGTGGGGGCCGCGCCTCCCGACGATGGTGATGGTTTCCAGCCTGGATGCATCGAGTGCGTCCAGCGCGTGATCGACGATGTCGGCCCCTTCGAATTCACGCCTGCTCTTCGCCAGGATGCGCGCAACGTCCAGCGCGACATTGCCCATGCCGATGACGACGGCATTTTTGCAGGACAGGTCGGGCGCGAGATCGGCAAAGTCAGGATGCCCGTTATACCAGCCGACGAAGGCGGCGCTGCCGAATATGTTGCCAAGCTCTCTGCCGGGAATATCCAGCTCCCGGTCGCGGGGCGCTCCGGTCGCCAGCACGACCGCGTGGTAGAGCTGTTTCAGCGTCTCGATGTTAACGTCTTGACCAACCGTCACATTGCCCACGAACCGCACATTTTCCGTGAGCGCGGTTTTCTCGAACCTGCGGGCCACGCCCTTGATCGACTGGTGGTCGGGTGCGACCCCGGTACGGATGAGGCCGTAGGGCACGGGCAGGGAATCGAACACGTCGATCCGGACATCGAAGCCCCACAGCTTCTGCGCGGCTTCCGCCGTGTAATATCCTGCCGGCCCCGATCCCACGATGGCTATATGCCGCATGCTCTCTCCCCCGATATGGCAGCGATCCTGCGCTGCGATCATGACCCTGCTGCCTACCATGCACAAGGGCAGGGCACCGAAATCGCCAGGAAACAGACTGCGTCAGCCGGTCATGGCTGACAAGCGATTAACCGAGATCGGAAAGTGTGCGGTTTAAGGTTTTTAAACCGCTGGTCGCGCATGGAAACGGCATGAAAGACAAGGACCCTTCGGAGCGCGCGTCGCCCCGGGCACCGCGCAAGCGCGTGAATGCCCCCGCGCGCGCGCGGAAGAAGACGTCCGGTGCCGCGCGCCAAGCCCGCCGGGGAGAGTCCCCGAAGGCCTCGTCATCGAAAACGCGCAAACCCGAACCCAAAGCCAGCGCTTCCGAAAAATCCCGCACGACCGATCGCCGCGATCGTTCGGGCAACAGGCTGACACCGTCGCCCCGCGCTGCCGCCAAGGGCACATACATGCTGCCGACGAACTGGTGGTTGATGGCGGCGGCATACTTGTCGTCGGCCGTGACGGCCTTCGCGATAAACGTGTCGCTGCCTTCCTTGCCGGCGATAATCCTGTTCGCCCTGGCGCCTCTGCTGACAGTGGCGACGCGCTGGTTCAACTCGTGGGAGCGTGACACGCCGCGCGACGAAAACGTGTCGTTCGCCGCCGCGTCCACCGTGGTCGTGGTGCCGGCGCTGATGTACGGGTTCGGTTTCGCGATAGAAGCATTCGCTGGCAGGATCGGGACCTTCCTGTTCGTCGGGGCCATCGTGTCGATCTCCGCCGTGTCCGCCGTCCTGCTATCGGGCCGGGCGATTGCGCTGTTCGGGTGGAAGATCGCGGTGTGGAGCCCCTTCGTCTTCCTGTCGAAGAGTCCTTCTGCCTACCTCGTCCTCGCGATCTTCGTCGTCCTCTGCTATTTTACCGGCCGTTACCAGATGCGTGTCGACCGCGAGCGGGCGGAGCGCAATCTTGCCGATGCGCGTATCCGGAACCGTGCCGTCGATATTCTCAACGATTACGAGAACACGCGTCAGGGGTGGTTCTGGGAAACGGACCGGCGGGGCCAGCTTACCTACCTGTCGCCGCCGATTGCGAAGCATCTGGGCACCACGCCGGAAGAACTTCTCGGGCGCCCGATCCTCGACCTGTTCGAGATGGGCAATGACAACCGCGAAGGCGAGCGGTCGGTCAACTTCCACCTGTCGGCACGTTCTGCATTCCAGGAACTGGCGGTGCAGGCGGCGACCGGCGATGGCGAGCGCTGGTGGTCGATAAGCGGTAGGCCCGTCTTCGACAATTTCAAGAATTTCTGCGGCTTTCGCGGTTCGGGGACGGACCTGACCGAGAAGAAGCGCAGCCAGGAACATGCCTCCCGGCTGGCCCACTTCGATTCGCTGACAGGGCTCGCCAACCGGTTCCAGATGTCGCAGACGCTCAACAAGATCCTGTCCTCTCCGCAGGAACAGAACCGCGAATGCGCCGTGTTCCTTCTCGATCTCGACCGGTTCAAGCACGTCAACGATACGCTGGGCCATCCGGCGGGCGATGCGCTGCTGAAACAGGTGTCGCAGCGTCTGGATGCCGCGGTGGGCGAAAGCGGGCGGGTCGGCCGATTGGGCGGGGACGAGTTCAAGGTCATCTTGCCCGGACGCAATCCCCGGGCCATGCTTGCGCAGCTGGCCGCCGACATCATCCGGTCGCTTTCGCAGCCTTATTCGATCGAGGGACACCGCGTGGTCATCGGCGCGTCGATCGGCATTGCGATCAGCCCGGACGATGCGAAGGATATCGACCTCATCATCCGCAACGCCGACCTCGCGCTGTATGCGGCGAAGGACGGGGGCAGGGGGCGTTACCATTTCTACGCCAAGGACCTGCATTCCGCAGCCGAGGAACGCAGCAAGCTGGAAGAGGATCTGCGCGAGGCGATCGAGAACGACGCGCTGGACATCCAGTATCAGCCGGTCGTCGAATGCTCGAGCGAGACAATCACCGGTTTCGAGGCGCTGATCCGCTGGTTCCATCCGCAGCAGGGGGCCATCCGGCCCGACAAGTTCATCCCGATCGCAGAGGATACCGGCCTTATCCAGGATATCGGCGCCTGGGCCATTCGCCGCACGTGCCTGGACCTTGCCAGCTGGCCGGAAAACATACGTTGCGCGGTGAACGTGTCGCCGCTGCAGTTCTCCAACCCCGACCTGCCGAATGTCATCACCCGCGCCATCTCCGACGCCGGGATTTCTCCTTCCAGGCTGGAACTGGAAATTACCGAGAGCGTGTTCCTGAGCGACGACGAAGGCACGGACGCGATGTTCAGCGCTCTCAAGAAAATAGGGGTCCGGCTTGCGCTCGACGATTTCGGGACCGGCTATTCGTCGCTCGGCTATCTGAAAACCGCTCCGTTCGACAAGATCAAAATCGACCAGAGCTTCGTTCGCGGCGCGACCCAGCCCGGCAGCCGCAACGGTGCCATCATCGCCTCCATCACCAGCCTCGCGCAGGCGCTGGGCATGGATACGACGGCAGAAGGCGTGGAGACACTGGACGAGTTGGACCTCGTGCGGATGCACGGCTGCAGTCACGTGCAGGGATATATCTACGACAAGCCGCTGTCGCTTGCCGACGCCAGCCAGAAACTACGCGACGGGCCTACCGCGGTCGCCCGCGGACCCAAGTCTGCCCGCGCGCCCCGCCAGACGATGCTGCGCAAGATCGTGCTGGAGAACGCGGGCCAGTATTATAACGGGACGGTACGCAATATCTCCGTCACGGGCGCGCTGGTCGAAGGCCTCTACAACGTGCCTGTCGGTACGCTTTTCCGGCTTGCCCTGAGCGAGACGCTGATCGTTTCGGGTACCACCAGGTGGAGCAAGGACGACCGCATGGGCGTGGAGTTCGCGCGGGCGCTGGAAACCGATCCGCAGGGCGGCATCGTCGGCCTGAAAACGGACACGCAATTCGCGGTCGGCGGCGGCATCAGGAAAAAAGCATGAAGCTGCGGCACACCCTACAGTTTTCCAACGGGATGCGGCGCGTCCCGCCGCCGTGCACAGCGATTTTCACGCGCGCCTGGGAGGGCGACCATGGGCCTCAATAAGTTCTTCTCCCGTTCAACCGTCACGGAAGAGCCGGTCAGCCCGATTGACGCCTACAGCGCGTCCGATCCCCGGCGAATCAAGCTGCTCGACGCTATCGAGGAAAGCGACCTGTCCTGGTTCTGGGCGAGCGATGCCAATGGCAAGATCGTCTACCTGTCCCGTGCTGCCCAGGAAAAACTGACGGGTGAAGGCATCGATTTCCACGATCTTTCGCTGGTCGAACTCTTCTCCACGCCGATCAGCGAAAGCGATGACGAGCACGGTCGCCAGCGACCGCTGCCGTTCCTGCTTCGCGCACGCAACTCCATCAATTCCCTGCCGGTGAAGGTCGCCACCAAGAAGGACATCTGGTGGGAAATCTCCGGTCGCCCGCAATTCTGCGAAAAGGGCGAATTCACCGGTTTCCGGGGTAGCGCCAAGGATATTTCGGCGCAGCGCCAAGGGCAGATCGACGTCAATCGCATGGCGCAATACGATGCGCTGACGGGTCTTGCCAATCGCCACCGCATGGAAACGCGGATGGCCAAGCTGCTCACCGCATCGAAGGCCAGCCAGCGTTCCTGCGCGATGATGATGCTCGACCTCGACCGGTTCAAGCAGGTGAACGATACGCTGGGCCACCAGGCTGGCGACGAGTTGCTGAAGCAGGTCGCCCAGCGACTGGACCGCATCATCGGCGACAAGGGCGAGATCGGCCGGCTGGGCGGCGACGAATTCCAGATCATCCTGCCCGACATGGACGATCGCGGCGCTCTGGGCGACCTTGCCCAGACGCTGATCCAGATGGTTTCGCAGCCATATTCGATCAATGGTGCGCGGGCGATCATCGGAACCTCGGCCGGGATTGCCATCGCTCCGTTCGACGGGATCGAGACGGACGAACTGGTCGGTGCGGGCGATCTGGCTCTGTACGCAGCAAAGGCCGGGGGGAGGGGGCAGTACCGCTTCTATTCCAGCGACCTCAGCTCCGACGCGCACTGGCGCCGCCAGATCGAGGAAGACCTGCGGGATGCCCTCGCAACCGACGGGCTGGAAATGCAGTACCAGCCGCTGGTAGATACCAAGACCAACCGGGTGAAGTCGTTCGAGGCGCTTGTGCGCTGGAACCATCCAGAGCGCGGCTGGGTCAGTCCCGCAGAGTTCATTCCCGTGGCGGAGGAAACGGGCCAGATCCTCGACCTTGGCGAATGGGTGATCAGGACTGCCTGCCGCGATGCAGCGCAGTGGCCGGAAGAACTGGTCGTCGCCATCAACGTGTCGGCCATCCAGTTCGCCAACGAAAACCTGCCCACCATTCTCTCCGACGCCATGATGTCGTCGGGCCTCCCGCCGGAGCGGCTGGAACTTGAACTGACGGAAAGCGTGTTCATCGGCGATCCGCACGCGACGCACGAGATGTTTGCGACGCTCAAGAAGATGGGCCTGCGGCTGGCGCTCGACGATTTCGGCACCGGCTATTCCTCGCTGGGCTATCTGCGCAACGCGCCATTCGACAAGATCAAGATCGACCAGAGCTTCGTGCGCGGCGCGTGCGAGGGCGGCAACAACAATGCGGCCATCATCACCGCCATCGTCAGCCTGGCCGAAGCGCTCGACATGGTGACCGTCGCCGAGGGCGTCGAGGCGCATGACGAATTGGATCTCGTCCGGGAACTGGGCGCCACCCACGTCCAGGGCTGGATCTACAGCAAGGCCCTGCCGCAGGATGCGGTCATGGAGAAACTGGCCAGCGGCGAACTGGAGTACGAGCCCAGCGGCCCGGCCAAGGCCCGCGCAAGCCGCAAGGCGATGTTCCGCAAGGTCGGCGTCATCCACGAAGATCACCGCTACGAGGTGGTCATGCGCAACCTGTCGCGCACCGGCGCCCGGATCGAAGGGCTGCTGAACGTTCCGGAAGGCACGGACATGGTGCTCGACCTCGGCAACGGGCAGCTTGTCGTTGCCGTCGTCCGCCGCGCAGAGGAAGCCGCGCAGGGCCTGGAATTCGAGACGAAGCTGATCAGCGACGGTGCCGATGGCCTCTGCACCCGGCACCGCGTCTCTCCCTATGCGCTGGCAGCAGCTGGAATGCCGCTCGCGGCACTGCCGGCAGGCAGCTACGGCGTTGCAGAAGCCATGGGCGTCAATCCGCGCTCGCGTCCCCATTTCCTGCAGATCGAAACCTCTCCCGCCTGAGCGACTCCAGCGCCGTAAAGCCCGGCGCGCGAACAATCGTCACGGGCGGCGCAATGCCATGCTGACATCCGGTGACGGCAGCGCTATCTGCGCTGGCGATGACCGATTTATCCAAGATCCGAAATTTCAGCATTATCGCCCACATCGATCACGGGAAGAGCACGCTTGCCGACCGGATGATCCAATATTGTGGCGGCCTGACCGAGCGCGAGATGTCCGAGCAGGTGCTCGACAACATGGACATCGAGAAGGAGCGGGGCATCACCATCAAGGCGCAGACCGTGCGCCTGAACTACACCGCGAAGGACGGCGAGACCTACGAGCTCAATCTCATGGACACGCCGGGCCACGTCGACTTCGCCTACGAGGTCAGCCGTTCCCTCGCCGCGTGCGAGGGCGCGCTGCTGGTGGTGGACGCGGCGCAGGGGGTGGAGGCGCAGACGCTTGCCAACGTCTACCAGTCGATCGAGCACGACCACGAGATCGTCCCCGTCATCAACAAGGTCGACCTGCCCGCGGCAGAGCCCGAGCAGGTCCGCATGGAGATCGAGGAGGTCATCGGCCTCGACGCGTCCGAAGCCGTCCTCACCAGCGCGAAATCCGGCCTCGGGATCGAGGACGTGCTGGAAGCCGTCGTCGCCAAGATCCCGCCCCCCGCAGGGGACCGCGACGCGCCGCTGAAGGCCAGCCTGGTCGACAGCTGGTACGACCCCTATCTGGGCGTCGTCATCCTGGTGCGCGTGATCGACGGCGTGCTGAAGAAGGGGCTGGACGTCCGCTTCATGCAGGGCGGCACACAGCACCTCGTCGACCGCGTCGGTTGCTTCACCCCGAAACGTACCGACCTGCCGGAAATCGGCCCGGGCGAAATCGGCTTCATCACCGCGCAGATCAAGGAGGTTGAGCAGGCCCGCGTCGGCGATACCATCACCACGACGAAAAACGGCGCGGACAAGGCGCTGCCCGGCTACAAGGAAGTGCAGCCGGTGGTGTTCTGCGGCATGTTCCCCGTGGACGCGGCGGATTTCGAGAAACTGCGCGAAAGCATCGGGAAACTGCGTCTCAACGATGCCAGCTTCAGCTTCGAGATGGAATCGAGCGCGGCGCTCGGCTTCGGTTTCCGCTGCGGGTTCCTCGGCCTGCTGCATCTGGAGATCATCCAGGAACGCCTCTCCAGAGAATACGACCTCGACCTCATCACCACCGCGCCGTCCGTCGTCTACCGCATCCAGCTGGGCAAGACGAAGAACGAGGACGCGAAGACGATCGAGCTGCACAATCCCAGCGACTACCCCGATCCCAGCCGCATCGAACTGATCGAGGAACCGTGGATCAAGGCGACGATCTACACCCCCGACGAACATCTCGGCGCGATCCTGAAACTGTGCCAGGACCGGCGCGGCATCCAGACCAATCTGACCTATGTCGGCGGCCGCGCGCAGGTGACCTACGAGCTGCCGCTGAACGAGGTGGTGTTCGACTTCTACGACCGCCTGAAATCGATCAGCCGCGGCTATGCCAGCTTCGATTACGAACAGATCGGCCTGCGCGAAGGCGACCTGGTGAAGATGAACATCCTCGTGAACAACGAGCCGGTCGACGCGCTATCCCTCATCACCCACCGCAGCGTGGCGGAGGAGCGGGGCCGCGGCATGTGCGAACGCCTGAAAGACCTCATCCCGCGCCACCTGTTCAAGGTCCCCATCCAGGCCGCCATCGGCGGCAAGATCATCGCCCGCGAAACGATCGCCGCCATGCGCAAGGACGTGACCGCCAAATGCTACGGCGGTGATATTTCGCGCAAGAAGAAGCTGTTGGAAAAGCAGAAGAAGGGCAAGGCCCGGATGCGGGAGTATGGCAATGTGAGCATTCCGCAGGAAGCGTTTATCGCTGCGCTGCGGATGGGGGAGGAGTAGCTCACAAAGTCAAGTTTAACGTCCGGTCTTCGTGAGTGTAGAACCGATCGACAATATAGCTGCTGTCTGCAAAGCTGGGTTCAAGCATTGCGGTTGCATAAATAATCTGATGATCAGTTTCCGAGTCTTCGCTAATTTCTTTAAGGAGCGACTGAAATCGGTGGCTTCTTTCCGGCTCCATACCTTTATCCTCAATAGTATCCATTATGAGAAAGCGGGGGTGACGGAATTTTGGATCTTGAAGCGAAGACTTAAAAAATGCTGCGAAAAAACTGTTCCGTAAGTAGACCATTGAACTTGCCGAAAAGAAACTTTCCCCATTTACTGCTAGGCGATCGTCTCCAAAGCTAAATGCTACGGAATCAGCTTTCTGAAAGAGGTCTTGGCGGTCTAGGTCGCGCCGAAGCAGTTTTACGGTGTTATCGGAAATCCGCGAGTATGCCTTTGATAATTGCATTTTTTGCGATCTTTCGCCCGCCTCAATCAATCCTTTCAAATCCAAAATTTCGGAGTTGAGCTGTCGTTTGGTGTCTGAAAGCGCTTCAATCCTTTCGATAATCGTCGCCTTCTCGCTCAGGTCTTCTAGCTGGCGTTCCAGATATCCCGCTCTACCGTAAAGCTTTCGGGCATCGGCTCTGAGTTCCGTAGAGGGCAACCGATTGAGGAGAGCATATCTAGCTTCCAAGGTAGCCCACCTCCGATCAATCTCAGAGAGATTGGAGACCAACCTTTCTAAGTCCTGCTTCCTTTCAGTCTGAAGAACCTGCGATTGCTTTATCTGAAGGCCGGTTTCATTGATGATCGCAAGTATGCGCGACTGCGCACGATTTTTATCAAACGGAGCCTTGCAGAGTGAGCAAGTGTGATCTCCCGCATCTTGGATCGGGGCATAGCAAGACGGGCAATAAATAAATGCAATTCCGTCCAAATTCTGAGCGGTAGTTTGAGCGTTTCTAAGTTGATCTAATTTCGATTGCAAAGCCTTAATGAATTCGTCGGAATCGGTCATCTCAAGCTGTAGCGCGTCAATCTCGGATCTGATTTGCAGCTTCTTTGCTTGAGTGTCAGAAAGTTCGCCATACACTTTGTTTTGTTCTTCGAGAGTCAGCCCATCTGATACTTCGGCATGAAATATTCGCTCCTCCAGCGCGGATGCCTCTTCACGAACTTCATCAAGCTCTCTACGAATTTGGCGAGTTTCAGCTGCGACCCAATCCGAGGAGATATCGTGTTCCGATCCGCCGAAGACGGATATTGCGTTTCGCCATTCGGCAGTCACTGAAGCAAGGGACTTTTCTGCCTCTCTCAATCTAAGTTGGCTACGATAAAGTGCATTGTCAAAAGCGCCACAGAGCAAATCACCGACGGTCTGCCGGGTTAGAGCGGTGTCAAAGGGCTGGAATAAAAATATGCGATCGACCGGGCTCAACTGATCAGCGTATAACAATCGCAGAATCTGGTTCATAGTTATGTTGCTGTTAGTGTCTCCGGTTACCTCGGGCATCCCGAGAAGTCTGAATATAACTTGCGAAAAGCTCTCTTTTTTCTCAGACCTTCTATACGAGTGCAAAGACCAATTCGGGCCCTCTGCATTCTGATCCTCTTCGCCCAATGCTATCCGCATCGGCTGGCCAGATTTGTCGGAAATTTCGCGAACCAGCGTCGCTTTTGCCCCATTGATCTCTACTTCTAGGATCACCTCTGTGCATAGCAATGCAGCTTCGCGCCACTCCGATAGGTCCCCGCCCAACCCATAGAATATGAAATCTAGAACGGTTGATTTGCCAGAACTATTTTCGCCGGCAACAATATTTAGCCCATGATGGAATACTGCATCATATGCGACTTCTTGCTCTCGCTTAACCGTCAGGCGATGAATGAAGAGGCTGGGGCTATACAACGTCATATTTAAATTCACCCAACTGCGTACGGTCCTTGATGCCGCCGACGCCATCAAAAGGGAATTGGTTCAAATCATTAAATAGAAACGATAAAAGGGGCTCAAGCTTGGCGGTTTCGAGTTCTATCTGTTCGCGAATTTCAGTTGGACAAT
>NZ_BTGS01000010.1:0-127691 GCF_042851395.1 Altererythrobacter sp. MTPC7 | reverse complement strand
CCGAGCACGAATATGGCCGCATGATTCTTCAAGAGATCGCACACCTGCGTGGAGCAATGAGAGCTTCCGGATCAGATCGGCTTAATGCCTTCGAATTGGACATCGGCAGCGTGTCCCCGCCAGATGGGCCTTTCAACGTTTTCCGCCAACGCAAAGCCAAAAGATGCGAAATTCCCCAAGTGACTGAGAGCTTCGCATTGCTTAGCGATGGCCTCTACGTTGCTCGGGATCTGAGCCACCTTTTCTGGATATCGCGCTGCTCGTACGATTACCCACTCGGGTCCATTGTCTCCGACAAATCAGATGTTCGGATCGACGTTGGGATTTGAGTGAGTGGACATGATCTCGAAACCCTTCCTTTGGAGCCATTGCTTGACAACTTGAACTGCAAAATCAAGTAGTTCCCAGTCGGTAACCTCAATGAGTTCATCTGAGGCCAGGGAAAACGGATCGACCGATTGCGCGTTTCTAAGGTCGATCAAGCCCCAACCGCCCAACTGCGGTTTCCAGCCTGTCAGCGTCCTTCCCATCGGCCAGAGGTGACCTTCCCCCCGAAAAGTGGTCCGTTTTGAGAGTTAGGATTTCGGCTATTTACGGCTTGAAAGGGGCTGATGAATGGCACGGAAGAGATACACGCCGGAACAGATTATCGGGATACTGCGTGAGGCCGAAGTTCGGCTCTCGCACGGAGAGAAGATCGGGGAGATCAGCCGATCGCTGGGGATTTCGGAGCAGAGTTACTATCGCTGGCGACGCGAGTACGGTGGGCTGAAGGTCAGCCAGGCTCGGCGATTGAAGGATCTCAAGAAGGAGAACCAGCGGCTCAGGAAGGCGGTGTCTGATCTTACGCTCGATGCGCTGATCCTGAAGGAGGTTGTCGAGGGAAAGTACTGAGCCCTTCACGGCGTCGGCTGGCCATCGACCATGTGCAGGAGGCATTGGATATCTGCCAGCGCCGTGCCTGCCGGGTCGTTGCCCAGCACCGCTCGACCCAGCGCAAGCTGCCCGCACCACCAGCCGACGAGAAGCCGCTGACAGCTGCAATCATCCGGCTGGCCCAACAATATGGTCGCTACGGCTATCGCCGGATCACGGCGCTGCTGCGCAATGAAAGTTGGTTGGTGAACGCCAAGCGGGTCGAGCGGATCTGGCGCCGTGAAGGGCTCAAGGTTCCGCAGAGACAGCCAAAGCGCGGGCGTCTGTGGTTCAACGATGGATCATGCGTGAGGCTGCGTCCGCAATATAGTGGCCATGTGTGGAGCTACGACTTCGTCATGGATCGCACCCATGACGGCAAGGCCTTCCGCATGCTTACCGTGATCGACGAGTACAGCCGCCAGTGCCTGGCGATCCATGTCCAGCGCAAGCTCAAGAGCGATGATGTCCTGGCCGTGCTGACCGAGCTGTTCCAACGCCATGGTCCGCCTGATCACATCCGTAGCGATAATGGCGCTGAGTTCACTTCTCATGCCGTGCGCGACTGGCTCTGGCGGATTGGTGTGAAGACTCTCTACATCGAACCCGGATCACCATGGGAGAATGGCTACAACGAATCCTTCAACGGCAAGCTCAGGGATGAGCTTCTCAACGGGGAGATCTTCTACACTCTGAAGGAGGCAATCATCCTGATCGAGCGCTGGCGTATCCACTACAACACCGTCCGGCCACACTCTTCGCTGGGCTACCAGCCGCCGGCCCCACAAACGATCTTGCCTCGTCCTGCCATGCTGCCTTACGCTGCGCTCCAGGCCGCCCAGCAGGGCGACCCCAACCGCCGGAACTCTAACTTAACCGGTGGACCACCCTGATGGGGCAGGTCAGCAGCATGGTGGCGGCAGGCACCGCTTCGGCAGGTTTCTGTTCGGTCATTTCCACTCTTCTCCCTTGATGTAGCCAATATCGGTGCCGGGCGGCCGTGGTCTAAGCGTTCATTGTGTGTGGTCTTATCAGTTCCATCTAGGAATGAGTGCTATTCCCGCGAAAGCCAGAACAATTCCTGCCAGTAACAACGATTGGTCGGCCAGCAATGCGGCAGAGATGATCAACGCTGCCACCACCGGACCCTTGACGGGGGTGCTGCGGTCCTCTTCCCGCGTCAGATGGTTCAGACTGGCTGGGTCGATGGATACCTGAATCGTACCTGATCGAGCGACCGAGGCAACGTTATCGATTAGCTCGGGCAGCGATGCCGAGAAATCAAGCAGGCCACTGCGGACCTTGGCCAAATGATCCCGCGCGGCTCCGATCGAAAATCGCTCGGCAAACAATTGCATCACGATCGGCTTCGTTTCTTCGGCGATATTGTAGTCCGGCGCCAAAGAGCGAACGAAGCCCTCTGCGGTCAGCAGGGTGCGCAGCAAAATAGCGAGGTCGGGCGGCAATACGAGGCGATAATCGCGCAACAATCCGAAAACCCGATCGAAAATTGCCGCGAATTCTATCCCGGCAAGAGCTGTGCCGCTAAATTCCGCGATCAGCTCATCCAGGTCCATCACCAATTGCGCGCGATCCACGAGTGGATTGCCTGCCCAGTCGAGCAGCAGATCGGCCACCTTGTCTATCTGTCCGTTCGCGATAGCGAAAATCAGTCGGACGATTTCCTGACGCCGCGCGCCGCTGAGAAAGCCGACCGAGCCGAAATCGATGAAGCCTACCTGGTTCCCTTCCATCCAGAAGACGTTGCCGGGATGCGGGTCGCCATGAAACTCTCCATTGAGAAGGATCATCCGTAGCACTGCATCGGCATAGCGCTTCGCGAACTGGGCATTCCCTGCCGGATCAGTTGCCGGGTGCCGCGACGCGGGCTTTCCGCCCAGGGCTTCCTGCACATTGATCGTCAAGCCTGTGAGTTCCCAGTGGATCGCGGGCGTCTTCACCCCAAGCATCTCCAGATAACCGCCAATCCTTTCACAGGCACGTGCTTCTGCCGCCAGGTCCATCTCCCGCGCTAAATTCTTGGCGAATGTCTGAAGGAATTCCACGGGTCGATAGCGAGCAATGTCGCTTGACCGACGCTCGGCGAGGCCCGCGAGCCGTGTCAACAGCCTCATGTCCGCCTCGATCCTGGACGCCATGCCGGGTCGGCGGATTTTCACGATAGTCTCGCTTCCGTCCAGCAGGGTTGCGACATAAGTCTGCGCGATAGAGGCTGAGGCGATCGGGTTTCTCTCGAAAGCGGCGAATTCACGTTCCCAGTCGCTGCCCCAAGCCGATACAATCACCGGTTCGATCTTATCGAACGGCAGCGGTTCCACCTGGTCGTGGAGAGTGCCGAACGCGGAAATCCAGGGTTGTGTAAACAGATCGCTTCTGGTCGCCAGGAGCTGGCCAAGCTTTATTCCGACAGGGCCGACATCGCGCAACAGCGCCACCACCGATGCAGGACGCAAGTCCTCGGTATCTGGCTCATTCTCCGAAACCGGCATAAAGCCAAGCAAGCTTCCGAGATTTTTCAGACCGTGCCGGGCGAAAATCTGACCGAGTTCTGCTAGCCGCGTCAGTTCACCGACACTGTTTTCCAAATCATGCTTCATCGGCTTTCTTCGCAAGTGTCAGCCTGCTTCTGATTCTCCGCAACTTTTCGAAGCATCGTACGCAGGAGGTCGATTTGAGGCGCAGACATTCCCTTCCAGAGAATTTCGTGGAGTCGATCAGCCGCTTCGCGCAGTTCCGGCCAGATGGTTCTTACTTGCTCGGTGAGGTGGAGGTTCCAAACCCTTCGATCGTGCGCCGCCCGCTCTCGCTCGATCAAACCTTTTTCAACCAAAACTGCGACAGCCTGTCCTATCGTCGCCGATTCAAGCTCGAGCAGGCGAGAAATCTCGGTCTGTGTTAGCGTAGGTTCTCGCAACAAGGACGCGATGATCCGCCATTGTGTTTGATTGAGGTCGAGCCCCACGATCAGAGCGTCGAAGGTCCGCCGAGCGGTCCTGTTCACCTCTTCTAGCAAATAAAGGATGTCATCCTTTTCGTTGGGGGCGTAATCACGTATCTCATCTTTCGGCATATGCTTATCCATAGCGCTATCTTGGAAGGCTCGCGCATGCCTGGCGTGTTCAAGCTCAGCGTCAACCATATTCGCTAGCAGTGCCGCCATGCAAACACTCGCTGATTTCACGCTACAGCAGAAACTGAATCCGATGGTCGCTCAAGCTGATAAGGAACCGAACGGCGCTGGGTGAGTGCGGGGGCTCCGGCCACCTCGCCTGCCACGACTGCCGGGATGTTATGATCGCATGCGCTCGGCGTCCCTCATCTGAGCATCAGACCCCCTGAAGGGCAAACGCGGGCGTGAACGCGGGGCATGGGCTCGATTTCGAGTGATTATGGCTCGCTGCCCAGATTGTCATGCATCCTAGCCAGCGATCCGCGTAAGCGCTCCAGTTCCCCAAAACGGATCCCCCCGAGCAAGCGAGCATACATTGCATCAGCTTCTACTCGCATCTTGGGAAGTAGCTCGATTGCGGCAGGGCGTAAATGAACCCGCCAAACGCGCCTGTCGTTCTTCGCGCCTGCGTCTTTCCACCAGCTCAAGTTCTTCCAGGCGATCAATAGTCTGGCCGATGCTAGCGCGCTCTAGCTTCAGTTCCCGAGCCAGCTCTGTCTGGGTCATGCCTGGGCTCCGAAAGATAAGCCAATATACTCCATTGCGTCCGCGTGAGCCCGAATTGTTCAACCGAAGAATCGGCGGTCCTGCGCAAACGCCGGGTCACTTCCTCCATAAGAAAGAACAGCCGATCGGTATCGGTGAGGGAACTTGCCCCCCTTTGTATCCGCGTCATAGCCCGTCATGGCAGCCATCTAGGGCAACCTACCATAGCGGATCAGGAAATAAAGCCGTTTACTGTAAATCGATTTACAATATGAGGTTGCGGTATGCAGTCGCAAACTTTCCATATCGGGGGAAATGGTGGCATCTCCATAGCAGCCGAAGCGACCGGAAATGCCGATGCTTTACCGGTCTTGCTCGCGCATGGGGGCGGCCAGACCCGTCACGCATGGAAACGTGTCACAGCCGATCTCGCCAATGCGGGATTTCGTCCGATCGCAATTGATATGCGCGGTCATGGCGACAGCGAATGGTCTGCCGAGGGCGCTTACGAAACGCGCGACTTCGCTTCAGATCTCGTTGCGATCGCTTCAAAAATGGACCGCAAGCCAGCGCTCGTCGGGGCCTCCCTTGGCGGGTTGGCCGGACTGATCGCCGAAGGACACCTTGCGCCGGGCCGCTTCGCGTCGCTCACTCTCGTCGACATCGCGCCGCGTATGGAGACGGGGGGCGTTATGCGCGTAGTCGGCTTTATGGAGGAGCACGTGGAGACCGGTTTCTCTTCACCGGACGAAGCGGCAGAGGTCATCGCGCGCTACATGCCACATCGCCGCAAGCGCGGAGCCGGCAAGGGCTTACGGCGCTATCTGCGAGAGAAGGAAGACGGCCGCTACTACTGGCATTGGGATCCGGCCTTTATCCGCAACATCACACTAGCCAAGCGAAGCGATCCGGCTCATCAGGAACGCCAGTTTGATGCGCTGAACGATGCAGCCAGCAGGCTTTCGCTGCCATTGCATATTATTCGCGGCGGATCGAGCGATCTGGTTTCCGAAGACGCGGTCGCGCAATTGCTCGAACTTGTTCCACACGCTGAATACACCGACATCGCAGAGGCAACACATATGGTGGTTGGCGATGCCAACGATGCCTTTTCGGCAGCGATACTCGATTTTCTCAAGCGTAATCACAGTCCGCAGGGAGCCGTTACATGACCGATAATCTGACAAGGATCGATCCTAAGCGCCTCGAAGAGATCCTGCAGATTGCCCCGTTTCACCGGTGGCTTGGCCTCACTTTACGGTCATGCTCGAACGAGCAGCTTGAACTGGAGATGCCTTGGCGCGACGAGATCGTGTCAAACCCGGCAATCGGTTCAGCGCATGGCGGCGTGCTCGCCTCTCTGATCGATTTAACCGGGCTCTACACCTTATTGTCGCAAGGTACAGGGGCCAAGGCGACCGCCGATCTGAGGGTCGACTACCACCGCCCGGCAACCTCGGGACCACTCGTAGCATCGGGCAAAATAATCAAGATCGGTAAAAATATCTCGGTCGCTGAAACACGTGTATACGGTCCTACTGGCAACCTTTTGGCTAGCGGCCGCGGTGCCTACGTATGCTAACAGCGTTATCCTAATGGAACTAACTGCAGGGCGAAAATTAGCAGGTCTGTTCCTCGAAGACCTGCAAAATAGTCCCACGACTTTCAGAGCGAATTGCGTCGCGATAGCCGCCTTCCAATGAGTGACGTGACCCCCTGATCTTCCCCCCAGCCGGGATTAGAGCCGAGCTGCGTTGATGCGTATGAGCGCGGTTGAAGCAATGGGCTGCGCAGCGGAGCCCGTAGGGCGTGGCGAAGCAGGCCATTGCTTATCTAGTTCGGCGGCGAACGCCGCCGGTGTCGCGTAGCCAAGGGATGAGGGCGGTCTCTCTCGGTTGTAGTCTTCCACCTGACCTGCCCCATCAGGGTGGTCCACCGGTTAAGTTAGAGTTCCGGCGGTTGGGGTCGCCCTGCTGGGCGGCCTGGAGCGCAGCGTAAGGCAGCATGGCAGGACGAGGCAAGATTGTTTGTGGGGCCGGCGGCTGGTAGCCCAGCGAAGAGGGATTCATGCAGCGAACACCGCTGCCGGCCTCTCCCTATCACATCATCGACGATATTGAGCACACGGAACTTTTGTTCGGACGCCACCTAGTCGTGAGCAAATAAAAGTTCGAAAAAGAGGGCTCGACACAGCGAAGCGCCGAACCCTCTTGCAATTAGCGAGTAAGTTTAAAACTTGCCGCGCACGGTGATGCCGTAAGTCCGCGGTTCCGCAAGAAAAGCGGAGAACGTTTGTTGCGGAGCCACGAAAGGCGTGTTGAAGGCCACCTGCGTATACCCAACGTCAAACAAATTATTGACCCATCCCTCGATCGCGAAGCGATCCGCAATATTGGTCAGACCCACACGCCCGTTCACTACGACGAAGCTGTCCTGTTCCTTGCCGAAGAGCAGGTCGGAGCCGGTGTTGTAATCACCAGCCATACGAGCGTTCACGAAGACCAGGCCTTCGAGCCCACTGTCGCCGATTGGCGGCGTCCACGTAAGCGACGATGTTGCCACGATCTCTGGTGCATTCGACAGGTTGTCGCCTGGCAGCAAGCGTAGTGCGGGGTCGAGCGGTGCCCCGGTATCGTCCCCGATAAGATTGTCTTCAAAGCTCGTATCAGAATAGGTGACGCCAAGGGTAATATCCAAATCACGAGCGGGCCGTAGATAGGTTTCGATCTCGACACCTTGAGCGATCACACCTGGTGCAACTTCATCGGAAGAGCATGCACCGGTTGTCGCGCTTGCGTCTCTGTCGGCCCCGCCGAGATCGCTATCGCAACTATTGACCGTCTGCACAATGTAGAACGCCCCATTGAACGTGTTCAACTGGAAGTTACTGAACTCTTGCCGGAAGCCTGCAATGCTAACCCCGAACTCGCGTGTCGAGTATTTGAGGCCGATCTCATATGCATCGACTGTTTCTTCATCGAACTGCAGCGCGGCTGCCGAGATATTGGCCGGATCGAACGCAAGCGGATTTGACAGTGCAGACCTGTCGAGGTTGAAACCGCCCGCCTTGTAGCCGCGTGAATACGAACCGTAGACTAGCAGATCGGGAGTTGGCTTCCAGCTCAGGATAGCCGTGCCGGTAAACTCCTCTTCTTCGCGCGAGTCTTCGAGAGAAACTCCATCGAGCTCCGATGTCGAATTGCCTTGGCAGGAAAGGCTGATGATACCACCGGCCAGAGGTGCCAAAGTCGGAACACCCAGAAAGCCTCCGAGCAGATTGCGGTTTGTCGGACAAACCGTGTTGTCGTTGCGGAAAGTTGCGTCGAAGTCCTTGGTTTCGTTTGTATAACGAAGCCCCAGCGTCAAATCGAGCGTATCCGTGATCGCAAAGATATTATGCGTGAAGAACGCGAAGTTCTCACTCGTCTGATTGTAGACCTCGCTGACCGTTCCCAAATCGCTGATGCTTGCAAGGTTGTTGATACCTGCGAGGATCGCCGGGGTTGCAGCGCCGAATGCCGGGCTTCCGGTCAGCGTACCGTCCAATGCCGCCACGTTGGCACCCAGGCAATTGGAAGCCCCCGGATTGACCAAAGCCGGGTTGATCGCGATAGCGATGCGGCACGCTACGAAATTGCCGTACTGGGTGCCGAACCGCAGATTGTCACGCACCTGCAGTTCTTCATTGGCGTAATACGCGCCGATCAACCAATCGAGTTTGCCATCGAAGGCCTCACCGGTAAGGCGCAGTTCCTGAGTGAATGTTTCAAAGTCTCGAGCAAGAGCATTCTCGGTCGGAGCGCGGTAGAGAATATCGACAGTAGTGTAATCGGTGTCAGATCCCTGGCTGTTGGCATATTCACGGTAGCCCGTGATAGACGTCAACGTGACGTTCCCGAAATCCCAATTGATCTCAGCCGAAATACCGTAGTCTTCGGTTTCGCCTTCATAGCTTCTGCCCGGCGTAGGGTACAGGTCGCGGTTGAATGTATCCTGGGTGAGGGCACGCGGATCCTGCCCAAGCGCAAGCAACACGGGAACGATCGGATTTGCGGTACTCGTCAGGGCGGCCCCATCCGATGGCCTCGTAAAGGGATCAAATCCAGCGCTGATCCGTGCAAGCGGAGCAAACTCGGGCTGGACGAACGTCGCGGCACAGCACGCTTCGTCCTTTTTGGAATAATCCCCGACAAGGCGAATGGACAGGTCGTCATTGGGTTCGAACAGGAGCTGACCGCGGACCAGATAACGATCGCGATTGTTGATCGTCCCGCCGTTGGTAATATCGTTGTAGAAGCCGTCGCGCTCAAAATACACGCCGTCCACACGCGCAGCTACGGTGTCGCCAAGCGGAGCGTTTATGCCACCTTCGACGCGGATCGCATCATAGTTGCCATAAGTGAAGGCCCCGTATGCGCTGAAATCGAACTCGGGCGGTGCGGTGTAGATATTGATCAGGCCTGCCGATGAGTTCCGCCCGCCCAGAGTACCTTGGGGACCGCGAAGGATTTCGACCCTGTCGATAGGGCCGAGCTCACTCAGGGCGCTTCCCGAACGAGAGCGATAGACTCCATCGACAAAAACCGCGACCGAACTTTCCAGACCAGGGTTGTCGCCGACCGTGCCGATACCGCGAATACGCGCGGAACCGTTAGCTTCGTTGCCGGTGGAAGACACCAGCAGGGACGGTGCAACCTGGTTCAGCTCACGTATGTCGCTGGCGCCCGAATTCTGGAGGGTTTCTCCGGAAACAGCTGACACGGCGACTGGAACATCCGCCAAGACCTGCGATCGCCCTTGCGCGGTAACAATGATTACGTTTTGGTCTTCGACATCGGCCCCTTCAACCAGATCCGCATCGGGTTCGCCAACATCCTGGGCGAAGGCGGCTGTCGGTGTGAAGGCAAGTGCCGCTGCCAATGCACCAAGGGCGCAATGGTGGCGTGATGGAAATCTTTTCATGTGCCTCTCCTCTAAGAATGTGCCCCATCCTAGGCACTAGTCGATGTTAGAAACGATGCCGATAAGCGCGTTTCATTTCAAGACTTGGTAGATGAATTGACGGATTATTTCACATTGTCGACAAGCATGTGGCAAAAATGCCATGCAGGTCACTACATGCAGGTTTCTAGTAGCCAGAAAGCTTGGAAAATCGGTCCTTTAACCAGCTCGACGAACCGAAGCTCTGCTCCAGCACGCGGGCGCGCTTGAGATAGAAGCCGACGTCGTACTCATCGGTCATGCCGATCCCGCCGTGCAGCTGGATGCCCTCGTTTGCCATGGTGTGCATAACGCGGTTGGCTTCCGCCTTGGCGATGGTCGCCGCGCGCGCCACGCCGAAGCCGGCATCGACGGCTTGCAGGCCCGCCTCGACCGCGCTGCGCATCTGGGCGAGATCGGCGAAGAGGTCCGCCATGCGGTGTTGCAGCGCCTGGAAGCTCGCCAGCACCTGGTTGAACTGCACGCGCTGCTTCAGATAGTCGAGCGTGTCGTCGAACACTTGCTGCGCCATGCCGAGCATTTCGGCTGCGGTGAGCACGCGCGCGCGGTCGAGCACGTCATCGAGCAGGTTGTCGCCGCCATTGGCGAGCTTCTCCGCCGCCGCGCCGTCGAAGGTGACGTCGGCATGGCTGCGCTGGTCGGTCAGCTTGCGGGTGGTGAGCGCGACGCCGTCGCCTTTCTCGACCAGGTAAAGCCCGTCCTTCGCCGCGACGACGAACAGGTCCGCACCATGCGCTTCATGGACGAAGGCCTTGGTGCCGCTCAGCTTGCCGTCGGACACACTGGTCTCGATCTTCGCAGGATCGTGGCTCGGCCCTTCGTCGACGGCGAGGGTGGCGATGGCCTCGCCGCTCGCCAGCCTGGGCAGCCACCTGGCCTTCTGCTCGTCGCTGCCGCCAAGAACGATCGCCGAGGCGGCGACGGTGTTCATCACCAGCGGGCTGGCGGTGAGCGTCTTGCCGAGTTCCTCGACGACGAGGCCCGCGGACAGGAAGCCGAAGTCCGACCCGCCATGCTCTTCGGGGATGATGACCCCGGCCCAGCCCATCTGCGCCATCGTCGCATAGGCGTCGCGGTTGAAGGCTTCGGGCTCGCCGCTGGCGCGGACCTTGCGGAATTCGGTGACCGGGCTTTCGTTGACGGTCCATTCGCGCGCCATATCTCGCAGCATTTCCTGTTCTTCGTTGAGAACGGCCATTGTCCTTGCTCCCCTCTCTTACTGGTGGTCGAGCATGCCGAGCACGCGCTTGGCGATGATGTTGTTCTGGATTTCGGTCGAGCCGCCATAGATGGTGGTCGCCTTGCCGAAGAGCCACGCGCGCACGGCCCCGAGCTCGCCGTCCGAAAAGCCGTCGCCTTCCCAGCCGAGGCCCTGCAACCCGCGGATTTCGATCAGCAATTCGCTGCGTTCCTGGCTCAGCTTGGTGCCGAGCTTCTTGAGCACAGAGCTGATTTCGGAGACGCCGCCAGCTGCCTTGCTCTCTTCCATCGCGCGGCGCGCGGTGAGCAGGAAGCTGTTCCAGCGGATTTCGAAATCAGCGATCTTGTCGCGCAGCACCGCATCGGCGAATTCGCCGTCGGCGCCCGTCGGCTGGTACTTCTTGGCGATATCGCCAAGGCTCTGGCCCATGAGTCGGGCGAGGCTGCCGCCGCCCGAGATGTTGGTGCGCTCGTGCTGCAGAAGGCGCTTGCCGATGGTCCAGCCCTGGCCTTCCTCGCCGACGAGGTTTTCCTTCGGGACCTTCACGTCGGTGAAAAAGGTTTCGCAGAACGGGCTGGTCCCGCTGATCATGGTGATCGGGCGGACTTCGACGCCGGGCGTGTCCATGTCGATCAGCATGAAGCTGATGCCCTTGTGCTTGTCGCTCTTGTCGGTTCGTACAATTGCAAAGCACTTGTCGGCCCATTGGCCGCCGCTGGTCCAGGTCTTCTGGCCGTTGACAAGGTAGTGGTCGCCCTTGTCCTCGGCAAAGGTCTGGAGGTTCGCGAGGTCAGAGCCGGCATTGGGTTCCGAATAGCCCTGGCACCAGCGGATTTCGCCGCGGCAGATCGGCGGAATATGCTCCTGCTTCTGTGCCTCGTTGCCGTATTCGAGCAGCGTCGGGCCGAACATCATGACGCCCATGCCGCCGATCGGGTTGTAGGCACCCGCCTTGGCGAATTCCTGGTCGATGATCTTGGCCTGCGCCTTGGTGAGGCCGCCGCCGCCGTATTCCTTCGGCCAGGTGGGGGTGCCCCAGCCGCGCGCGCCCACGGCTTCGCGCCACTTGGTCTGCGCCGGCGTTTCATTGGTGGGGCCGTCCACGCCGGCCAGCGCGTTCGACTGGCCCTTGAGTTCGGCGGGAAAATTGTCCGCCAGAAACTGCTGCACTTCCGCGCGGAAGGCGTCTTCGTCGGTCTGGGTTGCGGGCTCGATTTGTGTGGCCATGGGTGTTTTCTCGAAGAATCAAGGAAAGACAGATAAGAATGTAGGCTACGGGGACGAGGATCCCTCCGTCAGTATTGTTGTTCGGGTAGGTGAAGAACCAATCCATCCAGCATCGGCTTCATCGGAATCTGACAGGCAAGGCGACTGTATTCAGTGGTGCCTTCGGCGAACTGCAAGAGGTCGGCCTCCATTCCATCATGCATAAGCCGACCCACCTTGTCGATCCATTCGGGATCGACATGCACATGACAGGTCGCGCAAGCACATACCCCTCCGCAATCGCCATCGATACCCGGCACGTCATTGTATAGCGCCGCTTCCCTGGCTGTCTCGCCTTCTTCTATTTCGACCTCCCGTCGCTCACCATCGCTAGCCACGAACGTAATTTTGATCATCTTGAACTCCGCATTTCGATCTCGAGAGTCAGCGGGCGCGGAGCCGCACCGGCAGCCTGGTGATTCCGCGGACGAGGTTTGAAAAAAGACGCTCTGGTTCACCTGTAACCTCGACCCGGGAAAAGCGCTTGTGAATTTCTTCCCAGATGATCCGCAGCTGCAGTTCCGCGAGCCGGTTTCCCATGCAGCGGTGAATGCCATAGCCGAATGAGAGGTGATGGCGCGGATTTTTGCGGTCGATGATGAACTGGTCCGCGCGCTCGATAGCACTCTCGTCGCGGTTGCCTGACAGGTACCACATCACCACCTTGTCGCCCTTCTTGATCTGTTTGCCGCCGATCTCCCAATCTTCCAGCGCGGTGCGGCGCATATGAGTGAGGGGGGTCTGCCAACGGATGATTTCCGGAACCATTTTGCTAATGAGCGAAGGATCCGCGTCGAGTTTCGCGTACTCGTCCGGGCTTTGGTTCAAGGCGAGCACGCCGCCGCTGATGGAATTGCGTGTTGTGTCGTTTCCACCGACGATCAGCAGCATAAGATTGCCGAGAAACTCGAGGAACGGCATGTCGCGCGTGGCGGGAGAATGAGCCATCATCGAGATGAGGTCGTTCTTCGGCTCCTCGTTTATCCGTTCGTCCCACAGAGTCTTGAAATACATCGCGCAACCGATGAGTTCTTCGCGCCGCGCCTCGTAGGATTCGACGATCCCGGTTTCAGGTGCCGCAGTTGCTACATCGGACCAGCGCGTCAGCTTGCGCCGCTCCTCCCAAGGGAAATCAAACAAGGTTGCCAGCGTCATCGTCGTCAACTCGATCGCAACCTTATCCACCCAGTCGAAATCTTCGCCAATCGGGAGTTCATCGAGAATCTCTCCCGCGCGCTTGCGGATGATCGGCTCGAGCAGTTGCAGGTTGGACGGAGCCACTGCCGGAGTCACCGCCTTGCGCTGCTGATCGTGCTTGGGCGGGTCCATCGCTATGAACATTTCAAGTTCGAGCGCGCCTTCCACCGAATGCATGTCCTGGATTGCAATTCCGCCTAGCTTCGCTTCCGAAGAGAAGACCTTATGATTGGTGTCCACCGCCATGATGTCGTCGAACTTGGTAATGGACCAGTAAGGGCCGACATAGCTCTCGCGGCAGTAGTGGACAGGTTCTTCGGCGCGCAACCTGTCAAAAAATAGACCGATGGTATCGTTCTGAAACAGGCTTGGCCGGGCCACGTCGATTTCCTCGATCGGAATTGACGCGATCCTCGCCGCGGCATCCGGCTCGGCGATCTGGCTGTCCATAAGAACTATTCCTTCTACATCTCAGGCCTGATCGGCCTTCAGTCATCCTTAAGGGAGACATCTCGTGCAGTCAATAAATCGTATACTCTTTTAGTCCCTTGCAGACACCAATCCCATCGGATAGTGTGCCGATCCAACGAAGGTTTGCTAATATCCTTATACTTTTTATTCGAGAGGTGCGGGTGTGCTGATGAGTGGCGGATGTCAGCGGTGAAGAAGGCCAAGCGTGCCCTTTCTCTTGCGCAAAGCATCGTGCGGGACATCGAGGCGGGTCGCCATAACCCGGGTGACAGGCTTCCGCGCGAGGATGAAATGCTCGCGCGTTACGAGGTTGCGCGCGCAACTTTGCGGGAGGCTTTGCGGTTCCTGGAATTGCAAGGGGTCATCCATCTCCAGCTCGGCCGTGGTGGAGGTCCCGTCGTAGCCCGTCCGCAGACCGGCGATTTTGCAAGCAGTTTGTCATTGATTCTGCATTTCATGGAAGCCGATTTGCGTGGTTTGCTTGAATTGCGCGAAGCAATTGCTCCCGATGTCGCAGGGTATGCAGCCCAGCGTGCAACTACCGCTGATCTCAGCGCGTTGGCAGGGTGTCTGGCGGAATTGAGGCATCATGAAGCCTCTGATCAATTCGAGGAACTTAATCGCAGATTTCACGACTTGTTGGGTTGGGCGAGCGGCAATCCGCTGTTCGGTTTGCTGACCTCTGCGATGCATCTGTTGACCCGCGAGTTTTCCCATTCGCTGGGATATTCGGCACAGGAACGGGCGGTGCAGATGAAGTTTCTGGTGCGGGTGCTCGAGGCAGTGCGGACTGGCGACAGCGCCGCGGCCCGTCAAGCAATGAGCCGGTTGGTGGCCGGCTCTGCCGTCTATCTTTCGGAGCGCAGCCCCGAGCTGGTCTCGCAGCGGGTGCGGTGGGGGCAGCTGTAGAATTTTCAATAGTTTGAGTGTGCGTTTAGGCAAGTGGCTGGAGAGGAAGAATGGCGTTGAAGAGCCGAATATGCGAAATGCTGGGGATCCGGTACCCGATCCTGCTTGCCGGGATGGGCGGAGCGAGCGTTCCGGCGCTGGCGGCTGCGGTTTCGAATGCCGGCGGGCTCGGGGTCCTGGGTGCCGCGGCGTGTTCGCCCGATCAGTTGCGTGACTGGATTCGCCAGACCCGGGAATTGACCGACAAACCTTTCGGTGTCGATACGCTGCTCCCCGCGTCGGTCAGGCGCGGCTCTGCCCCTCAAAGCGGTGCTGCACCCCAAAATCCCATGGATCTGATGGGTGAATATCAGCAGTTCGCGCGCGACTTCATGGATCGTGAAGAGCTTCCGGAGGTCGATGCTGCCGCCGCCATGCGGGCGGCGGGCGCGCCTGAAATGGGCAAGGGCGGCCCGCAGTTGTTCTCGAAGGAATTCTTTGAGGCGCAGATGGAAGTGGTGATCGAGGAAAAGGTGCCGGTTTATGCTGCCGGCCTTGGCAATCCTGAACCGTGGATGGATCGGCTCCATGCCAATGGCACCAAGGTCATGGCGGTGATCGGCAAGGTCAAGCACGCCGAACAGGTCGTCGGGTCGGGCATCGACATGATCGTCGCGCAAGGGCACGATGGCGGAGGTCACAACTCGCCGATCGGGACTATTTCCTTGATTCCCCAGGTGGTCGACGCCGTTGGCGATCGTGTTCCTGTCCTTGGGGCCGGCGGTATCTCGGATGGCCGGGGTGTTGCCGCTGCGATGATGCTGGGGGCAGAGGGCGCGTGGGTCGGCACGGCATTTCTCGCGACCGAGGAAGCGGGCATCGAGCGCTTCCAGAAAGAGGCGATCACCGAAAGCGGCGATGCCGATACGGTCGTTAGTCGATCGCTTACCGGCAAACCGGCGCGCATGATCCGTAACAAATGGGCCGACGCCTGGGTGCAGGCCGGAAAGGAGCCTCTGCCGATGCCCTATCAGTCGATGATCTCCGGCCCGGTCATGGCCTCCGGGATCAAGGCAGAGCGCAAGGATGTCATCCCCGGCTTCGCGGGGCAAGGCATCGGCCTGATCGATTCGATCCGGCCTGCCGCCGAAGTGATGCGCGACCTGGTCGATGGAGCCGAGAAGGCGTTGGCGTCCGCTGGTATCTACAAGTGAAGCGCAGGAGGCAAGAAGATGGCTTACGCCAAAGGTCATGAATTGCGCCGCCCCGTAGAGCCTCTCAGAGCGCTGGGGCAATGAGGCAGTTGATTGCCGACAAGGAGGATACGGCGCAGGTGTTCCGTATCGTCAAGGCATTGTCGGGCAATTCCTATTATCGGAATTTCAATCGCTTCATGAAGTCGAGCGATGGGCGGCGTATCGCTTCCGACCGGGCCGACCTACTTGAAACCTTGTGCGATCGCAAACGCCTTGCGACCTGTGCGTCTGGCACGCTTGGCCGAGCCTACCTCGATTTTGTTTACGGGGAGGGTCTGACAGCAGAAGGTCTGGCGGAAGCCAGCGAGGCCGGAGGTCTGGAGGACCTCGGCGACCCCGATGTTTCCCTCTATCGTCGGCGCCTTCGCGATTCGCATGACCTGTTTCATGACGTCGCCGGATACGGCAGGGACGCACTGGGCGAATTGTGCGTGCTGTCCTTCGGAAACGCGCAATTCTATAATCACGGGATCGCTTTCATCTTGGGCGTCGGCATTCCCAAGATGAAACTGGAAGCTGCCCAGTTGCCAGTGGCGCGCGCTGCATTTGAAGCGTGGCGCCGGGGCCGGGCTGCAGCCGATCTGACCACCTTCTACTGGGAAGAAAATCTCGATCGTCCGTTGGAGGATGTCCGCCGCGAGTTGCGACTGCGTCCGCCGGAGACCTATCAGAGGGTGCGCGCTCTTTCCGAACAGCTCGAACGCGATTACCAGGCGGTCAGGCAGGCATGAGCTTAAGCGACAAATCGGCCATCACCGGAGTGGGCGAAACCGCTTTCGTGAAAGGCACCGAGAAAACCGCGGTCGACATGATGCTGGAAGCATCGCGCAAAGCCATAGCAGATGCAGGGCTGAAGCCGTCGGATATCGACGGCATGGTTCCTCCGCCGATCTACACCACCTCGGAAGAGATGGCGGCTAACCTCGGTATCGAAGTTCTGCGCTATGCCTCTACGGTCCACATGGGCGGGGCGAGCCCTACCACGGCACTCCAGAACGCCGCGATGGCAATTGCCAGCGGCTTATGCGACCATGTGCTGGTGACGCTCGGGTGGAACGGTTATTCCGCCTTGCGGCCCAAGCCTGGCGCACCGCCGACGCGGCCGATGAACATGAACACCCTGACGAATACGATCCAAGGCTATTACATTCCGTATGGCGTGTTCCTGCCGGTGCAGATGTATGCCTGGCTCGCCACCCGGCACTCCCGAATTTACGATATCGGCCCGGAAGCGATGGCGGCCGTTGCACTGGCGTGCCGTCGCCATGCGCAGATGAATCCGCAGGCCTTCACTTATGGCCGGGAACTGGATGCCGAAACCTACCATTCCGCGCGCTGGATATCCGAACCCTTTCGCCTCTACGATTGCTGTCTGGAGACTGACGGGGCATGCGCAGTCGTGGTTTCGCGAATAGACCGCGCCAGGGACATGCCGCATGTTCCCGTGAGCATCGCCGGTGCGGCTGAAGGGCATCCTTACCCCGCCGACGATATCCCTTCGCGTCCCGACCCCTTCAAGATCGGCCTGAGCTACGCCGCGCCGCGCGCGTTCGAAATGGCGGGGGTCGATCGCGAAGACATGGATTTTCTGCAGATCTACGACTGCTTCACCTACGTGGTTCTCCTTCAGCTGGAGGCCCTGGGCTATTGCGAACCAGGTGGACAGGCAGAGTTCGTCGCGAATGGCCAGATCGAGCTGGGCGGGCGCTATCCCGTCAACACCCATGGCGGCCTGCTGAGCGAGGCCCATGTTTGGGGACTGAACCATGTCGTCGAGGCGGTGCGTCAGTTGCGCCACGATTGTGGGGAGCGGCAGGTCGAAGGCGCCCAGACCGGCCTGGTGACCGGCTGGGGCGATCTGGGTGACGGCAGTATAGCGATTTTGAGGAGGTTTGCGTGAGCGACGAGAAAGATCTGCCGCCCAAGATGCGCCCCTCGGCGCAGGCCGCACCAGCCAAGCCAAAGCCGCGCCCGCAGGATCCGGTGGAGCAGGAATTCTGGAACCGGTGTCAGGACGGCAACCTTTACTTCCAGCAGTGCGAAGGATGCGGCAGTTTTCGGCATTTGCCGCGCTATATGTGCGCCCGATGCGGTTCTCCTGAATGGTCGTGGGAGCGTAGCACCGGCAATGGCACGCTGTTTTCCTGGACGGTGACCCATCAGGCACTGCATCCCGCCTTCGCCGGCGAGATTCCCTTCATCGCTGCGGTGGTGGAACTGGAGGAGGGAGTGCGCATGGCAACCCGGCTGGTCGATTGCGCGCTCGACGAGCTTGAGCTCGATCTGCCGGTCACGCTGGATTTCGAGCCGATCTCCGAAGATTTTCGCCTGCCAGTATTCCGACCCGTCGCGATCGCGCGCGCAGAAGGATAGACCAAGATGGATCTCGACTACGGACCCCAGTATGACGCGTTTCGCGAGGAAGTGCGCCAGTTCCTGCAAACCCACGGTCACCGCGCACCCGATGGCCAAGGCCGTGCCGCGCGCCCTTCCCCCGAAGCCGTCGAATGGCAAAAGCTGTTGATCCTGCATGGTTACACGGCGCGTACGATTCCCAAGGAATACGGCGGATACGGAGCCGAGCCGGACATCCTGAAATCGCGGATCATTGCCGAGGAATTTTCGCGCGCTGGCATCCCCGCAGGCCTTGCGAACCAGGGCATTTCCATGCTCGTTCCCACGCTGCTGGAACTCGGAACCGAAGCCCAGAAACGGCAATGGATCGAGCCGACCCTAAATGGCGAGATAGTCTGGTGTCAGGGATATTCGGAACCTGGAGCGGGATCGGACCTCGCCGCGCTCAAGACCAGCGCCCGCGTCGAAAATGGCGACTTTGTCATCAACGGACAGAAGATCTGGACCAGCACGGCCAAGCAGGCGGACATGATCTTTTGCCTTGTTCGGACCGAACCGGACGCGCCCAAGCACGGCGGCATCTCCTACTTGATCTTCTTGATGGACACACCAGGGATCGAGGTCCGACCACTCAAGACCATGACCGGTCATGCCGAGTTCAATGAAACGTTCTTTACCGACGTGCGGGTTCCCCTGGATCAGATCGTCGGGCAGCGCGGGCAGGGGTGGTACGTGGCCAATGCCACACTGGGCCATGAACGTGGCATGCTGGGCGACCCCGATGCACTGGAAAACCGGCTCCAGGCGCTGGTCAGGCTGATGCAAAAAGAACGCATCGGCCAGGGTTGCGCAATGGACAACGCCGTTCTGCGTGACCGGCTGGTTGCATTGCAAGCCGAAGTCGCGGCGATGAAATTCAACGGCATGCGCATCCTGTCGAACAGCCTTAGGGGGGATGCCGGCGGCATGGCGAAACTTGTCGTGAAGCTGCAGAGCTGTGAGCTCGCCCATCAGATTTCCGCGCTCGCGATCGACGCAATGGGCGAGATGGGCATACTCTATCACGGAAGCGAGCGCGAGCGCGAAGACGGTGCCTGGCAGTGGAACTACATGTTCCAGCTTGGTCTGATCATCGGTGGAGGCACCGCCCAGATCCAGAAGAACATCATCGCCGAACGCGGGCTGGAAATGCCGCGCGAACCCAAGTTCGCAACGCCTCCCGCCGTCGAACAGGCGACGGCCGTTGCAAGCGGGCAGAATAAGGGAGCCGCCTGATGGATTTCGGACTTTCGCAAGACCAAGAGATGCTCTGCGACGCGATCAGCCGCACTCTTGCTGATACTTGTCCGCTCGATCATGTGCGCGAATGCGCGGAGGGCTCGGTTCCCTTCAGCGACAACGTGCGTTCGGCGCTGGGCGAAATCGGCATTTGGGGAATGATGGTTCCCGAGCAACATGACGGGCTCGGGATGACAATGCTCGATGCCGCCGCTGTGGCCGAGCAGCTCGGCTATGCCGTCGCGCCGGTGCCTTTTATCGGTGCCCATGTACTGGCACCCCTTGCGCTGGCACAGGGCGGTAGCGAGGAGTTGAAGGCGCACTGGCTGCCGAGGATAGCGAAGGGCGAGGCGCAAATCGCCGTCGCGATCGCGGAAACGGTGGAGATCCGGGACCGGGCAGGCGTGGACTTCGACGGCGCAAAGCTCGACGGAACGGCTTTGTTCGCGCTCGACTTCCTGGAAGCCGACGCGTTTCTGGTAGCCGATACCGCCGGTCGTATGCACTTCGTAGCTGGCGATGCTGCGGGTCTGGAGAAGGTTGCTCTCAAAACGATCGACCGCACCCGGAGCGTAGGGGAGCTGCGGTTTTCTGGCGTAGCGGGCGAGGCTCTCGCGGACGATGGTGGGGCCACAGTCAGGCGCCTGCGGGACGCCGGCCGGGTGCTCCTGGCCGCCGATAGCCTCGGTGCGGGCCAGGCTATGATCGAAAAAGCGGTCGACTATGCCGGGCAGCGCGAACAGTTCGGACGAGTGATCGGCAGCTTCCAGGCGGTCAAGCATATGTGCGCGGAAATGGCTGCCCGCCATGAACCATGCCGTTCGCTGGTCTGGTATGCCGCCCATGCGTTCGATGCGACGCCCGACGAGGCTTCGCTGGTGGCATGCCATGCCAAATCACATACGGGCGAAGTCCACCGTTTTGTCGCCCGAACCTCAACCGAGGTGCATGGGGGGATGGGTTTTACCGATCTCCTAGGTCTGCATTTCTGGTTCAAGCGAATCGGTTTCGACCGCCAGGTTCTGGGAAGTCCCGAAGCGGTCCGGGCCGAAGCAGCGGCCTTGCAGGGGTGGACGCAGGTCGCATGAGACGATGAATTAGGCGCACGCTACCGACAAAATCGTGGCCACCAAGGAGAGAGGAATTAATACGTGATCGACTGGAACCTTGGCGACATCCTTGATGCAATCGAACCTGCGGTCCCGGAAGATGCTCCGGCGCTGATTCACGGCGACCGGATCATTAGCTGGCCCGAAATGTCGAAGCGTTCGAACAATTTGGCGCGCAATCTGCGCGCGCAAGGTGCAGGCGACGGGGCGAAGATAGCCTTCTACATGCGCAACCGTTCCGAATACGGGGAATTGATGGCCGCGTGCTTCAAGGGCCGCCTCACGCACGTGAACATCAATTATCGTTACCGTCCCGAGGAGGTTTTCTACATCTTCGACGATTCCGATAGCGAGGTAATTGTTTACAGTTCCGAGTTCCGCGACTGCATTCTTGAACTGAAGGAACGGTTGACCAAGGTTCATACATTTGTAGAAATCGGCGATGCTTCGCAGATCGCTTCCTTCGCGCTTCCTTACGAAAAACTTGTAGAAGGTAACGGCGCGCCTCTCGATATCGAGCGTTCTCCCGATGACCTGCTGTTCATATATACAGGCGGTACCACCGGCATGCCCAAGGGCGTGATGTGGCGACACGATGATATGCGCAAGGCTCAGCTCGACGCGCAAAAGCTGCTGGGTCCGGTTCCCCAGACCATGGAGGAAATGGTGGCCCTGGTGAAGCAGGGCGAGCTTGCGCGCATCACTTTGCCGGCGTGCCCGCTGATGCATGGAACCGGGTTCATTACTGCTATTGGCACGCTCATGTCGGGCGGGGCCATCGTCACGCTGTCCGATCCATCCTTCGACGCGGAAGAATTGTGGGATGCGGTGGACCAGCACAAGGTGCAGAGCATCGCCATTGTCGGTGACGCTTTTGCCAAACCCATGCTGCAGGCGCTGGACGCCCACCCGAAGCGCTGGGACACGAGCAGCCTGATTTCGATCATCTCGTCCGGCGTCATGTGGAGTAAACAGGTAAAGGCGGGCCTGTGCAAACATATCCCCCAGGTCATCCTCATGGACAGTTTTGGCGCTTCGGAAGGGCTGGGCTACGGCTTGTCGGTGACGACCGCACAGGGCGGCACCAACACCGCGAAATTCGGGATCGGGGAATTTTGCGACGTATTCGACGAGAACGACCGGAAGGTCGAGGCGGGGAGCGGCGTGCCCGGCTTTATTGCCCGCAAGGGCGCAATCCCCACAGGATACTACAAGGACCCGGAAAAGTCGGCCAAGACTTTCAGGACGATCGATGGCGTGCGTTACTCCATCCCGGGCGACTGGTGCCGGGTGGAATCCGATGGAAGCCTGACCTTGCTGGGCCGCGGCAGCGTCTGCATCAACACCGCAGGTGAAAAGGTTTACCCCGAGGAGGTGGAGGAAGTGCTCAAAACCCATCCCGCCATTGCCGACGCGCTTGTCGTCGGGGTGCCTGACGAAAAATGGGGCGAAGCGGTGACCGCTGTGGTGCATTTGACCCAGGATGCGGACTTCGACGCGCAAGCGATCAAGGATCACGTGCGCCAGCAACTGGCAGGTTACAAAACGCCCAAGGCGATTTGCCCAACGCAAACCGCCTTGCGCGCGTCAAACGGCAAGGCGGATTATACTACGGCTAAAGACATCGCGAAAGCGGGTGCCGGGGCCTCGTGAGCCATTCGCCCCCTCCTGACTATGATGTCGTAATCGTCGGGGCCGGGTTCAGCGGAATATACCTGCTTTACAAGCTGCGTCAGGCGGGGTTCGATGTTCTGCTGGTAGACGCAGCGGAGCAGCCGGGCGGAATCTGGTACTGGAACCGCTATCCGGGAGCACGGGTCGATTCCCAGGTTCCACTTTACGAATTTTCCATTGCGGAAGTATGGAAAAGCTGGACGTGGAGCGAACGATTTCCAGGCTGGGAAGAACTGCGCGCCTATTTCCTCCACGTCTGCGATACGCTCGACCTCTGGCCGGCAATGCGAATGAAAACACGGGTCGAAAGCGCGCCGTTCGATGAAGACACCGCCTGCTGGCGATTGAAGCTCGACGATGGCGGAAAAGTAAGCGCGCGTTTCCTCTTGCCGGCCCTGGGGTTCGCCTCGAAACCCTACATTCCCGATATCCTGGGCCTTAGCGATTTCGAAGGCGAATGGTGCCATACCGCCCGCTGGCCGCAGGAAGGCATCGACCTTTCCGGCCGCCGGATCGCCCTGATCGGCACGGGTGCCAGCGGCGTACAGGTGGCGCAGGAGGCGGCAAGCTGCGCGGAGCAGCTGACGCTTTTTCAGCGAACCCCGATTCTCGCCCTTCCCATGCGGCAGGAAAAACTGGACGCTGATCGTCAGCTTCGCGAAAAATCCGAATATCCCGCTGTCTTCCACAAAAGGCTTACGACAAGTGGCGGTTTCGAATGCCAATCGCTGGACATCTCGGCCCTGGCTGTGACCGAGGAAGAGCGGACTACGCATTTCGAGGATTTGTGGCAGCGAGGAGGGTTGCGCTTCTGGTATCATAATTTCGCTGACATACTGACGAACGAGGACGCCAATCGCCACGCCTACGAGTTCTGGTGTGACAAGGTGCGCGAGCGGATCTGCGACCCGACCATTGCCGAGAAGCTCGCTCCCGATGAGCCGCCACATCCCTTCGGGACCAAGCGACCATCGCTCGAACAGAATTATTACGAGATCTTCGCACAAGACAATGTTACGCTGGTCGATCTGAACGACACCGCGATCACTCGCGTCACCGAGGCCGGGATAGAAACAGCCACTGGCATGATCCCGTGCGATCTCATTGTCTTCGCGACCGGCTTCGATGCCGGTCGTGGCGGGCTCATCGACATGAACATCACCGGCCGCGGTCGGCTGGCGCTGGCAGAAGCATGGAAGAGTGAGATCAAAGCCTATCTGGGCATGGCCGTCGCCCAATTTCCGAACATGCTGTTCGCCTACGGCCCGCTCAGCCCTTCAGGCTTTTCCAACGGTCCGACAAGCGCCGAAATCCAGGGTGACTGGATCTGCGATTTCCGGATCTGGCTGCGCGATAACAGGATCGGCCTTTTCGAAGCCGATGCGCTGGCCGAGCGAAGCTGGACCGATATGGTCGCCCAAGTAGGGTCGATGACGCTCTTCCCCAAGGCTGAATCGTGGTACATGGGCGCCAATATTCCCGGCAAACCCCGACAACTGATCAATTTCCCCAGCGTATCTGGTTACGCCGATCTATGCCACGATGTCGCACGGCACGATTATCGTGGTTTTATCAGGAATACACTATCCGGTATGGAGACTGCGCCGAAATGAATGAAATGAAACCAATCCACGACGGGTCAACAGATATTGATCCCGTATGGGCCGGCGACGGGGCGGATATACCCGAATGGTTCGCCTGGGCGCTGAGCGTGCCCCGTGAGGAAGGCTTCGTAGAGGTTGGTGGCGCGCGGGTGCATTATCTTCGCTGGGGCAGGCGTGACCGGCCCAAATTGCTCATGACTCACGGTTTTCTCGCCCATGCCCGCTGCTTTGCCTTCATCGCACCGTACCTTGCCGAAGACTACGACGTGGTGGCGTTCGATCTGGCCGGTATGGGCGATAGCGAGATGCGCGGCGTGGCCGATATAGCTGCGCGGGGAAAGGAATTTGTCGAGATCAGCGAAGCGCTCGATTTGTTTGCGGATGGAAGCAGACCGACGATCATCGCCCATAGTTTCGGCTCGGGTGCAGCGCTGACCGCCGTTTCCCAATCGCCGGATGCCTTCGCCGGCGTTATTGTCTGCGATCTCATGTTGATGCGGCCCGAAAAGCTGGAGAAATACTGGACCATGGGCAGATCGAGCCCCGGGTCGGGTAATCCTGACAAACCGGTGCGACGCTACCCGACCTACGAAGCGGCGCGCGAGAGGTATATCCTGTCGCCGCCGCAGGCAGTTGGTGAGCCGTTCCTGATGGATTACATGGCCTATCACTCTCTCCGCCGCGATGGCGAGGAGTGGACATGGAAGTTTTCTCCCGAAGTGTTCCGGCGCAGCAACAAGCCCGACGAATGGCTGACAGTAGGCCAGAGGCTGGTCGATGCGCCCGGGCGCAAAGCGATTGTGTACGGCGAGAAAAGTCAGCTCTTTGATCGCGATTCCGCCCGCTATATCCGGGAACTGGGAGGGGGAAAGATACCAATTGTTGCAGTGCCCGATGCACGCCATCATCTCATGCTGGATCAGCCGCTCGCGTTCGTCGCTGCGCTTCGGGCGGTACTGGCCTTTTGGAGCCTCTGAGATCCCCCATACTAAGAGGCTGGTTCCTGGTCAGAGGCCAGCGAGATGGGGGCAAAGGGCGTCCATATTCATCTTGTACTATATCCGAACTATTGTCGCCGTCGGCACGGCGAACGCTTCGTTGGTCTCGATGCCAGCTGGGGCAAAAGCTTTATCGGGAGCAACTCGCTTAGCGCGCCAACCATTGCTGATCTTTAGCAAACGTTCACTCCGCGTGCGATCTGGATCGTGGCCCATGGGGTCAAAAGATAAGGCGCTTTACTAATATCACGCGGATGTATATGCCCATGGACGGGGATTGGGCTAATTCTCTCCCTCTCCTCTCCACAGACTAAGGGGCGACCCTCGAGGTCGCCCCATTTTGCAGTAAGCGGCGGAGCCAATTATCGTCGCACTGAAGAGATGGGAAGGGATGCTATATGACACTGAGAGCGATGGTGCTCGCCACTTCGGCCATCTTGGCTTGGCCGCAGATGGCTTTAGCGCAGGATCCCACAACTGATGAGGCGGAACCCCAAGGATCCGTAATCATCGTTACGGCCCAACGCCAATCTCAAAGTCTGCAAGAGGTGCCGATCGCGGTCAGTGCCTTCGATGCTACGGCTCTCGAAAGCCAGCAGATCGAAAACGCTGCTGACCTTCAATTGACGCTCCCGAACGTCTCATTTTCGAAGGGCAACTTCACCGGGTCGTCCTTCACCATCCGTGGTATCGGCGATCTTTGTGTTGGTGTGACGTGTGACGCAGCGACGGCTATCCATATCAATGGTTCCCCTCTTTTTGGTACCCGGCTGTTCGAAACAGAATATTTTGACCTTGAGCGAATTGAGGTCCTACGGGGGCCGCAGGGCACCCTCTTCGGCCGCAACGCTACCTCGGGTGTTGTCAACCTTGTGACAGCCAAGCCTGACCTCGGTTCTTTCGGCGCGGCCGGAGAGTTCGAGTATGGGAATTACAACAGCATCAAGGCCGAAGGGATGGTCAATGTCCCGATCGGCGATTCTATCGGCGTTCGGGTAGCCGGATTCTTTCTGAATCGCGACGGTTACACCACAAACCTTTTCGACAATTCGGATGTCGACGACCGAGACATGTACGCTGTTCGTGGTTCTCTTCGTTTTGAACCCGGTGCCGATACCACTCTCGACTTCATGGCATATTATTTCAGGGAAGATGACACCCGTTTACGTAATCAAAAGCAGGCCTGCCAGCGTGACCCGCTCGGCGTGCTGGGTTGTCTGAACAATCGCCGCGACTTTGACATCACCAATGCCAATTCCACAGTCGGCGCAACGCTCAGTTCGCAAGAGTTCTTCGCTATTCAGGGAATTCCCTCAGTACTGGGATTGGGAAGCCTGTACGGCCCCGACGCATTTGCAGGATTCGATAAGCCCGACGATGTGCGCACGGTAAACACGGCGTATACTCCATTCTATTTTGCCGATGAAGTGCAGCTACAGGCCCGTCTCGAGCAGCGCATCGGAGCTATGACACTGACTGCAACCGGTCTTTATCAGGACACCGAAGTCGATTCCCGGCAGGACTACTTTCTGGGCATTCAGGATCGTACCGGCTTTGCTACGGCCTTGAACGTGTTGTCCGGCTTCGCGGCCAACGGTTTGCCTACCGGCCTCCCCGCACCTGCACCGGCGTTCGTGCCAGGTTCGTCGGCGTATTTTACCCCGATTGTGGAGGCTCTCATCCCCAATGGCCCAGGGGGCGTATTGTGCACCTCCGATAACGATGATGGGAACAGGGGCGCGTTCGAAGGTAATGTATTGTGCGGCGAAACGCCGCTATCCTTCGACAGGTCTTCAGAGCAACGCGAATCCTGGAGCGGCGAAATCCTCCTTTCCAGTGATTTCGACGGAGCATTCAATTTCCTGCTCGGAGGGATCTATGCAAAGTCCAAGACTACCGACAACAGTTACTATGTAAACTCATTCGCGCTTGACTACGCCAGTGCCATTCTGGGATCGTTTGGTACTTTGGCAGGCGGTGCACCGCCATCCTACTTCGCAACATCCATGTACCGCAACAATTCTCTCGAGGCTAATCTTGAGAGCTTCGGTGTGTTCGGGGAGATCTACGTCGACCTGACCGAGCGTCTGACCTTCACCGGAGGTTTGCGGTATAACGACGACAAGAAAGACGTGACTGCGCGCACGACCTTGATTAGCTTCCTCAATCCTTACGCGAATGACGGGGAGCCGTTCGACAGCCCGATCACTCCCTTAACCGGTCCCTCTGGTCTTTTTGATGCCGATCCTGGTACGCCAGGTGAGCAGCTAACGCAATTTAGAGAAGTAGGTTTCGATGAAATAACCGGGCGTGCGGTGCTCGACTACGAAGTTACGCCTGACAATTCGATTTACGCATCTTATGCCAGGGGCTATAAATCCGGGGGTATCAACCCGCCCCTTTCGCCCGTTTTCGATGTGGCTGAAAGCTTCGGATCAGAAACCATCGACGCATTTGAAATCGGATCGAAAAATACCTTTGCGAATGGCGCACTGCAATTAAACGCTACTGCATTCTACTATAAGTATAGCGGGTTGCAGCTTAGCCGCATCGTCGCCCGTACCTCAGTTAATGATACTATCGATGCCGATATCTGGGGTGTGGAACTAGAGTCCGTTATCCGGCCCGATCCCGATTGGCTTGTCAACTTGACGTTCAGTTATCTCAACGCGGAAGTTGCCGGCGACCAGTTCTTCTCCAATCCGCGCGACCCGGGTGGCGGCGATCCTGATGCCGTCATCATCAAGGATATTAGCAACGGTGCTAATTGTGCCGTAACCGGGCCAGCCCCCGGCGCGGCCGACGCATTCGTGGCCGGAGTGAACGCAGCTCTGGGTCTTCGTGGTCCCGAAGAATTTCCTAATGACGGCAATCTTGCGTCAAGCGGCGCATTCAGCATTTGCGATGTCTTGGCCGGAGCCGTTCCGGCGGGCAGCGGCCTTGCGGTATTAAGCCCTGGCGTAGAGGTCAACATAAAAGGGAACAAGTTGCCGCAGGCCCCCGAAATGAAGGTTTCGATGGGTGTGCAGTACACCGCCACTTTCGACAATGGCATGACTCTGGTTCCTCGCGTGGACGTAGCGCTGACTGGTGAGCAATACGGCAATATCTTTAACGGCAGGGTCAACCGGATCGAGCCATTCGTGCAAGCCAACGCGATCGTGCAGTTGAACAGTGCGGATGAGCGTTGGTTCGTGCGCGGATTCGTTCAGAACATTTTCGACAGCAGCTCGGTGACAGGATTGTACTTGACCGACGCATCCTCGGGGAATTTTACCAATATCTACACTTTGGATCCTCGTAGATATGGTGTTGCTTTGGGGTTCAGTTTCTAACAGGTCCAGATCGTGTTGGCGGGGAGATCGGTGGTCCTCCCAACGACCCGAACGGACAGTGCCAGCTAGTTCGTATTTCGACCCATGACTTTATAGCTTTTCCAGAGCGGCGTAATGCTCGATGACCGCCTCGTAAGCCTACCGACGAGGCGGTCATCGAACCGGCCAAATGCGAGCTGCACTCGAAATGCCTGTACGATCGCTCGTTGATGTCGCTACGAGATGCTCGCGGAAAGCTTAAGGCCTTACATAGAAACGACAATGAAGAGTCACCGAATAGTGCAATCGGGATATCCGATGGTGATACTGGCAAACGCACTCTGCGAAAGGCGGAAACATGCTGACCCCTATGATCCAAGATTGGGTCGTAGTGCACGAGGTGCTGACGCGTTAGGAAAAGTTGGAAGGGGCTGCGGGGCAGACTTCTGAGAAAACTTATCCTAACTCTGTTCAGGTTTCATAACTGATTTTCGATCGACCGGAGCTGGCTCAACCGACGTGCGATTGTCGCGAGACAATTCGACCCATCCCAACCCAAGCGACTTCTGGATCGCGATCCAGCCATTTGTCATGGCGGCGATCGCCCGATCGAGATTTGCTCTGGCCTGTTCGCGCTTGCGGATCGAAGTGTTGAGTTCGCCTTGCGAGATTACCCCCGCGGCGCGGCGTTGCTCGTTAAGCTCCGCAGCCGTGTCGGCCTGCCGACTGATCTGCGCCAGCGCGGCTACGTTGGCTCTTTGTTGCCCGAACCGAGCAAGCGATTGTTCGGCGTCGCGTAGTGCGCCCAGGACCACTTCAAGATAGCGCGCTTCGGCCTCGTCGCGCGCACTCTCGGCCTGATCGATCGATGCTGCCGTGCGGCCGAAATCAAGCAGGTTCCACTGCAGCCGCGGCAAAGCGATTGCCGATAAGTTGCCCGGGTCCAGGATGTCGTCGGGCTCCGATCCGCCCAAACCGAGAATCCCCATGAAGGAAATCTTGGGGAAGCGAGCAGCCTCTGCCACGCCAATGCGCGCATTCGCCGCGGCCAGCATGCGTTCGGCGGCTCGAACATCCGGCCGCCGCGCTATTAGCGCTGCGGGATCGCCCACCGCGACCCGTTCGGGGGGAAGCGGAATTTCGGCCTGAGCCGCCAGGAGCCCGTCGAGTGCGCCGGGCGCTTCGCCCGTCAGCACCGCGAGCGTGTCTTTGAATACATCGATGTCCGCTTGAGCTTCCGCGATCTGCGACTTGAGCAGTTCGAGCTCGGCGTTCGCGTTACCGACCGGGAACAACGCGAGAGCGCCCTGTGTATAGCGCTGATAGGTCAGTTCGAGAATTTGCTGCTGCAAGTCGCGCTCTCGCTGGACAAGCTCGAGCCGCCCTTGCGCTTCTCGCAGGCTCACATACGCCCGCGCGATTTCGGCGGCGAGCTGGACTTTCGCATCCTCGGCGTTCGCCACCGAGGCCGCAGCCTGAGCGTTAATGGCCTCGACACGCCGTGCCTGCCCCCCAGCGAAATCGATCTCCCAGTTTGCATTGAGCCCGACGTTGTAGACGCTGAGGCTGTCCTGCTCTTCGGTGTCTGCAGGAGCGCCGGGCGATCCCGGGGGCGGGCCACTGCCGATATCTAGCCCTGGGATATTCGCCTGGACCGCAGTCGCCTGCGCAGCCACGGCGGGTAGCCGGTTGGCGCGCTCCTGGCGGACAGAAGCCCTTGCCTGTTCGATGCGAGCGCGCGCCGCGGCCACGCCCGGATTGCCGACCAGCGCGCGCGCCTCCAGTTCATTGAGAACCGGATCGCCGAGCAGCGTCCACCAGTCGCCGGCAATCGGCGCAAACGGATCGATTTCGGGGCCGGCGCGTACGAACGCATTGCCTGCGGCGGTCGCAAGTTGCGGGGGACCGGCATAGTCGGGACCGGACATGCAACCCGCGAGGAGCGCCATGGGAGCGAGGAGGGTTAGGGTCTTGCGCATAGAGTTCTCAGTGCATCGAAAGGGATAAGTTCTTCGGGAGAGGCTTGAGGAACAGTACCAGCGGCACCGTGACCAGGGTAATCGCGCCCATGGCGAAAAAGACATCGTTGTAGGTCATCACGAACGCATCGCGCTGAATGATGCCGGAAAGCATCTCCAGCGCGGCCTGTGGGCTGCCCAGCGACGCCGTCATGCCGTCCAGGTATTCCTGTAGCCGGGGGCTGTTAGCGTTGAGGGTTTCTTCCATGCGTCGACTATGATGCCACTGGCGCTGATCCTGGAACGAGGCAAGCCCCGCGAGCGCGAACGAGCCCCCGAGGTTTCGCGCCGCGTTGAAGATGCCCGAAGCATCGCCGGCATCCTCCTTGGCAACCGAAGCTACCGTCGCCTGGTTGAGGAACATCATCGTGAGGATCATGCCGATGCCACGCAGGAACTGGCTTTCGGTGAACACTCCACCTCCCGATTCCGCTGTCAGATTTATGCTGACGAAACAGCTTAGCGCCATGATGAACATGCCCGCGCCGACCGCAATGCGGATGTGAATCCTGCGGATCATGAACGGGAGAACGGGCATCAACAGGAAAGCCGGAACGCCCATCCAGAAGATCACAAGTCCGGTCTGCAAGGCATTATAATCGGAAATTATCGCGAGAAATTGCGGGATCACGTAGGTCGAGCCATACATGACCATGCCAAGCGCCAGTGCCATCACCACGACGCTGGCAAACTGCCTGCTGAGCATCAGGCGCAATTTGAGCACGGGTTTGCGCGCGTAAAGCTGTCCGTAGGTCAGAAGTGCAAAACCCACGACCGTCATCAGTGTGAGCTGGACGATCAGCGTGGAATCGAACCACTCCTCGCGGTGGCCTTCTTCCAGAACGATGGTCAGCCCACCCAACCCAAGGATCATACCAGCTATTCCCGCCCAATCAGCCTCGCGCAGGTAAACCCAGTCGGGCTTTTCATGGGGTAGCCCGATGAATAGTAAAGCAAGGAGCAACGCGCAGACGGGCACGTTGACGAAGAAGGCGTAGTGCCAGCTCAGGTTCTCGGTAAGCCAGCCCCCCACCAACGGGCCCATTACCGGCCCAAGAACCACGGTCATTCCGAAGAGCGCCATGCCGATCGGCTGTTGCGATGGAGGCAGTCGCTTTGCGACGATGGTCATAGCGGTTGGAATAAGCGCGCCGCCCATGAACCCTTGACCGGTGCGACCGATGATCATCGTCGTCAGATCGGTGGCAATGCCGCACAACACCGAAAAGGCCGTGAAGGCAGAAACCGCGACGATGAGCAGCGTGCGAAGGCCGAGCAGTCTTTCCAGCCACGCGCTCAGAGGGATGATGATGATCTCGGCAACAAGGAAGGCTGTCGCGATCCAGGTGCCTTCGGTTCCGGTCGCGCCGATTTCCCCCTGGATCGTCGGCAGCGCCGAATTGACGATCGAGATGTCAAGCGTTGCCAGCATCGCCCCCAGCGCACCGGCGGCTACGGCGATCCAGGCCGTAGCATCGGCCTTTTCGACCGGCGGCGAAACCGCTGCAGCGGCGCCTGCCATCGGTCAGTCTCCGGCCGCGTTGCGGATCGAATCGAGTTGGTCTCTAGCGGCGCGCGTATCGACACTCGCGACAACAGACATGCCCGGCACCAGCAGACGCAGGATCTCGGGCGAAGCCTGAATGGATATGCGCACCGGGACGCGCTGAACGATCTTGGTGAAATTACCCGTCGCGTTTTGCGGAGGTAGGATCGAGAATTCTGCCCCGGTCCCGGGGGCGATGCTTTCCACTCTTCCTAATAGCTCGAGGTCCGGCAGCGCGTCGATTTCCAAGGTGACGGGTTGCCCCGGGCGGACAAGTCCGAGCTGCGTTTCCTTGAAATTTGCTGTCACGTAGAGGCGGTCGGTCGGTACGAGGCTCATAAGGCGTTGGCCAGGCTGGACAAATTGTCCAGGTCGGACCGTGAGGTCACCCACCCGCCCGGAAATACTGGCCTGGAGCGTGGTCGATGACAGGTTCAGACGGGCGGCCTCGAGTTGCGCACGAGCGGCGTTGGCTTGCGAATTGGCCTGGTCTATCTGCTCGCTAAGCGTGTTCTGTCGGCGCTGTGCCGCCGTGAGCGCGGCGCGCGCTGCCGCGACTTGAGCCTGCGCTTCTCTGGCCTGGGCCTCCAGCTGATCGAGCCTCTCGCGCGGCTCCGCTCCCGAAGCGGCAAGGGGGCGGTACCGGACAACCTGCTCAGCAGCGAGACCAGCCTGTGCAGATGCTGCTGCGAGCTGTGCACGGGCCTGGGCAATTGCCGCGTCCTGCTCTTGTTGCTGGGCGCGTACCGTATCTGCTCCGGCGAGCGACGCGGCGATCTGGGCTTCGACCTGGTTCGTTTGGGCACGATAATCTCGCACGTCCAGCTGGACAAGTGCATCGCCCGACGCGACCGTTTGATTCTCCGTCACTAATACGCGCTCGACGTAGCCCGCAATTTTGGGGGAGATGATGACGCTGTCGGCGGCAATATAAGCGTTGTCGGTGGACTGCTGGAATCTGCCGTACGTCTGATGATTGTAATACCAGTAGCTCCCGGCGAGCAGGACCAGAATGCCGGCGATCAGCAGACCCAGCCGGACCCGCGGACTGGACAACCCCGTCGGACGTGCGCCTTCATCGCTAGCCCCTGCTGTCTCGTCCGCCATGATTATTTCGCTCCTCGCCATCGTTTGAGCCGCTGCGCGAGCGATATAGCGGCCAAAACAAAATGCGAAAGTCCTTTACTATTTTTCTCCGATCGATAGGAATGTCTCATGCCAGAAGATGAGGGCACTCTCGCACTCGACAATGTCATCACCCACGATGATCGAGCGATCTTCATGATGGACCAGATCAGCCGCGCCGCGCGCAAGGCATTCGATGACCGAGCACAGCCGCTGAGCCTCAATCGTACGCAGTGGCGTGTGTTGGCGCAGCTCATCAGAGCTCCTGCCCTGAACCAGACGGACATCGCCAGGAGACTTGAAATCACATCCTCCAGCAGCGGCCTGGAAGACATGACGCCTTCGCGCTTGAGTGACCGGACGCGGCTTGCGCAAGTCATAGCAATATTCGGTCGCCACGGGCGGGGCGGCATCACGCCCGTGTTGGGACTAGGCCGATCTCAAACCAAAACACATTCGACGCGCCCGGATGCCCCGCTCGTGGCGATTGCGCCAGGGGACGAACCTCGGTCATGTTCTATAGCGGACAACCGAATGGAGCATGCGGGACGCGAACTTTCATTGCACCGGCCCTCTGCCGGACGAACAAACCGCTGGCGGCGTGCTAGATGGAAACTAACGCAAACTTCTCCCTAGTGGCGTGGATCGTTGGCATTCTGATGCTTACGACCATCGCTTTCGCGATGTGGCTAATCGATCCCAGACCAAATCAGGAAACATATCAGATCAAGTTTGATCGCTCCGTGGAAGGCCTTCAGTCGGGATCGACTGTAACACTATCGGGAGTCCCTGTGGGACAGGTAACATCGGTCCGTCTGGCGGAAAATGAACCGGAAAACGTGGTCGTTGTTCTGACTCTCGATCCTTCTGCGGCGAAAGTCCACGGCCTTGAAGCGACAATCAGCACGGATCTGATAACTGGAGAGGCTGCGCTCGTGCTCGAGGGCCGACGGGGTCGTCAGGGCATTTACACCGACAAGTCAGGAAAAAAGATCATTCCCGCCGCGGACGAAACCGGACTATTGGGGAGGGATGCGACCGCCACTGTAGAGACCGTGGCAAATAGCATTCGCGCTCTGAACGAAGGACTGGAGCCAGAAAAGCAACGGGTGATCACCTCCGATCTTGTCCGGCTTCGAGTCACGACGGCCGCACTCGCATCGGACGCCGAAGGTTGGGACGAACGATTGGCCTCAACAAAAGGAAGATTGTTAGACTTAGGGCAAAGGGTTGGTGGATGGGGAAATAATCTTCGAGATGCAGATCGGCGGATCTCAGGGCGGAGCGCTTCTGCTATCGCGCAACGACGCCTTCGCCAATTCAGGGAGGGGGTGCAGAACGCTGAAAACAAACTTTCCCAGATAAGGAGTGGCATTCCGGCGGTCGAAGATTCTTTGGTTGAAGGTGAAACGGACCTTCGCGAGCTTAGTCGCGAACTTGCTCCTCTCAGTGAAAAAATCGAAGATATTCAGGTTGAGGGAATTACATCAAATCCTCCCCTCCCAGACTATCGGCCAAAAAGAAGAGAAGCTGGAACGAATATCGATGATTTAAAGTAAACCGAACGGATGACTGCTTCCGGGCAGAGCGCGCAGCCCGTAGAATAGCGGAGATTGGAGCGCAAAGCGGATAACGACCTACTCCGCGGTCAAGTTTGAAATTGAAATTCCGAGTCCTAAAAAAGGCATCGAACCAATACATTAGAGGGATTTTGCGGGCCTTTTGCGGGCTTTTCAGCTTGACCGAAATATCTAAACATCAGAAATTAAACGGAAAAGAAGTTCGAATGTGATGCCTCTTCTGGCACCATTAGACTGTTTCCTGACACCCCCAAAAGTATGGCCAAACCCTTAGGAATCGGCGACTTCCGCGGTCTCGAACGGCGACGACAGCGTCCGCCACAGCGTCCTTCAAACCTTCAGCCAGGCCCTGATTACGGCAGCGACGAGACCGAGCACTGTCACGCTTGCCAGCCAGATACCCGCCATCCAGGCCAGTTTTTGCCACAGGGGCCGTTCTTCGGCTTCGGGCATCAGTGGTATCCCTCGTCGCCGACCTTTCCGCGGAACACCCAGTACGCCCAGGCCGTGTAGGCGATGATCAGCGGCATGGTGATCGCAACGCCGACCAGCATGAAGACCTGGCTGCGTTCCGGCGCGGCGGCATCCCAGATGGTGAGGCCCGGCGGCACGACATAGGGCCACATCGTCACGCCCAGCCCCGCCATGCCGAAAAAGAACAGCGCGAGGCTGAGCCAGAACGGCTTGCTGTGCCGTTCCACCGACAGGGCGCGCAGCAGCGCAAGAGCGATGATCGCGGTCAGTATCGGAACGGGCGCAGCGAAGTAGATCTCGGGCGCGGTCAGCCAGCGCTCTGCATATTCGGCGTTGAGGAAGACGTTGTAGAGGCTGACCCCGCCCATCAGGACCAGCGTCGCCCATGCCGCCCGCTTGCCCAGGCGCCGCGCATGGTGCTGGCTGTCGCCCTCCAGCTTCCACACCAGCCATGTCGCACCGAGCAGTGCGTAGCCTGCAACCGTGCCGAGGCCGGTCAGCAGAGTGTAGGGCGTCAGCCAGTCGAACCAGCTGCCGGCATAGGACCGGTCGACCACTTCGATGCCTTGCAGGAGGGCCCCCAGCGTCATGCCCTGCGCCATCGCCGCGACCAGCGAGCCGCCGGTAAAGGCCGCGTCCCAGTATCGGCGGTGCCCCGGATCGCGCCAGCGGTATTCGAAGGCAACGCCGCGGAACACCAAGCCCAGCAGCATCGCGATGATGAGCGGGTATGTCGCGGGAAGGATGACCGCATAGGCCAGCGGAAAAGCGGCGAACAGGCCGCCTCCGCCCAGCACCAGCCATGTTTCGTTTCCGTCCCAGACCGGCGCGATGGAATTCATCGCCCGGTCGCGTTCCGGCCCGACGGCGAAGGTAGGGAACAGGATGCCGATCCCCAGGTCGAACCCGTCCATCACGACATAGGCGAAGACGGCGAAGGCGATGATGAACGCCCAGATCACGGTCAGGTCCATCACTCCGCCTCCTTCTTCGATGCCGGCAGGGTGTCGTCGTCGCCCGGGTTCTGCGTCGGGCCGGGCGTGATGCCGGCGGTCCGGATCGGGCCCTTGTCGCCGCGCTTGACCCCGGTTTCGCCGGCATGGGGCGGTTTGTGCATCAGGTGGAGGATGTACCACACGCCCGCGCCGAAGACCGCGAAATAGACCAGCACGAATGCCACCAGAGATGCAGCGACCGCGGGGGCGTCCAGCGGGCTCGCGGCGTCGGCCGTGCGCAGCAGGTTGTAGATGACATAGGGCTGGCGGCCGACCTCGGTCGTGATCCAGCCGGCCAGCACGGCCACGAACCCGCTGGGGGCCATGACCAGCGCCGCGCGGTGCAGCATCGGCCAGTCGTAAAGTTTCCGCCGTGACCTTGCGAGGAGGCTCCACATCCCCAGACCCAGCATGGCGAACCCGATGCCGACCATGATGCGGAACGACCAGAAGACGATGCCGACGGGCGGTTCCTCGTCATCGGGAATGGTGTCCAGCCCGGCCATCGGCGCATTCAGATCGTGCTTCAGGATCAGGGACGATGCCTTGGGTATCTCGATCGCGTAATCGACCCGCTTTTCCTTGCTGTTGGGAATGCCGAACAGGATCAGCGGCGCGCCATCGGGATGGCTGTCGAAATGCCCTTCCATCGCCATCACCTTCTGCGGCTGGTGCTCCAGCGTGTTGAGGCCGTGCATGTCGCCTGCAAAGATCTGGATGGGCGCGACGATGGCGGCCATCCACATGGCCATGGAGAACATCTTGCGCGCGTGGAGGTTGGCCCGGTCCTTAAGCAGGTGCCAGGCCCCCACCCCGCCCACCACGAACGCCGTCGTGAGGTAGGCGGCGATGACCGTGTGGACGAGCCGGTAGGGGAAGCTGGGATTGAAGACGATGTCCCACCAGCTGTCGCCCGGCAGGTATTGCCCGTTCGCCCCGATCTCGTATCCGACCGGGGTCTGCATCCAGCTGTTCACCGACAGGATCCAGAAGGCGCTGATGAAGGTCCCGATGGCCACCATCAGCGTGGCGGCGAAGTGCAATTTCCTGCCGACCCGGTTCATGCCGAACAGCATCACGCCCAGGAAGCCTGCTTCCAGGAAGAATGCGGTCAGGACCTCGTACGCCATCAACGGCCCGATGACCGGCCCGGCAATGTCCGAGAATACCGACCAGTTGGTCCCGAACTGGTAGCTCATCACGATCCCGCTCACCACGCCCATGGCGAAGGCGATGGCAAAGATTTTCAGCCAGTATTTGAACAGGTCGAGATAAAGCTGCCTGCCGGTCTTCAGCCACAGCCCCTCCAGCACCGCCAGATAGCTGGCGAGGCCGATGGAGAAGGCCGGGAATATGAAGTGGAAGCTCACGGTAAACGCGAACTGGATGCGGGCCAGCAGCAGGGCGTCTAGCTGTTCGAACATGGGTTTCTCATAAGCCTTTCGAGTGTAGGCGGCGATGTCGTTTTTCGCGCAGCGTGGTGCACCGCGCGCATCAGATCATTCCCCTCGCAGCATCCACGATCGGTTCCGCTGGCGGCCCGCCATTGGCCGAGAGCTCCCTGAAGGCACGGTTTTGCGACAGGAACACCTGACCGCTCAGTTCCTCCACGAAACGGGTCCGCTGCAACCGGTCCATCACGGGTCCCTTCACTTCGGAAAGATGCAGGCCGATGCCTGCATCCTCCATGCGGTGATTGATCGCCTCGAGGCTTTCGAGACCTGAGGCGTCGATTTCGTTGACTGCGCTGCACATCAGGATGACGTGCCGCACGCCGGGACGTTCGGCGATCTCCTCCAGCACGTATTCTTCCAGCCACCGCGCATTGAGATAGGTCAGGCTCTCGTCGATCCTGATCGACAGGACGTGCGGGACGGTGAAGACGCGGTGCCGTTCGACATTACGGAAATGCTCGGTCTCGGGAACGCGGCCGACAATGGCGGCATGGGGGCGGCTGGCACGCCACAGATAGAGCAGCAGGCCGACGCCGACGCCCGCGATCACACCCAGTTCGACCCCTGCGACCAGCGTGATGGCAATCGTCGCCATGTGCGCGGCGAAATCGGCTTTCGAATAGTTCCACAGCTGCCCCGGCGTTTTCAGGTCGACGAGGCTGAGAACCGCGACGATGATCGTGGCAGCAAGGGTCGCGATGGGCAGGCTGTAGAGCAGCGGGGTCAGGAACAGTCCCGCCAGTGCAATGCCGACAGCGGTGTAGGCCCCGGCGGCGGGCGTTTGCGCCCCGGCGTCGAAATTGACGACGGAGCGGGCAAAGCCGCCGGTGACGGGATAGCCGCCCGAGAACGCGCTGGCGATGTTCGATGCCCCCAGCCCGATCAGTTCTTGGTTGGGGGCGATCCTCTGCCTGCGCTTGGCCGCAAGGGTCTGCGCGACCGACACGCTTTCGACGAAGCCGATGACCGAGATAAGCAGCGCGGGCACCCATAGCTGCCCGATCAGGCCCGGATCGGTCGATGGCAGGGCGAAGGGAGGCAGGCCCTGCGGTATCGCCCCCACGAGGTCGACGCCGCGCTCCTCCAGTTCGAGACCGATAGCGGCGAGGATGGTGGCGACCACCGCTATCACCGGCCCCGCCTTGGCCGCGATGTCGGCAGCCCTCTCGGTCATGCCCAGTCCGACGAGGGCCGGCTTCATCCCCTTGCGGACCCAGAACAGGAACAGCGTCGCGGGGATGCCGATGGCAAGGGTCCACGGGTTGATCGTGTCGATTGCCGCAACCAGCCCGCCGAGCATTTCGGGCCAGGTGTCGCCGCCTGCCGATACGCCGAGGATGTGTTTCAGCTGGCTCGTCGCGATCAGGATGCCGCTGGCGGTGATGAAGCCGCTGATGACCGGGTGCGAGAGCAGGTTTGCAAGGAAGCCCATGCGCAGGAAACCGAGCACGGCCAGCATCACCCCGGACAGCGCGGCAAGCGTGATGGCCGCTTCGAGATAGAGCGCAGTGCCCTGCGCCGCGACTGCTCCGGCAGCGCTGGCCGTCATCAGGGACACGACCGCGACGGGCCCCACCGCGAGCGTGCGGCTGGTTCCGAAGATGGCATAGGCCACGAGGGGAAGTATCGACGCATAGAGCCCGACGACCGGCGGCAGACCTGCCAGCAACGCATATGCCAGGCTCTGCGGGATCAGCATGATCGTGACGATCACCGCTGCGACGAGATCGTTGGTCAGGACCGAACCGTTATAGCTGCGACCCCATTCCAGGATGGGGAAATATTGCGCCAGCAGCCCGGGCTTGTCCCGGCGCGGCAAGCCGGAGGGCTCGCTTTCAGGTCCCTGATGGCCGGGGCTCACGATCAGGCGGCCTTCTTCACATTCGGTTTGGCGAGCCACTCATGGCCCTTCAGCATGCCGTTCCAGTAGATCCACGGCAGTGCCTCCGACTTCAGGAGCCAGCTCAGCTTGCGCGGCTCGGTGCCTTCGATCACCCATTTCGGGAAGCTCGGCAGAAGCTTCCCGTCATATCCGAATTCGGCCAGCACGATCTTCCCGCGCTCCACGGTCAGCGGACACGAGCCGTAGCCATCATAATCCGCCACCGGCTCCCTCGCATCGAGCCGAGCCAGTGCATTGACCGCAGCGATCGGTGCCTGCTTGCGCGCGGCTGCCATGGTCTTTGCATTGGGCGTGGACCCGGCATCCCCCAGGCCGAAAACGTTCGGATAGCGAACGTGCTGCAGCGTGAACTTGTCGACATCGACGAAACCGCTCTCCGCATTGGCGAGAGGGCTGTCTGCGACGAATTGCGGGGCGACCTGCGGCGGAACCGCGTGAAGCATGTCGAATTCGACCGTTTCCTCCCCCGCTGCGCTCCGGAAGACTGCCTTCCTGCCGGGGCCATCGACCGCGACGAGGGTATGGCCCAGTTTCAGGTCGATCCCGTATTTCTCGACATATTGCATCAGGGCCGGGACATATTCCTTCACCCCGAACAGGACCCCGCCGGCATTGCGAAACTCGACGTCGATATCGCCCAGAACGCCGCGTTCCATCCACGCGTCGCAGGCCAGATACATGGCCTTTTGCGGCGCGCCAGCGCATTTGATGGGCATGGGCGGCTGGCTGAAGACCGCGCGGCCCGATTTCAGATTGCGTACGAGGTCCCAGGTATAGGGCGCCAGGTCGTAGCGATAATTGGACGTGACGCCGTTCCTGCCCAGCGTTTCCTCCAGCCCGTCGATCTTCTCCCACGCCAGCCGGATACCCGGTGCGACGATCAGGACGCGGTAGGCAATCGTGGTGCCGTCGCCCAGCGTGACCTGGTTGCTTTCCGGCTGGAACGAGGCAGCGGCTACTTTCAACCAGGTCGCCTGTTTTGGCATCACGCTCTGCGTGGTGCGCCTGGTGGCTGGTGCTTCGAAGACGCCTCCGCCGACCATCGTCCAGCCGGGCTGGTAGTAATGATCCTCGCTCGGCTCGACGACCGCGATGTCGAGCGACGGGCGCCGTTTCAACATGGAAGCCGCAGTCGCAATTCCCGCCGATCCTCCGCCGATGATGACGACTTCGTGCTTCAGGCTTCGGGCCATGACAAACTCTCCGGTATCATGTCGCTATTCGCCGAGCCGGCCGCGCAGGCCGGACAGATCGTAACCTGCCCGCCTGGCGCGCTCGATACGCTGGTCGGCGGTCTCGTTCGCGGTGTTGGCGAGTGCATCGAGCGTGATCGACCGCGTGCCGGTCCGACAATATGCGAGCACCTTGCCATCCGCCTGTTCGCGGACCTCGGCGAAGGCCCGGATTGCGTCTGGCGGAAATTCGCCGCCCGAAACCGGGATGTGGTGGAAGGCGAGGCCGGCGGCCTCGGCGGCGTCCTGCATAGATGCCGCAGTCGGCTGGTCCGGCTCCTCGCCGTCCGGCCTGTTGCAGATCACGGTGCGATAGCCTGCCTCTGCAATGTCCTGCAGGTCCCCGGGCCGGATCTGGGACGACACCGCAAACGCCTCGCTCACCTGGGCCGACGTCACGACGAGGTTCCTTCTGCGAAACGCACGATGGCCATGCCGACGAGCATCGCGGCCACGAAGATGGCGGCGGAAACCGGTTCGATGACGAGCGCTGCAATGCCCGGCCCCGGACACAGGCCGGCGATGCCCCAGCCGATGCCGAACAGCGCCGCCCCGCCTATGAGCCGGGGGGTCAGGTCGGACCTGGTCGGCAAATGGAACTCGGCCGCCAGTACCGGCCGCGCGAGGCGCGGTACGATGCGCCATGCGATGGCCATCACGATGAGGGCCCCTCCCATCACGAAAGCGAGCGTGGGATCCCAGTCGCCGAAGATGTCGAGGAAGCCGCGCACACGCGCAGGGTCGGTCATGCCGCCAAGGGCAAGGCCGGCACCGAACAGGACGCCGGTGACAAGCGAGGGGATGGCGGTTCGCATCACAATACCTCCAGCCCAAGCGCATTCATGATGGCCACCGTCGCAATGCCGGTCGCCATGAAGACGAGCGTGGCGACGACCGAGCGAGCGGACAGGCGGCTGACCCCGCAAACCCCGTGCCCGCTGGTGCATCCGCTGCCGAGGCGCGTTCCGACGCCAACCACCAGCCCGGCTATCGCGAGCGTCAGGGGGCTGGCGAAACGGGCCTCGATCCCGCCCGATACCAGCATGACGACCAGCGCGCCCAGCGGCAGGCCGATCACGAACATCCATGCGCCGCTTGCGGAAATACCGCTGCCGCCAAGCCCGGCTGCCTTCGCGGCCAGGCCGGACACGCCGGCAATGCGGCCAAGTCCGAGCAGCATCACGGCCGCCGCGAGGCCGATCAGGACACCGCCCGCCAGTCCGGCAAGCGGGGCAGCTTCGGGGAAACCGGGGAGCATCATACGGCGTTCACCGGAATCTTGATGTAGCTGACCCCGTTGTCTTCCGGTTCGGGCAGGCGGCCACCGCGGATGTTGACCTGGACAGAAGGCATGATCAGCTTCGGCATGGCCAGCGTCTTGTCCCGGCCGGTCCGCATCTCGACGAATTCGGCCTCGCTCACCCCGTCCTTCACATGCACATTCTCTTCGCGCTGCTGCTTGACGGTGCTTTCCCAGGCATATTCGTCGCGGCCCGGGGCCTTGTAATCATGACAGAGGAACAGGCGTGTTTCATCGGGAAGCGAGAGCAACCGGCGGATCGAACGATAGAGCTGGGCGGCATCTCCGCCGGGAAAATCGGCCCGCGCCGTCCCGAAATCCGGCATGAAGATCGTGTCGCCGACGAATGCCGCATCACCGATGATGAATGCCATGTCGGCCGGCGTATGGCCGGGCACATGCAGGGCGATGCCTTCCAGATCGCCAACCTTGAAGGTCTCCCCGTCCTCGAACAGCTTGTCGAACTGCGATCCGTCGCGCTCGAAATCCGTGCCGGCGTTGAAGAGTTTCCCGAACACTTCCTGCACGCGGATGATGTCCCGCCCGATCGCTAGCTTTCCGCCGAGCCGCTCCTGCAGATAGGGCGCGGCCGAAATGTGATCCGCATGCGCATGGGTCTCGATAAGCCACTTCACTTTCAGATTATTAGAAGTGACGTATTCGATAATGCGGTCGGCCGACCCGTTCGAGGTCCGGCCTGACGCCGCTTCGAAATCCAGCACCGAGTCGATAATCGCGGATTCCTTCGTCGCGGGGTCGTGCACGACGTAGGACACCGTGTTCGTCGCCTCGTCGAAAAAGCCCGCAATGGAGGGACGAAGGTTCTTGTCGGCCCGGGCACGCTCGATCTGGGAGGCGGCGCTGTTCAGGTTCTGGTCGTCAGCCACGGCTTTATCTCCAAACGTTTACATAAACTGTTTATATGTTTTGCTATTGAACTGTCAAGTGATATGGAGGGCCGGATGAACGACATGACAGACCCCAGTGCCCGACGCGACGCGCCCTGCGCCGGCCTGCGTATCGGGGATGCCGCCCCGGACTTTTCCGCACGCAGCACGGCAGGGGAGGTCCGCCTGTCGGATTACCGGGGCCGGTGGCTGATCCTGTTCTCGCACCCTGCGGACTTCACGCCCGTCTGCACGACCGAATTCGTCGCCCTGGCCGGGTCCGCGGACGAGTTCGAGAAACGCGGCTGCGCGCTGATGGCGCTGTCCGTCGACAGCCTGTTCTCGCATTTCGCCTGGCTGCGCCTGATCCGCGACCGCTACGACGTCGAGGTGCGGTTCCCGATCCTGGAAGACCCGACCCTCGTGATCGGACGGGCCTACGGAATGGTGGCCCCGAACGATAACGACAGCGCCACGGTGCGCACGACATTCTTCATCGATCCCGGCGGGATCATCCGCGCGATGACCTGCTATCCCGCGAATGTGGGCCGTTCCACGCCCGAAATGCTGCGAACGCTGGATGCCCTCCAGGCGGTGGATGACGGGCCCGTGCTTGCCCCTGCGAACTGGACCCGGGGGGACGCCCTGCTGGCCCAGCCCGACGCATCGCTCGATACGGTCTATGCCGCAAAGGGACAGACCGACTGGTTCCTGAAGGAAACCGGGTGAGGCTCTCGCAAATGACCGACGAGGAACTGGTCGATGCGCTGAAGGCGCTGGCACATCCGGTGCGGCTGCGGATCATGCGAGCGCTCGCCGGGACGGAGCGCAATGTCGGGGAGATCGACGAGGCCGCCGAGATCGGCCAGCCCACGCTTTCGCAGCAACTCGCAGTGCTTCGCAATGCAGGCCTCGTGAAGACGCGCAAGGACGCGAAGCTCGTCTATTACCGCATCGAAGAGGGAATGCTGGCCACGGTTTTCGGTACCGCGCAGGAACTCGGGGGGCTACCCGGCGAGCCAGCGCAGGAACCGCGCCGTCCGGCCCCCGGAGTGGCCAATTTCGCGAAGCTGGGCTGACGGGGCTTCTGGGATCCGGCTTCGGGCGCGGCGTCCTGAACCCACGACCCTGTTCTTCTTCGGCCGGTTTGCGCCGGTATTTCGATTGCGCGCCTCGGGGAACGGTTGCCCTGCGATGGTGGTTGGGGCAGAGCGCCAGCGTCACGTTTCGTAACCGCTCAGGATCACGCCCATGCCTTCGTCCAGCCCGCTTTCCGGCAAGCTCGTCACCGTTTTCGGTGGCAGCGGATTTTTCGGCACGCATGTCGCGCAGGCCCTGCTGTCGCGCGGCGCGAGGTTGCGGATCGCGGCGCGGCACCCGGAAGCGGCGTTCTCGCTGAAACCGCTGGCCAATCTGGGCCAGCTGCAATTCGCCCGCTGCAACGTCCTGGACGAACGCAGCGTGCGCGCCTGTGTCCAGGGTGCGGATGTCGTCGTCAACCTGGTCGGATCGTTCGAAGGCAATCTGATGAAGCTGATGGGCGAGGCGGCCGGCACGATCGCCCGCGCGGCCGCCGATGAAGGCGCAGGCGCGATGGTGCAGGTCAGCGCCATCGGGGCCGACCCGGACAGCCCGACCCAATATGCGCAGGCCAAGGCGCTGGGCGAGAAACTGGTGTCCGACGCCTTCCCCGGGGCGACGATCCTGCGGCCGTCCATCATCTTCGGCGAGGACGACAATTTCCTGAACATGTTTGCCGGGCTGATCCGGATGATGCCCGCCCTGCCCGTGTTCGGTCCGGAGTCCGAACTTCAGCTGGTCCATGTCGACGACTGTGCCGAAGCGGTCGCCATCGCGGCGGAAAACCCTGCGAAGTTCGGCGGCAAGACCTACGAACTGGGCGGCCCGGAAAAGCTGACGATGATGGAAATCAACGAACGCATCGCCGCGGCGCAGCGTCGCCGCCGCAGCTTCATCCCGATGCCCGACGCCCTGTCCGGCGCCTTTGCCGCATTGCCCGGCACGCCGATGGGCACGGACCAGTGGACCCTGCTGAAGCAGGGCAGCACCGTGTCGGGCGACCTGCCGGGCTTCAAGGCGTTCGGAATCGAGCCTGCACCGCTGGGCCTTTACCTCGATCGCTGGATGACCCGCTACCGCAAGCATGGCCGGTTTTCCGAGAAGCTGGCGAGCGCCGGGAAGAGCTGAGCGTTCGGCCAGAGCCCTCAGGCAGGCGGCTGCGTACCTTCGTCCTGCAGCAGGGTCAGCGGCTCCACGATCAGGATCGAACCGTCATGCCCGGTCACCCGAACCCGCTCCCCCGCGGGCGTTTCCGGGCCGCGCACGGTCCAGTCGCTATCGCCGAGATGCACGCGCCCCCGCCCGTGCTCGATCGGCTCGACCACCATGGCGGTTTCACCCACCAAGCGCCCCATCCGGTTGTTGAGCAGCGGGTCGGTGCTGGTGATGGGCTTGTCCCGTAAAAGACGCCGTGCGCTGTAGACGGCGATCAGCGAAATCGCCACGAATTGCACGACCTGCAGCGACAATGGCAGGCCGAACAGGAAGGTAAGCAGGCCCGTGGCGATCGCTGCCACCGCCAGCCAGATCAGGAACACGCCCGGGACCAGTATCTCGGTAATGGCCAGAGCCAGGCCGATGGCGACCCAGATCCAGTGCGGTTCTATCCCGTCAAGCATTGCGCCCTCGCGTCACTGGCATTTATCGCCCGTCGCCCGTGCGCGGGACGCTGGCGCGCGCCGGGGCTTTCGTGCGCCCCTTCGGCAGCTCGGTCCCGCTGTTCGCCTGCACCGTGCCGTCCGTGACCGCGTCCTTCACCAGTTCGCCGATCCCGCCGAGCGAGCCGATGAGCTGGGTCGCTTCCACCGGGAACAGGATGGTCTTCGCATTGGGGCTTTCGGCGAACTTACCGACGGCCTTCGTATATTCCTGCGCGATGAAGTAATTGATCGCCTGACTGCCCGAGCTGGCAATGGCGTCGGACACCATCTGGGTCGCCCTGGCTTCCGCTTCGGCGGCACGCTCGCGTGCCTCGGCGTCGCGGAACTGCGCCTCGCGGTTGCCCTCGGCTTCGAGGATGGCGGATTGCTTGCGACCCTCGGCGCGCAGGATCGAGCTGGTCTTGTCGCCCTCGGCCTCGAGGATTTCGGCGCGCTTCAGCCGTTCCGCCTTCATCTGGCGGGCCATCGCCTCGCTGATGTCCAGCGGCGGGCGGATATCCTTGATCTCCACGCGCGTGATCTTGATCCCCCATGGCGAGGTCGCATGGTCCACCACGCTGAGCAGGCGGGCGTTGATCTCGTCGCGCTTGGACAGCGTTTCGTCCAAGTCCATGCTGCCCATCACGGTGCGCAAATTGGTGGTGGTGAGCGCCATGATGGCGTTCTGCAGGCCGCTGACCTCATACGCCGCCTTGGGCGCGTCCAGCACCTGGAAGAAGACGACCGCGTCCACGCCGACCATGGCGTTGTCGGCGGTGATGATCTCCTGGCCCGGAATGTCGAGCACCTGTTCCATCATGTTGATCTTGTGACCCACCCGCTCGATGAACGGGACGATCAGGGTCAGGCCGGGATCGGCGGCCTTGGTGAATTTCCCGAACCGTTCGATGGTATAGACGAAGCCCTGCTTCACCACCGTGACCGCCGACAGAAGAAATACCACCAGCAGAGCCAGCAGCAGTCCGAGTAAAATCAGTTCCATGTCGTCCCCTTCCCACAAGTCGGCGGCAATCTAGACCACGCTCCCGGTCCCGCCAAGGAAAAGCGGATCAGAGCGCCGAACCGTAAAGCGCCATCTTGGCCGCATAGGCGCGTTCCGCCGCCGCGCGGTCGTAAGCCGGGCTGTCGGGCACGGTCCAGCCATGGTCCCCGGCATAGACGTCGACTTCGGCGCGGACATTGGCGGCATCCGCCGCTCCGCGCAGTATCGTCTTGTTCTCCGGCGCATCGGCATCGTCGTCCTGCGCGATGGCGAAGAGGTAGGACGTATCGGGTGTGCCGGTCAGCAGCTTGTGCGGGCTCTGCTCGTCCTCGCGCACCAGCCCGCCGCCGTGGAAACTGGCCGCCGCCTTCACGCGGCCCGGCACGGCAGAGGCGGTATAGACGGTGAACGGACCGCCCATGCAGTATCCCTCGCTGCCGATGCCGCGCGCGGTGTCGACCGCCTGCTGCCCGTCCAGCCAGCCGACCAGTGCGGTGGCATCGCGCATCACCGCCTGGCTGCTGAGCTTGTCGCGCCACGGGCCGACCTTGTCGAACCCGCCGCCCGCGCGGAAGGAGGCGAAATCGGCGAACTGCTCGCCGGCTACGTCGCGGTAATAGGGATTGACCAGCAGCACGGCGTAGCCTTCCGCCGCGACGCGCCGGGCCATCATCCGGTTCGCATCGCGCACGCCCGCAATGTCGGGCCAGAACACGACTGCCGGATGCGCGCCGTTGGCAGGATGGATGAACACCGCATCGGCATCCCCGTCGGGCGTGTCGACGATGACGGTGTTTTCGGCGAGGCCACCAGCGCCCGCAGCCGTATCGCCATTCGTCCCCATGCCGGTACACGCGGCCAGTGCCAGCGCGCCGCCGCCTGCTGCGAATTGCCGCCTGCTGACGGGGCTGCGATACCACTCTGTATCGGGAATTTGCGTGTTGCCGGTGTCCTTGCACATGATCTCGTCTCCTCTTCGCGGGCCAGCCTAGCCGACTTGCGATGATGGACAAGCCTTCGTGCAGGATGCACACTCGATTTCAATCGGCGATCGGAAAAGAGTCGCTGCCTTGGGAGGGGATAGGATGAAGCGTCTCGCGCTCGCGGCACTGGCCGCAATGGCATTGCCGTTCACGCTCGGCTCGTGCGGCGAGGGATACGAACCGGCAGCGAACGGCGGGATCGACGGCGCAAGGCTGCTAAACGCGCAGGCCGACGGGGCGAACTGGATTTCCTACGGCCGCGACTATGCGGAGCAGCGCTTCAGCCCGCTGGCGCAGATCACCACCGAAAATGTGGGCGAACTGGGCCTTGCATGGGCCGCCGACATGGACACCGCGCGCGGGCAGGAGGCGACGCCGCTGGTGATGGACGGCAGGCTCTACCTGACCACCGCGTGGAGCAAGGTGAAGGCATTCGATGCCGCAACCGGCGAGCCGCTATGGAGCTTTGATCCGCAAGTGCCCGGCGAAACCGCGGTCAAGGCGTGCTGCGACGTCGTGAACCGCGGCCTTGCCGCCTGGGGCGACCGGCTGTTCCTCGGCACGCTGGACGGCCGGCTGGTGGCGCTGGACCGGGATACGGGCGCGGTCGTCTGGGAAACCGTCACGGTCGACCAGTCCAAATCCTATACCGTCACCGGCGCGCCGCGCGTGATCGACGGCAAGGTCATCATCGGCAATGGCGGCGCGGAATTCGGCGTGCGCGGCTACATCGCGGCCTATGACGCGGTCGATGGCGAGGAGCTGTGGCGCTTCTACACCGTGCCCGATGGCGAGGAGACGGAGGGCTCGCCCGAATATCTGCGCGAAGCGGCCGCCACCTGGGAAGGCGACACGCTGACGGGCGAGGACGGCATCGGCGGCGGCGGCACGGTGTGGGACGCCATGGCCTACGACCCCGAACTCGACCTCCTGTATATCGGCGTCGGCAACGGAAGCCCATGGAACCGCGCCTATCGCAGCCCCGGCGCGGACGGACGCGGGGAAGGCGACAACCTCTACCTCTCTTCCATCGTGGCCCTGCGCCCCTCGACCGGCGAATATGTCTGGCATTACCAGACCACGCCGGGCGAGACCTGGGACTTCACCGCCACGCAGCACATCATGCTGGCCGACATGGAGATCGGCGGGCGGGAGCGTCAGGTGCTGATGCAGGCGCCCAAGAACGGCTTCTTCTACGTGCTCGATCGCGCCACCGGCGAGTTCATCAGCGGCGATCCCTATGTCACCGTCAACTGGGCGACCGGAATCGACCCGGAAACGGGCCGACCGATCGAGAACCCCGAAACCCGCATCGACCGGACGGGCCAGCCGGCGATGGTCACACCGGGCGCACTGGGCGGGCACAACTGGCACCCGATGGCCTATCACCCGGGCGAAAACCTCGTCTACATTCCCGCCTTCGAAGCAGGCATGGTTTACGCCCCGCAAGCCGACTGGAAGCCCGACCGGGCGCGCGGCTTCAACGTAGGCTTCGACCTTGGCGCAGGCGATCTGCCGCCCGATCTCGGCTTCCGTAGGCAAGTGGCCGGAACCTTGCGCGGAATGCTGGTCGCATGGGATCCGGTGGCGAAAAAGGCGCGCTGGAGCGTCGAACACGAGGGGCCGTGGAACGGCGGCCTGCTGGCAACCGCGGGCGGCCTGGTTTTCCAGGGCACGGCGGGCAGCGACTTCAAGGCGTTCGATGCAGCCAGCGGGGAGGAATTGTGGAGCTTCGCCGCGCAGACCGGCATCGTGGCCCCGCCCGTCACCTACACCGTGGACGGCCAGCAATATGTCGCCGTGCTTGCCGGTTGGGGCGGCGCCTATGCGCTCAGCGTCGACGGCGATTTGATGAAGGCGAAGGCCCCGGTGCGCAACATATCGCGCCTGCTGGTCTTCCGGCTGGGCGCTATGGCGGCATTGCCGCCCGAACCGGCGCTGGCCGACATCCCGCTCGACCCCCCGCCCAGCCGAGCAAGCGCGCAAACCATCGCGCTCGGCAAGGCAAAATACGCCCGCTACTGCGCCGTGTGCCACGCACCCGGAGCCGTCGGCAGCACCGTCCTGCCGGACCTCAGGCGCTCAGGCACGCTGGGCAACAAGGCCGCCTGGCTCAGCGTCGTCCATGACGGCCTGCTGAAAGACAATGGCATGGCCAGCTTCGCGGAATCGCTCAGCAAGGAAGAGATGGACGCGATCCGCGAATACGTCATCGCCCGCGCGAACGAGGACAAGGCGATGGAACCGCAAGCGGCCGACTAGCGCAATTTGCCTTTTGCAGCCTGCCCGTCATCCACGCGGATCACCGCGCCGGTGACGCATTCGCTGGCGGGATCGACGAGGTAGAGCAGGGTGGAATCCATCTGCTCGACCTCGGGCACGCGTTGCCGCGCTAGGCCCGGCCTCGGATCGCCGATGCGTTCGAACATGCCGTCGGTCATCTCGGTCACGAACATGCCCGGGCAGATCGCGTTGACGTTGATGTTCGCATAGGCCCACTCGACGCTCAGTGCCTCTGTCATGCGGGCAAGCGCGGTCTTGGTCACGGCATAGAGCGCCGCGCCGCCGCCATCGTAGCGGTAATGTGCCACGCTGGAGATGTTGACGATCCGCCCCGGCTTTTCCGCCGCCATCAGTCGCCGGGCGACCTCGCAGGAAAGCACCCACGGCGCGCGCAGGTTCACGTCCAGCACGCGGTCGGTCAGCTCCAGGCTCATCTTATGGGCACGCTGCGCGTCGGGAATGCCGGCATTGTTGACGAGGATGTCGATCGTGCCGAACGCCTGGCTTCCCGCCTCCACCGCCGCCACCAGCGCCTCGGCATCGCTCGCGTCCATCTCGACCGGCAGCGCGTTTTCGCGCCCCAGCTCATCCGCCAGCGCCTCCAGCCGCTCGACCCGCCGCGCGGCCAGCACGACCTTCGCGCCGTGCGCGGCCAGCACGCGGGCGAACCGCTCGCCAAAGCCGGAGGACGCGCCCGTCACCAGCGCCACGCGTCCTGTCAGGTCCGGTCCGTTCATGCTCTCTCTCCCACTTCCCGTCTATCGCTGGCCGTCTATCGCTGGCCGTCTATCGCTGGCCGTCTATCGCTGGAACACCACCGTGCGCCCGTCATTCAGCAAGGCGCGTTCTTCGACATGGAGGCGCACGGCCTCTGCCAGCACGCGGCGTTCGATGTCGCGGCCCTTGCGCACCAGCGCATCGGGCGTGTCGGCATGGCTGATGGCTTCCACGTCCTGGTGGATGATCGGCCCTTCGTCGAGGTCGGTGGTCACGTAATGCGCCGTCGCCCCGATCATCTTCACGCCCCGCGCATGGGCCTGGTGATAGGGTTTTGCGCCCTTGAAGCCGGGCAGGAAGGAATGGTGGATATTGATGCAGCGCCCGGCGAAATGGGCGGCCTGCTCGTCCGACAGGATCTGCATGTAGCGGGCGAGCACGACCAGCTCGGCATCCGTTTCGTCCGCAATGGCGCGCACCTGCGCCTCCTGCTCCGCCTTTGTCTCGCGCGTCACTGGCAGGTGGTGGAACGGCACGTCGCCCAAATCGGTATGCGTGATGCTTTCGCGCGGATGGTTGGAGACGATGGCGACGGGCCGGATCGCCATTTCCCCGATCCGCCAGCGATAGAGCAGGTCGGCCAGGCAGTGATCGAACTTGCTGACCATCAGCAGCACCCGGCGCGGGCGGTCCCGCAGGGCCAGCTTCCAATCCATGGCGAAGCGGCCCCCAACGTCTTTAAACTCGCGCCGCAGGACCTCGCGCGAAGCGTCGGCGGGGTCGAATTCCACCCGCATGAAAAACCGCCCGCTCTGGAAGTCGCCGAACTGCTGCGCTTCCAGCACATTGCCGCCGCGTTCGAACAGGAACGAGGTGACGGCGGCCGTGATGCCCGGCCGGTCCTCGCAGGCGAGCGTCAAAACGAGCGGCTCGCTCACCCGGCGTTATGCCTCTGGCCGAGCGCCTGTTCGCACTGGTCCATCAGGCCGCGCATGATGTCCGCCACCGGCTCTTCCTGCTTGACCATGCCGACCGACTGCCCGGCCATCAGGCTGCCGTTCTCCACATCGCCGTCGATCACCGCGCGGCGCAGGGCGCCTGCCCAGTAATGCTCGATCTGCAGCTGGGCCTCCATCATTTCCAGGCCTTCAGTATCCACCAGCCCGGCCACTTCGCGCTGCTTGGCGGTGAAGGCCTCGGTCCCCTTGTTCTTCAATGCGCGCACGGGGATCACCGGCAGGCGCGGATCGACCTGCACCGATGCCACGGCATCGCGGGCATTGGCGCGGAAGAACGCCTTCTTGAAGTCGGGATGCGCGATGCTCTCGCTGGCGGCGGCGAAGCGCGTGCCCAGTTGCACGCCGACCGCGCCCATCTCCAGATAGCCTGCAATCGCCTCGCCCCGGCCGATGCCGCCCGCGACGAAGACCAGGTGATCCTGCGAAAGCTCGGGCAGGAATTCCTGCGCCAGCACGCTGGTGGAAACGGGACCGATATGGCCGCCCGCCTCCATGCCTTCGATCACCAGCGCGTCCCCACCAGAGCGCAGCAGCTTCTTCGCCAGCGCCAGCGTGGGGGCGAAGACGATGACCTTGGCCCCGCCTTCCTTTATTCGCTCGACGCTGCCCTTGGGCGGAATGCCGCCTGCCAGCACGACATGGCCCACGCCATGCTTCGCGCACACGTCGATCAGGTCCATCAGGTCCGGATGCATGGTGATGAGGTTCACGCCGAAGGGCCTGTCCGTCATCGCCTTCGTCGCCGCGATTTCGGCGTCCAGCAGATCGGGCGTCATCGCCCCGCAGGCAATCACGCCGAAGCCGCCGGCATTGGAAATGGCGGAGACCAGGTTGCGCTCGGAAACCCAGCTCATCGCGCCGCACAGGACGGCGTGTTCGCAGCCGAGAAATTCGCGCCCGCGCTGCATCAGGGCGTGGCTTTTGGGATAGATAGTCATGGCAGCCGCGGTTAGGGGAGCGGCGCGCGGTGGGCAAGCGCCTGCACCGCGGAAACCCTTCGCCGCCCATGCGTTTGCGAAGGCACAACGATAAAAATCAAGGACATCCCATGCATTCCCACAACGGTCGCAACCGCCCCACTTCCATCATTGCCCTGAATGCCGCCGCCGCTATCGCCGCCCTGTCGCTGGCAGCATGTTCGGCAGAGCCCGCGCCCGAAGCCGACCCGGCGGGCGAGCCGCAGGCACAGACCACGGCGGGCGCGGATCCTTACGGCATTTCCGAAGATGCGACCGAGATCAACCAGGCCATTTCCGGCGCCGGCCTGATCGCGCGCGAATTGGCCCGCCCCACCATCAGCGCCGACCGCACCGTGGTGGTCGACCGCATGGCCAGCTATCTCGACGAGAACGAGCGCGTCCTGCCCGCCCCGCTGGTCGAAGCGGCACGCGAAGACCTGCAGTCGATCCGCGACGCGGTGGAGGCAGGCGACGACGCCGCCGCCATGGCCGCAGGCCAGGCCCTGGTCGAAACCCTGAGAGCCGCCGCCCCCGCAGGCGGGGAGATTTCGGGGAGTTAGGGCGAGCTGTCGCCCCAATCGCTGCGATCCAACGCGGCCATCACATCGGTGATCGCGTTGGTTTCCACGCTCACCCGCACGACCTTGGCGAGCAGGTCGATCATGCTCTCCTTGTAATCGGCGAAGCGATAGGTGTTGAACTTCTCGCGGATGGTCGGGTCGCGCGGTTTCTTTTCCTTGTGCTGGTCGAGCACCCAGTCGATCGCGCTGCGATTGCCGAGGCGATAGTCCCACGCGCCCGCCGGAATGCCGGTGATCTGCGTATCTTCATCCACGACGACGCTGCCCGTCTCGGCCCCTTCGGCGAGGAAGGATTTTAGCTTGGGCTTGGGATGCGAACCCTCGGCGCGCTTGGGGTTGGGCGTATCGACCCGCTCCAGCGGGTAAGGCTCAACCTCCTCGTAATCGATATGCAGGTCGAGCAGCGCCTCCCCCCACTCCACCCATTGGGCAAAATCCGGATAGAAGGGGATGCGCGGAAACTCGCGCTTGAGGTTCAGCGCGTATTTCTCGCGATAGACCGGATCGTGCAGGACGGCGTAGCAATAGGCGAAGATTGCGTCCTTGGTGACCGTTGGCACGCCGTTGTCATCGGCCGGCCAAGCGGGCGGGCTTGCGTCCAGCTCCAGCGTTTCGACCGAACCGTCGGGATTGGTTATCTGGTGGGCTACACCGCCGTTACCGACACGATTCGCGTGACGCGCCGCTGCGACCTCATCCTTGTAATGCGCCTTGAACTTGTTGAGCGCCCAGTCGGTGATGTTGTCTATCTGCTCGCCGGATTTGGTGTAGCGATGGCTGGAGAGTCCAGTCGCCTTTTCGAGCGTATCATGATGCCACAACTGGATTACTGCCAATGCTTGAAACGGCTTGGAGGCGGGCTGGCCGCTGATCAATATCGACCGGCTAAATGTGTTGTCACGCTCTAAGCGCGCGAGCTGATAATGATCCTCGTTGAATTGCCACAGAAAGTTCGTTCGTTGCCGGTCATATGGTCGATAGAGTGACTGTATCGAATTGGGTTTTCCGACAAGCTTAGACCTCGCCGCCGCCAGCTTACGGGTTTTCCTTGTCCATTTAATCTGATCATTGAAGTTAAGTTTCCGATAGTCTAGCTTTCCTTTCGGAAGGCTTCGTACGAGATCGCGATATTCCTGCAAATGGTATTCATACACTGTATCAAGAAAGCCTGACGAACGAGATACCGCCCAGTCATCGCGGTTAGTTTTCACACCGAGCGAGAACAACTTAAAAATAGCGCGTTCTTTGCGCTTATCATCTGCAGATTTCACCGCCTTATCTGCAATTGGCAGAAACTCGTCCCATTCACTGGCTTCAATTTGATTTAGCCAAGTGCTACGCTCATTCGGGCGAATGCGAACGAACTTGTCCGTCTGCAGGTCACGCGATGCGATGTAACTCCGCTTGTCGTCCTCCGTCGCATAATCCTCAACGGCCAGATAGTTGATCCTGAAAGGAGCTTTGCTTTTTTTGCGGATGAAAAAGGCGACCGCGACCCCAACCTTGATCTTGTCCTCGAAAACGTTGCCGCCTTCGCGCCGACGCCGTTCACCACTATTGCGAGCATTGCCTTTTAGATCGATAACCCAAGCTTCCGAGAACTCTTCGGCCATACGTTTCCGAAATCCGTCAAAGGTTCTCGCTTCCAGAAAACTGTTATTGTTGACGAAGGCGACGATCCCTTCGTCGCCAAGCCGGTCGCTAGCCCAGCGATAAAAGCGCGAATACATATCGTAGAGCTTCGTTTTCTGAGCGGTGCTCTCTTTAATGTAGGTCCGCTTTATTCGGTCGTCGATGTGTGGGTATTCGCGGTTTTTGTTGTTGTCGTTCTCGCTTTGCTGGTTCGCATTATACGGCGGATTGCCGATAATGATGCTGATCTTGCGCCGGTTCTGCCGCTTCACGCGCTCGATATTCTCGTCGCTCAGCGCGCCGAGCATGTCGAACTGGTGGCCCGAATGGATGCCGAGCCCGTCCACATTGTCCAGCGTATCGACCAGGCATAGCCCCTCGAATTCGGCAAACTGGCCGGTGATTGCCTGATACGTCGCCTCGATATTCAGGTTGGCGACGTAATAGGGCAGGATCGCCACCTCGTTGGCGTGCAGCTCCTCCTTGTATTTCTGCCGCAACTTGTCCGGCTGTCCGCGAAAATATTCCAGCAGCTCGACGATATAAGTGCCGGTGCCCGTCGCCGGGTCGAGGATTTCGACGCCCCGATCAACGAGGTTCTTGCCGAAATGCTTTTCGCACAGCCAGTCCGCGCTGCGGATCATGAAGCGGACGATTTCGCCCGGCGTGTAAACCACGCCCAGCCGGTCGGCGGCCTTGGGATTATAGACCTTGTAGAAATTCTCGTAGAGCGATTTCAGGAAGTTCTGCTTTTCCGAATGGCTCTGGATCAGGTGCGCGGTTTCCTCGATCCCTGTGTAATAGGGCCGCAGCGCCTGTAGCAGCGAGCGCTTGTCACCATATTCGAACAGCTTGCGCTCCAGCGCATAAAGCTGCTTCGCGATATTGTTATCGCGGTGGTAGTCGCGCATGTCGAACACGCGGTTGAAAATGTCTTCCGTCAGGATGTGCTGGATCAGCATTTCCGTGACGTCGGCGCGCTCTAGCGAGGGGTTGATGGTCTCCTTGACCTGCTTGAGGAACGTCTCCTCGGCCTTGGCGAAATCCGGGCTGGCCTCGCGTTTTTCGCGGATGCGTTCGCGCAGGGCATCGAGGATGGCGGGCAAATCCTCGCCGAACTTGGCAATCGCCTTACGAAAGTCGCGGATGGATGTCTGTTCGTAGGCGAAGAATTGGTTGAGGAGTTCGTATAGCTCCTCGGTATTGGTCATGTCCGCTTCGGCAGTGCGCCGTCCGTCCTGGATCAGCACCGCGCGCGTTGTGTCCTCGTAGATGATGTTCGTCTTGGGATAGCCTCTGGCTTCCTTCTTGCGAATTTCCTCTTCGAGATCGTCCCTGGTGTCCTTCGCCTCCCAATAGCCGAAGGGAACGCGGATATCGTAGACCAGCGCGCCGTCGATGCGGATGTTCGTTCCCTGTGCCGTCGTCATGGGATGTTCGGACAGGTAGGTAAGGTCGTTGGACCGGCCCCAGCTTTTCAGAAGCCCTTGAAAGGCATCGCGTACGGAGCCTTCGTTCAGGTTTCCGCCGACCTTGATGATCCGATCGAGGTCGTTGCGGTATTCATTGATAAGCTGGCGGCTCAAGACACTCTCCCGTAGTCTTGGTTACTAAGGCCGCTCGGCTTTGCCGCAAGCAAACAATTTTCCTACACGGCCGGCGCTTGCTACCGCTGCCTGTGGCGCCGGGCCGACCCGGTGGGCGCGGCGTGCCGGGTGGGTGTGTTTTCGCGTTTGCACCCGGGCGAAGTGTCAACTTCGTTTTCGGGCGCAAGCTGCTGACGTATAACAGGAAAAGGAGATTTCGCGCCGCGGGGCGGTGTCACCTTTGTCAACTTCGTTGCGGAGAGGGGAGTGCTCAGCCCTCTGCTTGGTTCTCTGCTCAGCCCTCTTCGGGGGCGTCCAGGCCGTAGGCGGTGTGGAGGACGCGGACGGCGAGTTCGGTCTCGTCCTCGTCGATCATCACGCTGACCTTGATTTCCGACGTGCTGATCGCCTGGATGTTGATGCCGCGGTCGGACAGGCTGCGGAACATCGTGCTGGCGACGCCTGCATGGCTCTTCATCCCCACGCCCACCACGCTGATCTTGGCGATGTGGCTGTCGGTGATGATACGGTTGAAGCCGATGCCGCTGCGCCGGTCCTCCAGCAGGGCCTGCGCGCGCGGCAGGTCGGTCTGGGGCACGGTGAAGGTGACGTCGGTCTCGCCCTTGTCGCGGCCCACGTTCTGGATGATCATGTCGACATTGATCGACGCGGCGGCCAGCGGTTCGAAAATCTCCGCCACGGCGCCCGGTTTGTCCGGCACGCGGGTCAGGATGATCTTGGCCTCGTTCTTGTCGTGGGCGATGCCGGTGACGTGCTGGCGTTCCATGTCGTTCCTTTCGAGGATCGCGTCCATTTCGGTGTCGGACACGATCAGCGTGCCGGGCAGGTCGTCTGCGGGAGGGGAATCGTCGTCTGTGAAGCTGGAAAGGACCTGCACGCGGACCTGTTCCTTCATGGCCAGGCCCACGCTGCGGGTCTGCAGGACCTTGGCCCCGACGCTGGCCAGTTCCAGCATCTCCTCGTAGGTTACCGCCTTCAGCTTGCGCGCGCGGGCCACGATGCGGGGATCGGTGGTGTAGACGCCGTCGACATCGGTGTAGATGTCGCAGCGGTCGGCCTTCACCGCGGCGGCGACGGCCACGGCGCTGGTATCGGACCCGCCGCGGCCCAGCGTGGTAATGCGGCCTTCGGCGCTGATGCCCTGGAAACCGGGGACGACGGCGACGGAGCCTTCGGCAAGGGAGGCGAGAAGCGCGTCGGCGTCGATTCCCTCGACCCGCGCCTTGGCATGTGCCTCCACCGTGCGGACGGGGAGCTGCCAGCCGAGCCAGCTGCGGGCCTTGCAGCCCATGGATTGCAGGGTCATCGCCAGGAGGCCGGAAGTGACCTGTTCCCCGCTGGCGACGACGACGTCGTATTCGGCGGGATCGTAGAGGGCATGGGCCTCGCGCGCGAAATTGACGAGGCGGTCGGTTTCGCCCGCCATCGCGGAGACGACGACCACGACCTCGTCACGCGTGCCGTCGGGCTTGGGCGCGGCCTGGCGGCGCACGATCTGCGCGACGCGGCGAATGCGCTCGGTCCCCGCCATGGAGGTGCCGCCGAATTTCATCACGATGCGCGCCAAGGATCCGTCACTCCCGCTGCTCGCCCCTATCCCGGGCAGACGGGCGCTGTTACGAAGCGGGCATGAGCGATGCAAGACACGAAGCGCGAAGCAATTCTACGCCGCAGGCAAATGCAGCGGCCACCATCCGCCCGGACGAGGCCGCGCATTTCGGTGCGTTGGCGGCGGAGTGGTGGGATCCGAAGGGCTCCTCCGCCATGCTGCACAAGCTCAATCCGGTGCGGCTGGGCTTCGTGCGCGAGGCGATCGATACCCACTGGGGCGGCGATGTGCGCGACCCGCAGCCGCTGGCGGGGAAGACCGCGCTGGATGTCGGCTGCGGCGCAGGGCTGCTGTGCGAACCGCTGGCCCGGATGGGCGCGGCAGTGACGGGGCTTGATGCGGCGGAGGAGAATATCGCTGCGGCCCGCGCCCACGCAGCGGGCAGCGGTCTGGAGATAGACTATCGTGCGGGAGAGCTGGCGGATGCGGCGCTCGGCCAATTCGACCTGGTGACCTCGCTGGAGGTGCTGGAGCACGTCGCCGACAAGGGCGCGTTCCTGTCGGGCCTTGCCTACAGGCTCAAGCCGGGCGGCCTGATGGTCCTGTCCACGCCCAACCGGACTGCCGCAAGCCGTCTCCTCCTGGTCGGCGCGGCAGAAGGCACCGGTGCCATCCCTGCTGGGACGCATCACTGGGACGATTTCGTCACCCCGGATGAACTGGAAGCGCTGCTGGCGGATACGGGCCTGCAAGTCACCGAGACCCGCGGCATCGCGTGGCGTCCGGGCAAGGGGCTGCACTTGTCGGACGATTTCTCGCTGAATTACATCATGAGCGTGCGCGCGGCCTAGCCGCCGCCCATGCAGACCGGATTGCCGGTGGGATCGGGCGAAACCATGCGCCCCGGATCATCCGTGAAGACCCCGTCGATACCGCTGCTGGCGAGCGTGGAATAAAGAGATTCGTCGCAGCCCGTCTGCGCCGGGCCGCCCCGCCCCCTGAGCTGTTCGGGAAGGAAGGCGTTTTCCTTCCGCACGGTCCAGGCATGGACCAGCAGCCCGGCCTCCTTCGCATCGGCAATGACCGGCAACGCCGTACCGGCAGGTCCAAAAAGAAGGCCGACGGGCGCCCCGATACCGTCGGCATAGGCGGAAATTTCTGCCAGGCCCGCCGGCGAGACCATGTCGGCATAGCTGAGGCCGCGCATGTCGGCGGGGCCGCCCTCGTCCTTCACCAGCTGAACCAGCCGGACATCCAGCATCCGGTCCAGCCGTTCCAGCGTGCCGACTTCAAAACTCTGGACGAACACGGCGTCGTCCGCACCGTCCAGCCCCGCTTCCCGCAATTCGGCCACCAGCAGGTCGACCATGTCGATCCCTGCGTCCTGCAAAAGGAAAGTGGGGTGCTTCAATTCGGGGTAAAGCCCGATCGCACGGCCCGTCTCCGCCTCCTTCGCCCGCACCAGTGTCACGATCTCTGCGAATGTGGGGACCTGGTAAAGGCCGTCGAAACGGGTGTTGGAGGGACGCAGTGCGGGCAGGCGCTCCTTGGCTCGCAAGGTGCGAAGTTCGGCGAGGGTGAAATCTTCCACGAACCAGCCGGAAACCAGTTCGCCGTCGATGGTCTTGCTCCGCCGCCGGTCGCGAAATTCGTCGCGCGAGGCGACGTCCGTCGTTGCGCCGATCTCGTTCTCGTGCCGGGCGACCAGGACCATGTCCTTCGTCGCGACCAGGTCGGGTTCGATATAATCGGCCCCCTGGTCGATCGCGAGTTCGTAGGCCGCCAGCGTATGTTCGGGGCGATCCCCGCTCGCGCCGCGATGTGCAATCACCAGAAGATCGTCCTGCGCAATAGCGGGCATCGGGGCGAGCACGCATGCGGCCAGAGCCAACAGCCTTACGGAAAGTCTCAGCACCACGCGTTCTCCCATTCACTTTCGTTGAAGCCGACCAGGATGCGGCTACCATCTTCGTGCTGGGCAACGGGCCGCTTGATCATGCTCGGGTGTTCCACCAGCAGGGCCAGCGCCTTGTCGCGGTTTATGTCCGCCTTGTCCGCGTCATCCAGCTTGCGATAGGTCGTCCCGCGCCGGTTCAGCAAAGACTCCCACCCGCACTCGTCGGCCCACCGTTCAAGCCGGTCGCGGTCCACGCCTTCCTTCTTGTAGTCGTGGAACGCGTAATCGACGCCGTTCGCATCGCACCATTTGCGTGCCTTCTTCACGGTGTCGCAATTGGGGATGCCGAAAAGCTGTATGGTCATGGCTGGCACTTCTTCGCTGGAGAACATTCACTCTGGGCCGGGCATGTCACAGCACCTGCATATGACAAGGTCCTTGCAGGCGCTCATATTAAGCATGGCCGAACGCACGTCTTTTCAGGTCGGTTCGCCCGCCTGCCAACGCCGGATATCGGGATTGTTGCAGGTCACGACGGTATATTGATCGTAATACGCATCGCGCCCACGAGCCTGCGCCTTTGCATGGGAAGCCCGTCGCCGCCACGCAGCCGCAGCCTCCCGGCTCTCCCATTCGGAAATGGCGACCACTTCCCCATCATCCGCAGTGAAGCTCTTGAAGGACAGGAACCCAGGCTGCCCGAAAGCCTCGCGCTCCATGCGCGCGGCGTCCTCGGCATATGCCTGTGCGTCCATGTCGGCGCATTTCGTGTTGCGAAAAACGACAAGAAACATTGCCGCCATTTCCGTCGGCGATGCACCGGAGTCAATCGCTCGCCGCGATCAGCCGGTACGGAAATTCACGATCCGGCCGTCGCTGCGGAATTCGCACAGGAACTGGTCGCGATTGCGGTCGCGGGAATCGATGCGGCCATCGACGCGCACGATGTCGCGGCTGCGCTGCTCGACCCGCTCCAGCGAAATGCGACCGTAACGCGACGCTTCCCTGGCGCATGCATTGGCCGCAGCCCGCTCGAAATCGTTGAGGCGGTTCGTGTCGTAACCGTCCTGCGTTCCGGCCCCGCCAAGGACCGATCCGAGCACGGCGCCGATCGGATTGCCGCCATAGCCCATGGCGCATCCGCCCAGCAGGAAGGTGGTCGTGGCGAAGGCAGTCGTCAGGATCTTTCGCATTCCGGCTCTCCGCTTGAAACGCCTGCTTAGGCAAAGCCGCTGCGGCATGACGGTATTACGGCCGAGCTAAGGCATTGTTCCTTTGCAGGATTTTATCGCGGCGACAGATGCGCGTCGGCAATAGCCACAGCCAGCGCATCTGCAGCGTCCGCGCCGGCGACCTGTATGCCGGGAAGCAGGACCTTCAGCATCGCTTGGACCTGGCGCTTGTCCGCTGCGCCGGTTCCGACGACCGATTTCTTCACCAGCCGCGCGGAATGCTCGTTCACCCTCAGCCCGCCAGCACCGCAGGCCGCCAGCACCGCGCCGCGCGCCTGCGCCAGCTTTATGGTCGATTGCGCGTTCTTGTTGGCGAAAATCTCCTCCGCCGCCGCGCGGTCGGGGCCATGCGCAGCGACGACCGCAGCGATGGCGGAGTAGAGCTGGTCGAGCCGATCCGCCATGGGCGATTTCGGCGCGGTGGGCACCTGACCGTTCGCGATATGCGCGATGCGGCTTCCCTCGAAGCGGATGACGCCCCAGCCCGTGCAACTGAGCGACGGGTCGAGTCCGAGGACGATCACGCGTCCAGCTTGGCCATCACCTCGTCCGAGATTTCGTAATTGCCCCACACGGTCTGGACGTCGTCGTCATCGTCCAGCGTGTCGATCAGCTTCAGCAGCGTGCCGGCGCCCTTCTCGTCCATGTCGACCGTCAGGTTCGGTTTCCATGCAAGCTTGACTTCCTTCGCCTCGCCCAGCGACTTTTCCAGGTCGCTGGAAACCTGGTGCAGGTCTTCTGCCGCCGTCCATATCTCGTGGCCGTCTTCGCTGGAGGAAATGTCTTCCGCCCCGGCTTCCATGGCAGCTTCCAGGATCTTCTCCTCGTCGCCTGCCTCAGGCCCGTATTCGATGTAGCCCAGCCGTTCGAAGCCGTGGGCAACGCTGCCCTCGGTCCCCAGATTGCCGCCATTCTTGCTGAAGGCGGTGCGCACGGCCGTGGCGGTGCGGTTGCGGTTGTCGGTCAGCGCCTCGACGATGATGGCGCTGCCGCCGGGGCCGTAGCCTTCGTAGCGCACTTCCTCGTAATTCTCGCCATCCGCCGCGCTCGCCTTGTCGATCGCGCGCTGGATATTGTCCTTGGGCATGGACTGAGCCTTGGCCGTATTGACCGCCAGGCGCAGACGCGGATTCATGTCCGGATCGGGCGTGCCCATTTTCGCCGCAACCGTAATTTCGCGCGAAAGTTTGGAAAACAGGTTGGAGCGTTTCTTGTCCTGTGCACCCTTGCGGTGCATGATGTTCTTGAATTTGGAATGGCCTGCCATGGGTCGCGTGCACCGATTGTAAGTGGATGAATCTGTAAGAGGTGCGCATAGCCCCATGACCCCGTCTCCCTCAACCCTTCCCTCGCCGGAGCGCGGCGACATTTCGCCTGTCTCGACTGGCAACAGGCCCCCGCTGGCCGCTTTCCTGCGCAGGCCAGTCCTGCCGGAACGCGCAACGGGGATCGGCGCGCAAGGTCTTGTCGGCGTCCTGCGCCTTTACGCGGTGGATTTCGCGGCGATGAGCCTGCTCGGCATCTTGGCCATGGCAGCGCTTGCCGCAGGGTTCGAATTCCCGTCGAACTCGCTGAACGATATCGCGCTGACGCCGATGGTGATTGCCGCCATCGTGCTGGGCGCGCCCCTGCTGGAGGAAACCGCCTTTCGCAGCTGGCTCTCGGGCAGGCCCGGCCACTGGCTCGCACTCGGCGTTTTGGCGGCGGGGTTCATCCTGCTGACCCAGACCGACATCGCCCGGTCTGACGCGCCCGTGAACGTCAAGGCGATCGGCGGCGCGCTTCTTACCGGGGCGGGTGCGGTCGCGGCGCTCTATACCTTGCGCGGAAGAGCGCCCTTCCGCTGGTTTGCCGCTGCATTCCCGGTCGTCTTCTGGCTGGTGACACTGGCTTTTGCGCTGGTTCATCTGGCCAATTACACCGAAGGGACCCTGCTGATCCTGCTGCCGTTGGTAATCCCGCAATTCATTGCCGGGGCGCTGTTCGGCTATGCCCGCGTCCATTACGGGCTGTGGGCAGCGATGCTGCTGCACGCCATGCACAACGGCACGGCGGTCGCGCTGGTTCTGGTGCTCGGCGAGATGCTGCCGGGCGCCGGTTGAGCGAACCCGGCAAGCCTGATCAGGAGAGTTTCACCGCCGTACCGCTGGCCGACACCATCAGCATGGAGCCGGTATCGCCGATCACCTCGTAATCGAGATCGACCCCGACCACGGCATTGCCGCCCAGCGCCCCGCATTCCGCCTGCAATTCCTCGATCGCCTGCTGGCGCGCATCGCGCAGGATCCGTTCGTAGCTGCCCGAACGCCCGCCCACGATGTCGCGGATATTGGCGAACAGGTCGCGGAACAGGTTCGCCCCGACGATGACTTCGCCCGTCACGATGCCGAGATAGGCCTCGATCGGGCGTCCTTCGATCGTCGGGGTCGTGGTTACGATGATGCCGCGCGCATCTTTCCAGGGTCCGGCCATTCTGTCCTCCTCTGACTGTACCACCAGCATGACACAGCAGGGGCTATCACACCATGCCGAGCGCCGTCTTGTAGGTGTCGAGCACCATTTCCTGCTCGCTGCGATCGTCCGGCTTCATCTTCCGCAGGCGGACGACCTGGCGCATGATCTTCGGATCGTACCCGACCGCCTTCGCCTCTGCGTAGACGTCGCGGATATCCTCAGCGATGCCCTTCTTTTCCTCTTCCAGCCGCTCGATCCGTTCGATCAGCAGGCGCAGGCGGTCATCGGCGGCATTGGCATCGGTATCGGCCATCGGGGGTCTCCGGTCATGTGTGAGAATCAGTTGCGCGCGCTTTAGCGAGCCAGTCCGGAGGGGTGAACCGCCAACCCGGTTTATCGGACGATTATTATCGCGCGTTCTTCGCCACGCTCGCTTCCATGCGGTCCAGTTGTTCCTGCGTTGCCGGGGTCTGGCGCGTGGCTTTCCATTCGTCCTGCGGCATGCCGTGGATGAGCTCGCGCGCGGCGGCCTTGTCGCCTTCGAAGCCGGCATCCATGATCCAGTCGGCGAGGCAATTGCGGCAGAAACCGCTCAGGCCCATCAGGTCGATATTCTGCGCATCGTGGCGGTGCTGCAAATGCCGCACAAGCCGGCGGAAGGCAGCCGCCGCGACGGCATCGTCCAGGGTATCCAGATTGCCTTGCGAGCGGGGCGTATTCGTATCCATGCGTTTCGTCCTTGAGTTGCAATGTGGCGGTGCCATAGCTTCCCGCCATGGAAAAGCGCCCTGCAAAACCCGCCCCGCCCAAACTCGATCCCCGGGGCCGCAAGGTCAAGATCCTCGCGACGACGGGTCCTGCCAGCCGCGATCCCGAAATGCTGCGCCGCCTCTTTCGCGCAGGCGTCGATGCGTTCCGGGTGAACATGAGCCATGGCGAACACGCGCAGCATGCCGAAACGATCAAGGCGATCCGCGCGCTGGAGAAGGAATTTCACCGCCCGATCGCGGTTTTCTGCGACCTGCAGGGGCCCAAGCTGCGGGTCGGCAAATTCAAGGATGGCAAGGCGGTCATTCGCCATTCCGGGCACTTCACGCTCGACCGGCGCGATGAACCCGGCGACGAAACGCGGGTCCAGCTGCCCCATCCCGAACTGTTCGGCCTGCTGGAAAAGGGCCAGCGCCTGCTGATCAACGATGGCAAGATCCGGTTGCGGGTTATCAAGGCGGACGAGGACGCAATCCTGTGCTCGGCAGAGGTCGGCGGCGTCATCTCGGACCGTAAGGGCGTGAACGTGCCCGATGCCGAAATCCCGATCCCGGCCCTGACAGCGAAAGACCGCAAGGACCTTGCCTTTGCCGTGGAACAGGGCGCGGACTGGATCGGCCTCAGCTTCGTCCAGCGTCCCGAAGACCTTGCCGAAGCGCGGCGCCTGATGGGCGGCTATGGCGCCCTGTGTGCCAAGATCGAGAAACCCATGGCGGTGCGCCGGCTGGACGAGATCATCGAATTGTCCGACGGCATCATGGTCGCGCGCGGAGACCTGGGCGTGGAACTCGATCCGGAGGACGTTCCGCCACTGCAGAAGACCATCGTCAACAAGACGCGCACGGCGGGCAAGCCGGTGATCGTCGCCACGCAAATGCTGGAAAGCATGATCGAAAGCCCCAGCCCGACCAGGGCCGAGGTCTCCGACGTCGCCAATGCAGTCTATGACGGGGCCGACGCTGTGATGCTCAGCGCGGAGACGGCTGCCGGCGACTGGCCCGAAGAAGCGGTCACCATCATGCACCGCATCGCGACCAAGGTCGAGAACGATCCGGAATATCTCGCCCGCGTGCGCTTCCTCGACACGCCGCCCGACGCCACTACTGCCGACGCGCTTAGCCATGCCTGCATGACCATCGCGGACACGGTGAAGATCGGCGCGGTGACGGTCTTCACAGGCTCCGGCAGCACGGCCCGCCGTGTCGCCCGCGAACGCCCGAGCGTGCCGATGCTCGTCCTGACGCCCAGCATGCGCACCGCGCGCCGCCTCGCCCTGCTATGGGGCGCGCACGCGGTTGCGACGAAGGACATCGGCAGTTTCGAAGAGATGATCGCCAAGGGCAAGCGCATGGCTCTGCGCCACGGCTTCGGCGAGGCGGGCAGCAAGCTGATCGCGCTGGCAGGCGTGCCTTTCGGGACCCCGGGCAGCACGAACCTGCTGCATGTCGTGACGCTCACCGGCGACGAACTGGAGAAACACGGCAGCTAGGTAGAAGCGCGCTCGAGCCGCCCACGCGCCTCCGCCTCGCCGATCAGCGGCAGCAGTTCGCCCATGTCGGGGCCATGGTTCATGCCGGTCAGCGCCTGGCGTAGCGGCAGGAACAGCGCTTTTCCCTTACGGCCCGTGGCCTCCTTCAGCTTTCCGGTCAGCGCACCCCAAGGGTTCTCGCCCCATTCCAGCGCCTGCGCCGCTTCGGAAAGGTAGGCCCGATCTTCATCGGAGAAGTCCACGGCATCGACGGGCCCGGTGACCAGCCGCCACCATTCCTGCGCCTCGTCAACGGTCGACACGTTAGGCTGGACCGCGTGCCAGCCGGCCTCGTCCATGCCTTCGGGCAAGCGATCGGCCACGTCGCTGAAGGGCATCTGGTGGACGATGGCCGTGTTCACCCGCTCCAGTTCGGCCTCGTCGAACTTGGCGGGGGCGCGGCCGAAGGTCGCAAGGTCGAAGCTGTCGAGCAGCTTCTCGCGGTCGGCAATCGGCTCCACCGGCTGCGAGGTGCCGAGGCGCGCCAGCAGCGCGATGACCGCCTCGGGCTCGATCCCTTTCTCGCGGAATGCATCGCAGCCGAGCGAGCCCAGTCGCTTCGACAGCTTGCCTTCCTTGCCGACCAGCAGCGCCTCGTGCGCGAAAGCGGGCGGGGTTGCTCCCAGCGCCTCGAACATCTGCACCTGCACGGCGGTGTTGCTGACGTGGTCCTCACCGCGCAGCACCTGCGTCACGCCCATGTCGATATCGTCGACGCAGCTTGGCAGCATGTAGAGCCAGCTTCCGTCGGCGCGGCGGATCACCGGGTCGGAAAGGGTCGCAGGGTCGAATTTCACCGTGCCTCGCACGCCGTCGCCCCATTGGATCGGCGAGTCATGGTCGAGGCGAAGCCGCCAATGCGGAGTGACGCCGTCTGCTTCCTTCGCCGCGCGTTCCTCCTCGGACAGCGCAAGGGCTGCGCGGTCGTAGATCGGCGGCTTGCCGCGTCCCAGCGCGATCTTGCGCTTCAACTCCAGCTCGCGCGCGGTTTCGTAAGCCGGGTAGACGCGGCCTTCGGCTTTAAGCTTCTCGAAAGCCTCGTCGTAGAGGGCCAGCCGATCGGATTGCCGCGCCTCTCCATTCGGCTCCAGCCCCAGCCAGGCGAGGTCGGCGCGGATTGCATCGACATACTCCTCCTTCGATCGCTCGGCATCGGTGTCGTCGATGCGCAGCAGGAATGTCCCACCGGATTTGCGGGAGAGGAACCAGTTGTGCAGCGCCGTGCGGATATTGCCGACATGCAGCCGTCCGGTGGGCGAAGGGGCGAAACGGGTAGTGGTCATGGCCAAGCCCGATAGCCGATGGAAACCGGCAGCGCGAGTGCCGCTAGGGCTGCGGACGGCAAGTTTTGCAACCTTGCGCTGAGCAGGTAGATCGGGCTTCGCATTTCGCCCTTCCCGTAATTTATTCCCGGTTTGGTAGACTTTGCCGCGTTCCTGCCCCGGGCGTGCGAACGGCAGCGCGTCGTGCCAGCGTCAGGCTGCCGCCGCTACCGGACAGTGTAACTTTGCGCTCGGCCCCGCGCGTAATCTTTTCGGCCTTCCCGATGATGGAAAGAATGGTGTTCCTGCCCTTGGGCGGCACGACTGCGCAGACTGGGGGCGGAGGAACCGGCTCGGCACCCGGAGGAGGCGGAGGGGGCGCCGGTGTCTCGATGACGCTAAAACGCTCGTTCACGATGCGATAAGGGACGGCGCCTCCAAGGCACGACGGTTCGACGCGGATTGCATGGGCATCTGCCGTGATGCGCAGGCTTCCGCTTGGAATTGCCGGGCGCCCGTCGATCTGCACGACATCCCATTCTCCCGCCAGCGTTTCCGGCGGCGTAGACGAAGACGCTTCGAGGACGAGACGGGTTTCATCTCGTAAGAGGACGATGTTCCCGTTTGGCTCTTTCGTCGCAGTCCAGCGTCCCTGAAGGGCTGTCATGACCGCTGGCAGGGGTTCGGGATAGCCGATGTCGCACACCGGGCGATCGCGCGGCACGACATCGTCCGCGATAACCAGCCGACCCTCTTCTGCCCGATATGAAAGGATCCAGCCGGCACATCCGGGGTCCCACGCCAGCGTATCGCTGCTGCCGGACAGGGGTATGCGCATGTCCAGTGTCTCGCCATCCAGGCGCGAGACCGTCCAGTGCCCTTGCAGATCGGGCACCGGTTCCGCGTTTTTTGCAATGTCCTGCAGCTCGTTCTCTGGCCGCAGGCTCGCATCCTGCGGCCCGCAGCCTGCCAGACTGAGCCCGACGGCAACCAGGACGAAGGGACACTTCATGCGCCGAGATTAGGCGTGACCTCCACGAATAAAAAGCCCCGCCGGAGCGAACCGGCGGGGCTTGATATTTTTACCGTAGGGCAGGCCGATTATTCGGCGTCGTCGGCCTTCGGCTCGTCGGCAGCACCGTCGTCCTGTGCCTGCTCTTCCTTCGCGATGGCTTCGGGCGGAGTGCCCTCGTCTTCGCGCAGGTAATCGCCGGCGTCGGCATCGGTCCCGGTGCCGCTGTCGACCATCGCTGCCATGGTGGCATCGCCGGTCGCGGCAGCTTCCGCATCCTGGGCCAGTTCCGCTTCGTGCTGTTCCTTGGCGGTTTCGGCAGCGAGAAGGGCTTCCTGCTGCTTCTTCCACTGGGCGCGGAGGGCGGCATCGCGGCTGGAGGCGGTGACGCGAACGCGGTTCATCGCCGCGCCGGTACCGGCGGGGATGAGACGGCCCACGATCACGTTTTCCTTCAGGCCGATCAGCGTGTCCTTCTTGCCCTCGACCGACGCCTGCGTGAGCACGCGGGTCGTTTCCTGGAACGACGCGGCCGAGATGAAGGAACGCGTCTGGAGCGAGGCCTTGGTGATGCCGAGCAGGACCGGCGTACCCTGTGCCGGTTTCTTGCTGCGGGTCAGCTTGGCATTCGCTTCCTGCATTTCCTCCAGGTCGACCTGTTCGCCCGGCAGCAGCACGGTGTCGCCGCCATCGGTGATCTCGACCTTTTGCAGCATCTGGCGAACGATCACCTCGATGTGCTTGTCGTTGATCTTCACGCCCTGCAGACGGTAGACTTCCTGGATCTCGTTCACGAGATACTCGGCCAGCGCTTCCACGCCCATGACATCGAGGATGTCGTGCGGGTTCGGAGAGCCGGACACCAGCGTGTCGCCCTTCTTCACGAAATCGCCTTCCTGAACGTCGATGACCTTGGTCTTCGCGATCAGGTACTCCACCGGATCCCCTTCCTCGGGGACGATGGCGATCTTGCGCTTCGCCTTGTATTCGCGGACGAATTCGATCTTGCCAGAAATCTTGGCAATGACCGACACATCCTTCGGAATACGGGCTTCGAACAGCTCGGCAACACGCGGCAGACCACCGGTGATGTCTCGGGTCTTGGCAGCTTCGCGGCTGGCGCGGGCAAGGATGTCGCCCGCTTCGACCGTCTGGCCGTCATCGACCGACAGCGACGTGCCCGGGGCCAGCATGTAGCGCTGGGCCTCGGTCTCGTCGGAATCGGCGCTCTGGCCTTCGCCGAGCAGGGTCAGGCGCGGACGAAGGTCTTCCTTCTTCTTGCGCCCGGTTGCCCGGTTCTCGGTGACGACGCGCTGGGCGATCCCCGTTGCATCGTCCACGCGCTCTTCCATCGTCGAGCCATCGACCAGGTCCTGGAACTTCACCACGCCCGAGGTTTCGGTGATGATCGGCAGGGTGAACGGATCCCATTCCGCCAGCCGGTCGCCTTCCTTCACCTTCTCGCCGTCCTTGTGCATCAGCACGGTACCGTAAGGCACCTTGTGGATCTCGCGTTCGCGGCCTTCGGCGTCGATCACTGCCAGTTCGCCATTGCGGGCGAGCGACAGGATCCGGCCCTTCTTGTCCACGATGGTCGGCATGTCGCGATAGACGACCTTACCGTCCGAGATGGATTCGAGGTGGCTGGTTTCGTTCAGCTGGGCGGCACCGCCGATGTGGAAGGTACGCATGGTCAGCTGCGTGCCGGGTTCACCAATCGACTGCGCGGCGATGACGCCGACAGCTTCGCCGATGTTCACCGGCGTACCGCGGGCAAGGTCACGGCCATAGCACGTGCCGCACACGCCCTGGTCGGCTTCGCAAACCAGCGGAGAGCGGATCTTGGCGACCTGCACTTCGGCTTCCTCGATGGCCTTGACCATCGGTTCGTCGACCAGCGTGCCCTTCTTCACGATGACCTCGTCCGTCGCCGCATTGACGATGTCCTCGGCCACGGTGCGGCCCAGGATACGCTCGCCCAGCGAAGCGATGACGCTGCCGCCCTGCACGATGGCACGCATTTCCAGAGCGTTTTCCGTCTTGCAGTTCTCTTCCACGATGACGCAGTCCTGCGACACATCGACGAGACGGCGGGTCAGGTAACCCGAGTTCGCCGTTTTCAGAGCCGTGTCGGCCAAGCCCTTGCGGGCGCCGTGGGTCGAGTTGAAGTATTCAAGGACGGTCAGGCCTTCCTTGAAGTTCGAGATGATCGGCGTCTCGATGATTTCGCCCGAAGGCTTCGCCATCAGGCCGCGCATCCCTGCCAGCTGCTTCATCTGGGCGGGGCTACCACGGGCACCGGAGTGGCTCATCATGTAGATCGAGTTGATCGGCGCCTCGCGGCCGTCGTCGTCGATCGGCTGCGACTTAATCTCTTCCATCATGGCATCGGCCACCTGGTCGCCGGTACGGCTCCAGGCGTCGATCACCTTGTTGTACTTTTCCTGCTGGGTGATCAGGCCGTCCTGGTACTGCTGCTCGTAATCGGCAACTTCGTCCTTGGCCTTCTCGATCATGCCTTCCTTGCTGGCCGGGATGATCATGTCGTCCTTGCCGAAGGAAATGCCGGCCTTGAACGCGTGGCGGAAGCCCAGCGACATGATGGCATCGGCGAACAGCACCGTGTCCTTCTGACCGGTGTGACGATAGACCTCGTCGATCACGTCGCCGATGTCCTTCTTCGTCAGCAGGCGGTTGACGATGTCGAAGGGGACCTTGTGGTTCTTCGGCAGGCATTCGCCGATCAGCATACGGCCCGGGGTGGTGATGAACCGCACCATCGAGATCTTGCCCTTTTCATCGGCCTGCGGAACGCGGGTGATGATCTTGGTGTGCAGCGTGACCGACTTGGTTTCCAGCGCCTGATGCACCTCCGCCATGTCGGAGAAACGCGGCAGCTTCTCGACCTTCTCGCCGTTTTCGTCTTCGACGAATTCCGGCTTATGCTCCTGACGCTCCATGGACAGGTAATAGAGACCCAGCACCATGTCCTGCGAAGGCACGATGATCGGCTTGCCGTTGGCGGGCGAAAGGATGTTGTTGGTCGACATCATCAGCACGCGCGCTTCCAGCTGGGCTTCCAGCGAGAGCGGTACGTGGACGGCCATCTGGTCACCGTCGAAGTCGGCGTTGAAGGCCGAGCAGACGAGCGGGTGCAGCTGGATCGCCTTGCCTTCGATCAGCACGGGCTCAAACGCCTGGATGCCGAGACGGTGAAGCGTCGGAGCGCGGTTCAGCAGGACCGGGTGCTCGCGGATGACTTCGTCGAGGATGTCCCAGACTTCCTTGCGTTCCTTCTCGACCCACTTCTTCGCCTGCTTCAGCGTCATGGACAGACCCTTGGCGTCGAGGCGGGCGTAGATGAACGGCTTGAATAGCTCCAATGCCATCTTCTTGGGCAGGCCGCACTGGTGCAGTTTCAGTTCCGGACCGGTCACGATGACCGAACGGCCCGAATAGTCGACGCGCTTACCCAGAAGGTTCTGGCGGAAGCGGCCCTGCTTGCCCTTGAGCATGTCGCTGAGCGACTTCAGAGGACGCTTGTTCGCGCCCGTGATCACGCGGCCGCGGCGGCCGTTGTCGAACAGGGCGTCGACAGCTTCCTGCAGCATACGCTTTTCGTTGCGGACGATGATGTCCGGCGCGCGCAGTTCCATCAGGCGCTTCAGGCGGTTGTTGCGGTTGATGACGCGGCGATAGAGATCGTTGAGATCGGACGTCGCGAAACGGCCGCCATCCAGCGGGACCAGCGGGCGCAGTTCCGGCGGGATGACCGGCACGACTTCGAGGATCATCCATTCCGGGCGGTTGCCGGAATCGATGAAGCTTTCGACGACCTTCAGGCGCTTGATGATCTTGGCGGGCTTGAGCTTGGACTTGGTCGTCGCAAGCTCTTCCATCAGATCGTCACGCTCCTGCTCGAGGTCGAGCTCCATGAGCATGATCTTGACCGCTTCGGCACCGATACCGGCACTGAAGGCGTCTTCGCCATATTCGTCCTGCGCGTCGAGCAGCTCGTCTTCCGTCAGCAGCTGGAATTTCTCCAGCGGCGTCAGACCCGGCTCGACCACGATGTAGCTCTCGAAGTAGAGCACGCGCTCCAGCTGCTTGAGCTGCATGTCGAGCAACAGGCCGATGCGCGAAGGCAGCGACTTCAGGAACCAGATATGCGCGACAGGCGCAGCCAGTTCGATGTGGCCCATCCGCTCGCGGCGGACCTTGGTCACGGTGACTTCGACGCCGCACTTTTCGCACACGACGCCCTTGTACTTCATGCGCTTGTACTTGCCGCACAGGCATTCGTAGTCCTTCACCGGACCGAAGATGCGCGCGCAGAACAGGCCGTCACGCTCGGGCTTGAACGTGCGGTAGTTGATCGTTTCCGGCTTCTTGATCTCGCCGAAGGACCAGCTGCGGATACGCTCGGGGCTCGCCAGACCGATCTGGATCTGGTCGAAGGTTTCCGGCTTCGCGAGCTGGTTGGTGAATTTGGTCAGTTCGTTCATTTTCAGTTCCCTGTGAGGGGTGAAGCTCAAATTTCTCGGACAGTCGTCGATCTGCGGTAACGATAGAAATCCCAAGCAGCGATCAGGGCTAACACCGCAGTGCCTCCGGCGGCCCAGGCCTTGGTCGAAACTCTTGGCTCAAATATGTAAATCGCCAAAAGACCGCCAAGCAAAATGGTGAGCAAAGCAAGGGAACGCTCCCACCAGATATCTTGCTGCCCGTTTTTCTTCATATCGCCGTCTCTTACTCCGCCGCGATCTGCATGCCGTCGTCGTCCTCGTCGCCATCACCCAGGCTGGTGAGTTCGACGTTGAGGCCGAGGCTGCGCATTTCCTTGACGAGCACGTTGAAGCTTTCCGGAATGCCGGCCTCGAAGGTGTCGTCGCCCTTGACGATCGCTTCGTAGACCTTCGTCCGGCCGATCACGTCGTCGGACTTCACCGTCAGCATTTCCTGCAGCGTGTAGGCCGCACCGTAGGCCTGGAGCGCCCAGACCTCCATCTCGCCGAAGCGCTGTCCGCCGAACTGCGCCTTACCGCCCAGCGGCTGCTGGGTGACGAGGCTGTACGGTCCGATCGAACGCGCGTGGATCTTGTCGTCGACCAGGTGGTGCAGCTTCAGCATGTAGATGTAGCCCACGGTCACTTGGCGGTCGAAGGCATCGCCCGTGCGGCCATCGAACAGGGTGACCTGTCCGCTGCCCGGCAGGTTCGCCTTTTCCAGATAGGTCGTCACGTCGCCTTCGCGGGCACCGTCGAAGACCGGCGTACCCATCGGGACACCCATCTTGAGGTGACCGGCCAGTTCCACGATCTCTGCCGTCGAACGGGCTTCGATCTCGTCGTGATAGTCCTCGCCGTAGGCTTCCTTCAGGCGATCGACGACGGCGCTGGGCGGTGCTGCCTTGGCGTAGTCTTCCTTCACATTCGGGTTGGCGAGCTTCCACTCTTCCAGTGCCTGCGTGACCTGCTGGCCGAGACCGCGTGCGGCCATGCCCAGATGGGTCTCGAAGATCTGCCCGACATTCATGCGCGAAGGCACGCCCAGCGGGTTCAGCACGATATCGACCGGCGTACCATCTTCCAGGAACGGCATGTCTTCTTCCGGCAGGATGCGCGAAATCACACCCTTGTTCCCGTGACGGCCGGCCATCTTGTCGCCCGGCTGCAGCTTGCGCTTCACGGCGACGAAGACCTTGACCATCTTCAGGACGCCCGGTGCCAGCTCGTCGCCGCGCTCCAGCTTTTCCTTACGGTCTTCGAACTTGTCGTCGATCAGCTTGACCGCATCGTCGTACTGGGTCTTCACCGCTTCGATCTGCTGCTGGCGATTGTCGTCGGCCACTGCGAACTTGAACCACTCGTGGCGGTCGATGCCTTCGAGCAGGTCCTCGTCGATCTCCGTGCCCTTCTTCACGCTCTTGGGCGCTGCCGAAGCGGTCTGGCCGACCAGCATGTCGCGCAGGCGGTTGTAGGTCGCACGGTTGAGGATGGCGCGTTCGTCCTGGCTGTCCTTCTTGAGGCGTTCGATTTCCTCGTTCTGGATGGCACGCGTACGGTCGTCGATCTCGATACCGTGGCGGTTGAAGACACGAACCTCGACCACCGTCCCGGCCACGCCCGGCGGCAGGCGGAGCGAGGTGTCGCGCACGTCGCTGGCCTTTTCGCCGAAGATGGCGCGCAGCAGCTTTTCTTCCGGCGTCATCGGGCTTTCGCCCTTCGGCGTGATCTTGCCGGCCAGGATATCGCCCGGATGCACTTCGGCGCCGATATAGACGATGCCCGCCTCGTCGAGGTTGCGCAGGGCTTCCTCGCCGACGTTCGGAATGTCGCGGGTGATGTCTTCCGGCCCCAGCTTCGTGTCGCGGGCCATGACCTCGAATTCCTCGATGTGGATCGAGGTGAAGACATCGTCCTTCACGATACGCTCGGAGATGAGGATGCTGTCCTCGTAGTTGTAGCCGTTCCAGGGCATGAATGCGACGAGGCTGTTCTTGCCCAGCGCCAGCTCGCCGAGATCGGTCGAGGGACCGTCGGCGATGATGTCGCCCTGTTCGATCAGGTCGCCCACCTTCACCAGCGGACGCTGGTTAATGCAGGTGTCCTGGTTCGAACGCTGGAACTTCTGCAGCGTGTAGATGTCGACGCCCGACTGGCCGGGTTCGACGTCGCCCTGCGCACGGATGACGATACGGGTCGCGTCGACCTGGTCGACGATGCCGCCGCGGGTCGCGGTGATCGCCGCGCCGCTGTCGCGGGCCACGGTTTCTTCCATGCCGGTACCGACGAAGGGCGCTTCCGCCTTCACCAGCGGCACGGCCTGACGCTGCATGTTGGCACCCATCAGTGCGCGGTTGGCGTCATCGTTTTCCAGGAACGGAATGAGCGATGCGCCGACCGAGACGAGCTGCTTGGGCGACACGTCCATCAGCGTGATCGTCTCGCGCGGAGCCATCAGGTTGTCGCCGTTCTGGCGCGCGCTGATCAGTTCTTCCACGAAGCTGCCGTCGTCGTTCAGTTCGGCCGAAGCCTGTGCGACGGTGTGCTTCTGCTCTTCCATCGCGGACAGGTAGATCACGTCGGAGGTGACCTTGCCGTCCTTCACCTGGCGGTACGGCGTTTCGATGAAGCCGTACTTGTTCACCCGGCTGAAGCTGGCGAGCGAGTTGATCAGGCCGATGTTCGGGCCTTCCGGCGTTTCGATCGGGCAGATGCGGCCGTAATGCGTCGGGTGGACGTCGCGCACTTCGAAGCCTGCACGCTCACGGGTGAGACCACCCGGCCCGAGCGCGGAGACACGGCGCTTGTGGGTGACTTCCGACAGCGGGTTGGTCTGGTCCATGAACTGCGAGAGCTGACTGGAGCCGAAGAACTCGCGCACGGCGGCAACGGCAGGTTTCGCATTGATCAGGTCGTTCGGCATGACGGTCGACACGTCGACGCTCGACATGCGTTCCTTCACCGCGCGTTCCATGCGCAGCAGGCCGACGCGGTACTGGTTCTCCAGCAGTTCCCCGACCGAACGCACACGGCGGTTGCCGAGGTTGTCGATGTCGTCGACTTCGCCCTTGCCGTCCTTCAGGTCGACCATTTCCTTCACCACGGCGAGGATGTCTTCCTTGCGCAGCGTGGTGACGGTGTCTTCGGCATCGAGGTCGAGACGCATGTTGAGCTTGACGCGGCCCACGGCGGACAGGTCGTAACGCTCACTGTCGAAAAACAGGCCTTCGAACAGAGCTTCCGCCGTTTCCTTGGTCGGCGGCTCGCCCGGACGCATGACCTTGTAGATGGCCTCGAGGCCCTCGTCGCGGTTCTCGGCCTTGTCGACCTTCAGCGTGTTGCGGATCCACGGGCCGGTGTTGATCTCGTCGATGTCGAGCAGTTCGAGACGGTCGATTCCGGCGCCGTCCAGCGCCTCGAGGTTCTCGACCGACACTTCGTCGCCCGCCTCGATGTAGATGCGGCCGGTGCTTTCATCGATCATGTCGCGCGATGCATAGCGGCCGATGACTTCCTCGGTCGGCAGCAGGAGCGTTTCCAGGCCATCCTTGGCAGCCTTGTTGGCGGCACGCGGGCTGATCTTCTGGCCGGCGGGGAAGATTTCCTCGCCGGTCTTCGCATCGACCAAGGCGAAGCCCGGCTTCTGGTTGCGCCATGCCTCTGCATCGAACGGGATCTTCCACCCGTCCTTCGCACGCTCCCACTCCATGGTGCCGTAGAAGTGATGCAGGATGTCTTCGCTATCGAGGCCGAGCGCGAACAGCAGGCTGGTGACCGGCAGCTTGCGCTTGCGGTCGATGCGGACGTTGACGACGTCCTTCGCGTCGAATTCGAAATCGAGCCAGCTGCCGCGATAGGGAATGACGCGGGCGGCGAACAGCAGCTTGCCGGAGCTGTGCGTCTTGCCGCGGTCGTGGTCGAACAGCACACCGGGCGAACGGTGCATCTGCGAGACGATCACGCGCTCGGTACCGTTGATGACGAAGGTGCCGTTGCCCGTCATGAGCGGCATGTCGCCCATGTAGACTTCCTGCTCCTTGATATCGAGCACGGAGCGGGTTTCGGTTTCCTGGTCGACCTCGAAGACGATCAGGCGCAGCGTCACGCGCATGGGCGCGGCATAGGTGATGCCGCGCTGGCGGCATTCGACGATGTCGTATTTCGGCGGCTCGAGCTCGTAATCGACGAAGTCCAGCTCCGCCGTGCCGGCGAAATCGCGAATCGGGAAGACCGAGCGCAGGGTCTTTTCCAAGCCGGAGACGTAATCGATCTCCTTGTTGGAACGCAGGAACTGTTCGTAGCTCTCGCGCTGCACCTCGATCAGGTTCGGCATCTGCACCACTTCGTGGATGTCGCCGAAGATCTTGCGGATGCGCTTCTTGCCGGTGCCGGTCTGCTTGCGGGCCGGTTTCTTCGCTTTGGTCGCCATGGAGGAGTTTCGCCTTCTCTCGTCCCGGGCGGCAGGAGGATCCCGCCGGCCGATGAAATTTCGCTCGTCACGGGAAAGGCCATGATCGCCGGACGCAGAAAAAGGCCGCAGTGATTCGCACGCCCCACCGGGCCTGCGGACTGCAGCTTTCGTCTTCAAACGTCGCGATTATGGCGTACGCTGCTTCCATCCTTGGCCGAACCCCGCGCTTGGATCGGCCGTGCTCGAAGCGCGCGTGGGAGATCAAATAGGATTGCGGCGCGCTTTTGTCAAACGGGCCACATCGGCGACTTATCGTTTTTCGATATTATCGATTGACGATAAGGCGAATTGCGCTTATCGAAAAACGATAACTCGCACCGAAAGGCTTTGCCAAATGCTTCGCACCGCGCATCTTGTCCTCGGCATACTGAACGGCCTCAATTGGGCGCTCGGGGTCCCGTTCGTCCTGCTATTCGCATTCCTCACGATAGAGCCGTCCGCATTGCCAAGCCAGATCGCGACCGAGTTCGATCCGCGCGAAACCGGTGCGCTGGTCCGCTGGCTCTGGGTTGCCTGCGCCGTGTCCATCCTGACCGTTCCGCTCGCCCACATCATCTTCACCAGGCTGCGCCGCATGATCCGCGATGCGGAGCAGGGCGATGCGTTCTCGCCCGCCAGCATCGGGTCGCTGCGCACCATTGCGCTGTGCATGCTGGGCATTGGCGTGGGCGACCTCGCCTTCGGGCTGACATCCATCGACGTGAGCGAGCAGACGGGCGAATATCTCGGCTGGTCGCCCTCCCTTTCAATCTGGCTCGTATCGGGCCTCCTCCTCGTGCTGGCCCGCATCTTCGCAGAGGGGCTCGCCATGCGCGAGGACCTGGAGGGCACGGTCTGATGGCCGGGGGCACATCCATATCCGTCCGGCTCGACCAGCTGCTGGAAGACCGGGGCATGACCATGACCGAGCTTGCCCAGCGGATCGACCTGACGCTGGCCAACCTGTCCATCCTGAAGACGGGCAAGGCCAAGGCCATCCGTTTCACCACGCTCGAAGCCATCTGCCGCGAACTGGACTGCCAGCCCGGCGACCTGCTGACCTATGACCAAGGAGACGATTCATGACTTTCGGAAAGGCATTCATCCACGCCCATCGCGAGACCCTCGCCTTCATGCTCGCATGTCCCCTGATTGCGATGATCCCGGTCATCGGCGAGCTTTTCCAGCATTACGTCGAGATGGGACTTGGAATGTATGAGGGGACCGATGGCGCGCAGGCGGCCGAGGCGGCACCGGCACGGATGCAGGCCGGGATGATCAAGATCTTCACCCTCTCGGTCATCGGCTATCCCCTGGTCCGCTTCCTGGCGGGTGGGCGCGACGCGGCGGCTGCGCGCACGCTGGAACCGCGAGCCGCCGCGATGTTTGCCGTCGTCCTGCTCATCCAGCTGGCAATTGCCGCGATGGACCTGTTCGCAATGCAGGGGTCGCCCGCGGTTTCGCTCGCCGTGTTCGCCGCGATGCTGGTCCTGACCCCGCTGTTCCTGCGCTGGATGGTCGCTGCACCGCTGGGCATCTGGGTGGCGCCGGCGCGCTCGGCTCGCGAAATGCTGCCCTCTCTTGCCTGGGCGGTCGTCTTCACCTTCACGGTGATGCTCCCGCTGATGGCCGTGCATTACGGACTGGGGATCGGGGCGATCTTCGCACCGGACGCGCTCAAATGGCCGCTGCTCATCCTCGACAGCTTCGTCGTCGGCGCCCTTGCGATCGTCATCGGCGCGGGGAACTGGATCGCGGCCATCCGCCCCGGACCCGTCATTGGGAACCATGCAGCAGCAGCGTAGGCATTTTTTCGGGAACCGCTTCGCACGGCGGGAGTATTAGCTCGGATATCAACCGGACAGGGGTCCATATCATGAAGAAGATTATTGCTGCCGCCACGCTTCCCGCCCTCCTCCTCGTCGCAGCGTGCGACGGCGCAGGTGAAGAACTCGCCGAAGAGCAAGACGACGTGGCCGAAGCCGAAGCCGAAGTGATGGACGCACAAGCCGGCGTCGTCGAAGCCGAAGCCGACCTTGCCGAAGAGCGTGCCGATGTTGCCGAAGCACAGGGCGACGATGTCGGCGCCGCAGAAGCAGACCAGTCGGCCGAGAACCTCGAGCAGCAGGCCGAGGAACTGGAAGACACTGCCGACGGCATCTGATCGGTTTCCGAACCTGAAGAAAGCAGCGCGTTTCCCCCGGGAGGCGCGCTGTTTTCGTGTCTGCCGTCCGGAACGATTGCCGCGGGCCGGCCGTTCCTCTTCCCATATACCGGGCCATTCGGATGGTCCGCCGCACGAAAGGATGTCCCGATGAAGAAGACCGTACTGCTTGCCGCCCTGCCCCTGTCGCTCGCCCTCGCTGCCTGCGGCGAAGAACTCGATGGCGGGGATACTGCCGATCTGGGCAGCGACGTGACCACCGGGGAAACCGGCATGGAAGGCGCCGCCGATTACGAGCCGGGCGAAGACGGCCCTCTCCAGAACGATGTCGTGCCGGACGACACCATGACCGACGAAGGCGCAGCGGGCGATGCCATGATGGTGGAAGACGCGCCGATGAACGATACCATGACCGATACCGCAGGGTCCTGATACAGGCAGGATATCCGACGCGGCCCTTGACTCGCCGCGCCATGCGTATAGAGGCCCGCCACGAACGGGGGCCTTTTCGTGTCTGCCGCTCATCCGTCCGAGACAGCTGGTGAAGGGCCTGGCCCTTCTTAATCTCCAGCCGAGATGGGAAAAGAGATTTCGCCCCGGCCGGTCCGGGGCCTCTGGCGGGTTGCTGCCCGCCTCCTCCTTCCCTTCGACAAACGGACTCGCCCCTGGCGCGGCCTCGCTCGCGTCCGGGACAAACGTAGCCGGCCGTCCGGGAGCCATTCCGGTCGGCCATTTGTGAAGGAGTATGGCATGGATCGTTCGCAGAAAGCCGACGCGGTCGCCCAGCTCAATGCAGTCTTCAACGAGGTTGGCGTGGTCGTCGTGACCCGCAATCTCGGCCTGACGGTGGAACAGTCCACCGATCTGCGCGGGAAGATGCGTGAAGCCGGTGCGTCCTACAAGGTTGCGAAGAACCGCCTCGCCAAGCTCGCCCTGAAAGACACCCCGTATGCCGGCATGGAAGACATGCTGTCGGGGCCGACCGCTCTCGGTTATTCCGAAGATCCGGTCGCGGCAGCGAAAGCTGCTGTCGATTTTGCCAAGACGAACGACAAGCTCGAAATCGTCGGCGGCAGCATGGGCGGACAGGTGCTCGACGAAGCAGGGATCAAGGCACTCGCCTCGATGCCGAGCCTCGACGAGCTGCGTGGCACGATTGTCGGTCTCGTCAACGCCCCGGCGACGAAAATCGCCCAGGTCGTCAACGCGCCCGCCAACAAGCTTGCTCGCGTCTTCGGTGCCTATGGCGCCAAGGAAGCGGCATAAGCGGTTCCGCAAAAGCAGACATTCAATGGGGTTCGATTGCAGCATGACGCTGCGCCCCGCCGATTATTTTGGAGTGATACAACATGGCCGATATTGCCAAGCTGGTTGAAGAACTGAGCAAACTGACCGTCCTGGAAGCTGCAGAGTTGGCCAAGGCACTGGAAGAAGAGTGGGGCGTGAGCGCCGCAGCAGCCGTCGCCGTCGCAGGCCCGGCAGCTGGTGGCGGCGATGCAGCCGCTGCTGAAGAAAAGGACGAATTCGACGTGGTTCTCACCGGCGACGGTGGCAAGAAGATCCAGGTCATCAAGGAAGTCCGTGCGATCACCGGTCTGGGTCTGGGCGAAGCCAAGGCTCTGGTCGAAGGCGCTCCGAAGCCGCTCAAGGAAGGCGTTGCCAAGGCAGAAGCCGAAGAGATCAAGAGCAAGATCGAAGCAGCCGGCGGTACCGTCGAACTCAAGTAAGCTTCTCGCTTACAGCTTCGATCCGTTCGCGGATCACGAAAGGGGCGTCACCAGCAATGGTGGCGCCCTTTTTCGTTTGCGTCCCTACAGTTTGAAATTGATCCGCAGGCCCATCGTATCGATGCCGGGATTCTGCTCGCTGTCGAAAATCTGGGCGTTGCTGATATGAACCCAGCTCGCCTCGATAGAAACGCGGTCCGACAGCTGTGTGCCCAGCGCGATTTCGGGCGCGAACAGGATGCGGCTGCCAAGATCGGTGCGGATGCGGGTCACAGGGTCCACGCGCGTGGACGGGGCATCGTGGACGACCAGGCCGATCCCCGGACGAAGATATACGGGGCCGATCTCCGCCTTCCAGCCGAGGCCCGCGCCGGCGAAGCTGGTATCGCCGTCCAGGTTGACCGAGCCGAAGATGTACGGCTCCGGCGACCCGATGGCTGCCAGACCTTCGATCGGGGCGAAACGATAGCCCGCCTGCAGGTCCACCCCGCCCTCGCCCGTGTCGAAGGTGAAGGGCGTGTCGACCGCATGTGCGTAGACGCCGCCATAGACCTCCTGTGCCATTGCAGGAGAGCCGAGGCTGGCAGCAGCGGCGATACCGGCCAGCAGGCCCGCGGATCGAATGGTGGGCATGGAATAAGGCTCCCCTGTTCAAAAACTCGTGCCATGGCCTAGCCCGCCCTCCCGCAACGGGGGCTGAACGTGTGCCCCGAAGGCCGCATCGCCAAGGCTTACGGGCACGGTCCGCCAATTCCGTTTGCCGACCGGACGCATCGCAGCCTACCAAGCCCGCCCCATGACACGCGGCGCTTCTCCCGATCACTCCCCGGACACGGTGCCGGAACCCGTGCCGGTCCCGCCGGTGACGGGAATGGCCGATGAAGACATCGTGCCCGCCTCGGGCTGGCGCGAGGAGATCGGCGCGACCTTCCGCATGAGCTGGCCGCTGGCGCTCGCGAACCTGCTGCAGATGCTGACCTATGCGATCGACGTCATCTTCATCGCGCGTCTGGGCGAACAGCCGCTGGCGGCCTCGGCGCTGGTGGTCGCACTGTTCGGGATGGTGTTGTGGGCATTGTCGGGTCTGACCGGGGCGGTGGCGCCGGTCATTTCCGCCGAACTCGGCGAGCGCAGCCCGGCCCTTCGTCCGGTGCGCAGGGCAACGCGCATGGCGCTCTGGCTGGCGCTGGCCAGCGGTGTTGCCGGCATGGCCGCATGCCTCGCGCTCGGACCGATCATGCGTGCAACGGGCCAGCAGCCGGACATCATCGCGCTGGCCGTCAGTTACAACGTGCTGCTGATCTGGTCGATGGTGCCGATGCTGTTCAACAACGTCCTGCGCAATTTCGTGTCGGCGCTGGGACGCCCGATCTTCGCAACTGCCATCACGGCGGGCGGCATCGGTGTGAACGCGCTGGCCAATTACGCCTTCATCTTCGGTAATTTCGGCGCGCCGGAACTGGGCCTGAAGGGCGCCGCCGTCGCGACCACCCTGACCTCCCTGGCGACGCTGGCTGCTTATGTTGCCGCAATCCGGCTCGACCGCAGAATGCATCGCTACCGGATTTTCGGCCGTTGGTGGGCCGCCGATTGGGCCCGGTTCCGGCAGATCGTCCGAATCGGAACGCCCATCGCCCTCACGATTACCGCGGAGGCCGGCATTTTCGGGGCCGCCGCTTTCCTGATGGGCAATATCGGCGCGACCCAGCTTGCCGCTCATACGGTGGCGCTGCAGATTGCCGCGCTCGCCTTCCAGGTTCCCTTCGGCATCGGGCAGGCGGCCACGATCAGGGTCGGCTATTTCTATGGCGCGCGCGATGCCGCCGGTATGGGCCGCGCCGGATGGACCGGGATCGGCATGGGCACGGGCTTCATGGTCGTGACCGCCGCTGCCATGATCCTCGTGCCATTGCCGCTGCTGTCCATCTATATCGATCCATACGACCCCGCAAATGCAGAGCTGGTCGCCTTTGCCCTCAGCTATCTCGCCATTGCGGCCGCCTTCCAGCTGTTCGACGGGATGCAGGCAGTCGCCGCCGGCGCGCTGCGCGGATTGCAGGATACGCGCGTGCCGATGTGGTTCGCCATCTTCGCCTACTGGGTCCCGGGCATCGGCACTGCACTGGCCCTTGGCTTCGCTACCCCGCTGGAGGGGATCGGTGTCTGGATCGGGCTGGCGGTCGGATTGTTCGTCGCCGCGATCCTGCTGACCTGGCGCTGGACCGCTCGCGAGCGGCTGCAACTTACAGCGCGCGAAGCAGCGCAGGTCCGCCCTGCCTGACCTGCTGCACAGCCCGGCGAAGGGCGCGCAACTTTTTTAGCCCGGCCCCCGTTGACTCCGTGCAGGCGGCGCACCATTTGCGCCGCGCTGGCACTCTCGCAGTGGGAGTGCCAATCAACATTCAACAGCAACCTGAAGAGGCAAACATTATGGCATTTCGTCCGTTGCACGACCGCGTACTGGTCCGCCGTATCGAAGCCGAAGAAAAGACCGCCGGCGGGATCATCATTCCCGACAGCGCCAAGGAAAAGCCGAGCGAGGGCGAGATCGTCGCCGTCGGTTCGGGCGCCAAGGCAGAAGACGGCAAGGTCACTCCGCTCGACGTGAAGGCCGGCGACAAGATCCTTTTCGGCAAGTGGTCCGGCACCGAGGTCAAACTCGATGGCGAAGACCTGCTGATCATGAAGGAAAGCGACATCATGGGAATCATCGGCTGATCCGCCGACACGAACGCTTTTCCAACACCAACGTAATTTCTCAGGAGAAAACACCATGGCAGCCAAGGACGTAAAGTTCGGCCGCGACGCTCGCGAAGGCATCCTCAAGGGTGTCGACACCCTCGCCAACGCAGTGAAAGTCACGCTCGGCCCGAAGGGTCGCAACGTCGTGATCGACAAGAGCTTCGGCGCACCGCGCATCACCAAGGACGGCGTTACCGTCGCCAAGGAAATCGAGCTCAAGGACAAATACGAGAACATGGGCGCACAGATGCTGCGCGAAGTGGCCTCGAAGACCAACGACCTCGCCGGTGACGGCACCACCACGGCAACCGTGCTGGGCCAAGCCATCGTGCGCGAAGGCATGAAGTCGGTCGCAGCGGGCATGAACCCGATGGACCTGAAGCGCGGCATCGACCAGGCCGTTGGCAAGGTCGTGGCCGACCTGCAGGGCCGTTCGAAGGACGTGTCCGGTTCGGAAGAGATCGCCCAGGTCGGCGTCATCTCCGCAAACGGCGACCGTGAAGTCGGCGAAAAGATCGCCGAAGCCATGGAAAAGGTCGGCAAGGAAGGCGTCATCACCGTGGAAGAGGCCAAGGGTCTCGAATTCGAACTCGATGTCGTCGAAGGCATGCAGTTCGACCGCGGCTACCTGTCGCCCTACTTCATCACCAACCCCGACAAGATGACCGTGGAACTGGATAACCCCTATATCCTCATCCACGAGAAGAAGCTTTCCAGCCTGCAGGCGATGCTGCCGCTTCTGGAAGCGGCCATGCAGTCGGGTCGTCCGCTGCTGATCATCGCGGAAGACATCGAAGGCGAAGCGCTGGCCACCCTCGTGGTGAACAAGCTGCGCGGCGGCCTGAAGGTTGCAGCGGTCAAGGCACCGGGCTTCGGCGATCGCCGCAAGGCCATGCTGCAGGACATCGCGATCCTGACCAAGGGCGAGATGATTTCCGAAGACCTCGGCATCAAGCTGGAAAATGTCACCCTCGGCATGCTCGGCGAAGCCAAGCGCGTCACCATCGACAAGGACAACACGACCATCGTCGACGGTGCCGGCAGCGAAGACGACATCAAGGCGCGCGTCGGTGAAATCCGCACGCAGATCGACAACACCTCGTCCGATTACGACCGCGAGAAGCTGCAGGAACGCCTGGCGAAACTCGCCGGCGGTGTTGCCGTGATCAAGGTCGGCGGTGCGTCGGAAGTCGAAGTGAAGGAACGCAAGGACCGCGTCGACGATGCGCTGCACGCAACCCGTGCTGCCGTCGAAGAAGGCATCGTCCCGGGCGGCGGCACCGCCCTGCTCTACGCGTCCAAGGCTCTCGACGGCCTGAAGGGCGAGAACGACGACCAGACCCGCGGTATCGACATCGTGCGCAAGGCGATCCTCGCTCCCATCCGCCAGATCGCGACCAATGCCGGTCACGACGGTGCGGTGGTCTCGGGCAACCTCCTTCGCGAAGGTGACGAGACGCAGGGCTTCAACGCTGCGACCGACACCTACGAGAACCTGGTCAATGCCGGCGTGATCGACCCGACCAAGGTCGTTCGCACCGCCCTGCAGGACGCAGCTTCGGTTGCTGGCCTGCTGATCACCACCGAAGCGGCCATTTCGGACATTCCGGAAGACAAGCCCGCCGGTGGCGGCATGCCCGACATGGGCGGCATGGGCGGAATGGGCGGCATGGGCGGCTTCTAAGCTCCCTCGCCGGTCCCACCCGGACCAAAGGAAAGAGGCCCCGCCGGATCGCTCCGGTGGGGCCTTTTCGTTGGCTCGGGGGTATTGTTTCAAGCGTTACAGTGCGGGCTTCCTCGTTCCCTCGCTTACTTCGCCTTCAAAGCCGGGGATGGGACGCCTGCGGGCTTCGTCTTCGGTTGCTGCGATCCCGTTCGCCTCGATATCCTTTAGCAGCCATTTCATCTCGGCTATCTCCCGGCGCTGGGCGCGGATGATGTCGTTGGCGAGAACGCGAACGCGGGCATCCTCGATTCCCGCCCGTTCGCTGGTCATGATGGCGATGGAGTGATGAGGGATCATCGCGCTCATCCACTCGCTGTCGTCCACGCTCACCTGGCTGCGGACAAGGAAAAGGGACAAGGCGAAGGTCGCCACCGACACGCCAATGATGATCCAGTTCTTTGCCGTGTTCCGGTACATGCCCCACATGAAGAGCAGCATCACCACCGCCATTACCGCGCCCATGACGAACATCATCCAGAAGCGCGTTTCGCTCCAGAACACGTGGTCGAGTGCATAGGTGTTCAGATACATCAGGCCGAACATGATGACGGTGGACGTGCCCACCATCGCCATGAAGCGTCCGTAATTGCCTCCCCCTTGCTTGCTTGCGCGATCCATCTTGCATTCTCCCTGTATCGGCTGCGTTCATCGTGCCAATGCATGAGCGAGCGCCTAAGGTCCGTCTTCAATACCAAGGGTCGAATTGCCATATGAGGCGCGTGACAATGCTAAATCCCAGCCGCCGCCACTTCATGATCGGATCAGCCGGACTGCTTGCCGGCAACCTTGCCATGCCTGCCTGGGCGCGAGGGGCAAGCCTCACCCATGCGAAGAACGGCTTTGGCGAGCTGTCGGGCGAGCGCATCGCTCTTTCGATCGACAACCACCATTTCACCACCGGCGGGCGCAGTGGCCATGCAATCGCGGTGAACGGTACGGTGCCCGGCCCGCTATTGCGGCTGCGCGAAGGGCAGAACGTCCGCATCGACGTGACGAACAGGCTGGCGGAAGACAGTTCGATCCACTGGCATGGCCTGCTGCTGCCCTTCCAGTTCGACGGGGTGCCGGGCGTCAGCTTTCCCGGCATCAAGCCGGGCGAGACTTTCAGCTACGAATTTCCGATCCGCCAGAACGGCACTTATTGGTGGCACAGCCATTCCGGGCTGCAGGAGCAGGCGGGACATTACGGCCCGCTGGTGATCGACGCGGCGGAGCCGGATTCGCGCTACGACCGGGACTACGTGGTCCTGCTGAGCGAATTTACGCCCGAACACCCGCACGAAATTGCGAGGCGGCTCAAGGTCGGCGAGCATTATTACAACTACACCATGCAGACCGCGACCGAGGGGGACATGCCCGTATCGGAGCGGGTGATGTGGGGCGGGATGCGGATGAACCCGCGCGACATTTCCGACGTGACGGGGTCGACCTACACCTTCCTCGTCAACGGGCACGGGCCCATGGACAATCTCGAATACCTGTTCCGCCCGGGCGAGCGGGTGCGGCTGCGCGTCATCAACGGCAGCGCGATGACGTTTTTCAACGTGCGGCTGCCCGGCGTGCCGATGACGGTGATCGCGGCGGACGGGCAGGAGGTCGATCCGGTCGAGGTCGATGAATTCCAGATCGGCGTCGCCGAGACCTACGACGTGATCGTGGCCCCGCCCGATGGAAGCCACGCGCTGGTCGCCGAGGCGATGGACCGCAGCGGCATGGGGCTGGCCTCGCTGACCTCGCATGCCGGACACCGCGCCACCCCGCCCCCCTTGCGCGAGCCGGTGACGCTGACGATGGCGGACATGGGCATGGGCGCGATGGACAGCGCGCATGGCGGAGCGATGCAGCATGGCGGGATGGACCATGGCTCGATGGATCACGCTGCAATGGGACATGCGATGCCCGCCGAGCCGAAGCCGGCGATGGATCATGGATCGATGGATCGAGGTTCGATGGACCATTCGATGCGCGACACCTCGATCCTGCCGCCCGATGTAAAGGTCGGCCCCGGGATCGACATGGTCGCGCCGATGCCGATGGACCGGATGGATTTTCCCGGCCTCGGCCTCGACAATGTCGATCACCGCGTCCTGCGCTACACCCAGCTCAGGGCACGCAACGCCAACCCCCACCGCATGCCGGAACGCGAGCTCGAGATACACCTGACCGGCAATATGGAACGCTACATGTGGAGCTTCGACGGGAAGAAGTTCTCCGCCGTGACCGACGATCCGATCCGCTTCGGCTATGACGAGCGGGTGCGGGTGAAGCTGGTCAACGACACCATGATGGCGCACCCGATCCATTTGCACGGCCACTTCTTCGAGCTGGTCAACGGCGCCGGTATGATGAACCAGCCGCTCAAGCACACGGTCGTGGTGCAGCCGGGCAGCACGGCGACCTTCGACGTCACGGCCAACGAGCCGGGCGACTGGGCCTTCCACTGCCACCTGCTGTATCACATGCATGCCGGCATGATGCAGACCGTGACGGTCCGGCCGTTCCCCGCATGATCGTGCGTCTTGCTCTTCCGCTCGCTGCCGCGATCGCGGCAGCGCCGTTCCCCCCGCCTCTGGCCGCGCAGGATCATTCGGGCCATGCCGGGCACGCGATGCAAGCTGCGCAGCCAAGCGATGAGATGGATCATTGCGAGATGGGGCATCTGCCGCCCGAGCAGTGCCCTTCGCAGGAAACGCAACCGGCCGCTCCGGACGCGATAGACCACTGTGCGATGGGCCATCTGCCGCCCGAGCAATGCGGGAAGGAAGAGGAAACCTCGGCGCCAGAACCGGTCTCTCCGCCGGAAATGGATCACTGCGCCATGGGGCATCTTCCCCCGGAGCAGTGCCCGGCGATGGAAGCACCAGCGAGCCACGAGCATGGCGCGATGGACCATTCGGCCATGGGACATTCGACGGGCGCGGCGCTGCCTCGCTCCGGACCTCCGGCTCGCGCCTTCGAAGGGCCGCAGCACGCCGCCGACCGGTTCTTCGGCGCCGAAGCCATGGCTGAGGCCCGCGCCATCAATCACGCGACCCATGGCGACATGAAGGTAGGCACCTTCATGGCCGAACGCCTCGAAGCCCGCATCCGCGACGGCGAGGACGGTTTCCTGTGGGACGTGCAGGGTTGGTATGGCGGCGATATCGACAAGCTCGTCTTCAAGTCGGAAGGGGAAGGCGGCTTTTCCGACGGGGTCGAGGATGCCGAATTGCAGGCCCTGTGGGGCCATGCGATCGGGCCGTTCTTCGACCTGCAAGCCGGAGCGCGGCTCGATGTCGAGCCGGAAACGCGCAGTCATCTGGTGCTCGGCGTGCAGGGTCTTGCGCCTTACATGTGGCACGTGGACGGCGCGCTGTTTCTGTCTGACCGGGGCGACCTGACCGCGCGGCTGGAAGGCGAATACGACTACAAGCTGACCCAGCGCCTGATCCTGCAACCGCGCGCCGAGATCGAGCTCGCCGCGCAGGACATTCCGGAACGCGAAATCGGCGCGGGCCTCAGCAAGATCGAGACTGGCCTGCGCCTGCGCTACGAATTCGCCCGCGAATTCGCGCCCTATATCGGCGTCGGCTACGAAGCGAAGCTGGGCGAGACCGCCGACATTGCCCGTGCGGCAGGCGAGGATCCGGACGGCATCGCCCTGATCCTCGGCCTGCGCGCCTGGTTCTGACCTAGCCGCCCTTGCGGCTGGCGATCGCCGCGGCGGCGATGTCGTCGGGCCAGGTAACCTGCGTCTGGGTCTGCGGGTTGAAGACGCCGCCTTCGTACTGGGCAGCCTCGGCAGCGGCGATTTCCTCTGCCGTCAGGAACTCGCTCGGCTCGAGCGCAAATACGTCGAGCCCGCGTGTGATTTCCGTCCCGTAGATGCGTCCGTTATACCAGTAGGCGCTCCAGTACCCGCCAGTCACCAGCTGATCCTCGTCCACCGGGCCGCGGTCGAAATAGGCGATCTCGACCGGGTTGGCGCTGTCGGTGAAATCGATCACGCTGATGCCGCCCTGATACCAGGCCTGCACGAAGATATCGCGCCCCGGCACCGGGATGATGGACCCGTTATGCGCGACGCAGTTCTCCTTGTCGCCCTGCGGGGCCGGCAACTTGTAGGTGCTGCGGAACTGCAGGCTGCTGCCCTCCAGGTCGTAGATCGCATTCGCGCCCCATGTCATCGGGTCGCCGGCCTGGCAGCGCGGCCGCCCGCCGCCGCCCCATTCGTCGGTAAACAGCACCTTCGTGCCGTCATTGTTGAAGGTGGCGGAATGCCAGTAGGCAAAGCCCTTGTCCGTCACGTCGGTCACGCGCACCGGCTTCATTGGGTCGCTGATGTCCATCACGATGCCATTGCCCGAGCACGCGCCCGCCGCGATGTTCTTCGCCGGGAACACGGTGATGTCGTGGCAGTGGTTGGTGGAGTTCGTCTCCTGCGTCGGGCTGCCGTCGGGGTTGCGCCCGTGATCGCCCCCGCGCCACAGCGCCGCGATGTCGCCCGTCGCCGCATCGGCAAAGACGCGTGGGCTGTCGACCAGCCGGGCGGACGCGGGATCGGCCACGGGGATCTCGATCACGTCGATGCTGAACAGCGCCGTCTCGTCGCCCGCCGTGTCGAAGCAGCCTGCCAGTTCCTCGTTATCGCGGACATAGGACGTGCCGGAATTGTAGAGCACGATGCGGTCTTCGTCGGCACTCACGATCGAATGGGTGTGGCTGCCGCGGCAGGTCTGCACCTGTCCGACCTGGCGCGGGCGCGATGCATCGGCAATGTCGAAGATGCGGATCCCGCGGAAGCGTTCGTCGCTCACTTTGCCGGTCACGCCTTCCAGCCCGCAATCCTTGCGTGCGCGGCTGTCCTGCACGCTCATGACCAGCAGGTCGCCGACGACCGAGACATCGCCCTGCCCGCCGGGGCATACGACGGAGCTTACCAGCGCCGGTACGCCGTCCGCGGCGAGGCGGTAGATGTTGAAGCCGTGATAGCTGCCGGCCACCATCAGGTCGCCGGCGAAAGCCATGTCGGTATTGGCGAAGCTGAGCAGCGATCCGCGCTCCCCGAACTGGGGCTTTTCTTCCTCATCCTCGGCATCCGCGCTGTCGGTCGGCTCTGCTACGTCCTTGCCTTCTTCCTCGTCCTTTCTGGGCTTTTCGGGCTGGAGCTGCGCGGGGTTCGCCGGGTCGAAGAAACCGGCCGGCTTGGACATGGCGGTAACAAGGCGCAGGCCGCTGATAGCCTCGCCCGCATCGCGAAAACCGGCCGCCAGCGTGGCGCGCGGATCGCTCGACAACCCGGCCAGGATCGCGTTCATCCGGTCGATCTCGTCGGTCTGGTCCTTCACCACGTCGTTGGTGAACTCGAACATCACCGGGTCGTAGGCGCTGCCCGGCGCATCGGTCAGGTCTTCCACCATTTCCAGCGCACCCTTGTGATGCTCGATCATCAGGGTCAGGAACTGGCGGTCGAATTCGGACCCGTTCGCCGCGCCGAGCGCGGCCATCTGTGCAGGCGTCGCCATGCCCTGCATCCTGTGCATCCCGCCATGTCCGGCATGGTGCGCGTGACCCTGCATGTCGGACATCGTCATCATGCCTGCCATCGCGATCGGCTCGCCCCGGTCGGTCAACCAGTCGGTCATGAACGAGATTTCGTCCGCCTGCGTGTCGAGGATGCGCGCGGCGATCTTGGTCACCGCATCGTTGTTCGTCCGGTCGGGGACCAGTTCCGCCATTTCGACCGCCTGCCGGTGATGCACGATCATGCCCTGCATGAAGGCGACATCGGCGGGCGAATAGCTGGTGTCCGACAGGGCGGTCGCTTCTTCCGCCGTCAGGACGCGCGGCTGGGCCCCGGGTGCGCCCGGGAGCAGGATGGGCGCGTTCTGCGCTGCGGCGATGGTGGACGTCGAAAGCAGCAGGCCGGCGGCCAGCGTGCGGGTGAAGGATGTCATGGTAATAGCTCCCCGAAAAATATGGCGGCAAAGAGCGGCATTCGCGCCCTCAGGTCAAGCGGGACGCAGGGCGCTGTCTGCGAAGGGCGCTTAAAGGTCTGCGAACGTCTCCCGCCGCGGACCGAGATAGCCGAACAGGTAGGCCGCGACTTTCCGCATCTGGATCTCCTCCGCGCCTTCGGTGATCCGGTAGCGGCGGTGGTGGCGATAGATGTGCTCGAACGGCTTTTCCCGGCTGTAGCCGATGCCGCCATGCACCTGCATCGCCCGGTCCGCCGCCTCGCATACCAGCCGGTTCGCCCAGTAATTGCACATGGAGACCTTGTCGGAGAGATCCCTCTCGATCGCCTTGTGGTCCATCCGGTCCATGTCCCACGCGGTCTTGTAGATCAGCAGGCGGAGCATTTCGCACTGGGTCGCCAGCTCGACCAGCGGGAACTGGATCGCCTGGTTCTTCGCCAGCGCCTCGCCGAAGGGCTTGCGATGGCGGGCGTAGCGCACGCTCTCCTCCACACAATATTGCGCCGCACCGAGGCTGCTGGCCGCCTGCCGGATACGGTTCTGGTGGACGAAGCTCTGCGCCAGCGACAGCCCGCGCCCCTCCTCGCCAAGGATCGCGCTGTCCGGCACCCACACGCCCTTCAGGAAGAACCGCGCGTGGTCGGTCGGCATGTTGAAGGTCCAGACATATTCGTCGATCTCCAGCCCTTCGCTGGGATTGGGGACGAGGAAGCAGGTGATGCCTTTTGCATCGCCATCCTCGCCGCCGGTGCGGGCGAACAGGGCGACGTGGGTCGCGACGTGCATGCCGGTGATCCACATCTTGGACCCGTCGATCCGCCAGCCATCGATTCCGTCACGCGTTTCGCGCACGGCGACTGTATCCATGTGCGTGGCGTCGGAGCCATGGTCGGGCTCGGTCAGGCCGAAAGCGACGCGGCGCTCACGCTCGAAGCCGCCGGTGATGAACTCTTGCCTTTGCGCCTGCGTCCCCCACTGGTCGAACATGGCGACGAAGGGGAAATTGCCGACGATCGAATGCTCGTTCTGCAAGTCGTTATGCAGCCCCAGCCCGCGCTGGGCGAAGCGGTCGCGAATGACCGCCATCCACAGGTTCGAGCCGTCCTTCCCGCCATATTCCTTCGGCGCGGAAAATCGCCAGTGCCCCGCCGCATCGGCGCGCCGCGTGGCTTCGCGCAGCAGCGCCTCCCATTCCTCGTTCGGCAGTCCGTCGCGGTGCCAGTCGGTCCGCGCATCCTCGCGCCGGTGGTCGAAGAAGCGGTTGTTGTCGCCTTCGTGCTGGAGCGGCTCGATCTCGGCCTCGATGAAGGCGACGAGTTCGGCGTAATAGTCTTCCAGTTCTTGGGGGATGGCGAAGTCCATGTGCTCAATCCTCTCCGGTCCATTGTTTGCGCGCCACGGCAAGGGCGGGGTATATGGGCGCATCGACTTCGGCCTTAGCCAGCGCGACACTGCGCAAATGCCAGAGAAGCGAAGGCGTGGAGAGCGACCGCTCTCCTGCCAGCAGCCGTTGCGCCAGATCGCGATCGAGATCGTGCGGCGCGGCCATGCTCTCCTGCCGCTTGATCATTCCGAGTGCGTTTCGGGCCACCGCAAGCTGAAAACGGTCATGCCCTTCCATCCGGTCCTTGATCGAAACGAGCCATTCGCTGATTGCGGCGGCAAGCTCGCCGAACCCGGCCTCCCCTTCCGGCAGCGGTTTGTAGCCGGGATGCTCGATTCGGTGGGCGCGCTCGCTTTCATCCGCCTCACTTTCCAGCAGCATCAGCAGGTCCAGTTCCTGCTCACTCGTCCGCCGCGAAATCACGGCCCGCTCCAGCGAACGGTCGGCGCCGCTGCGCCAGGTTTCGCCCATGCGCAAGCAGCCGAGCGCCCACCAGACCGTGCGATATATCAGCCAGAATCGAAATCGGCCGGGATCGACTGCGCGCCCGCCATTCGCTTCGTACGCGTCGCAATACTCCTCGATACTGCCCAGCCCCAGCGCCTCCCGGTCGTGGCGCGAGAATCGCCACACGGCCATGCAGCCAAAAGCGAGGTCCTCGTGCCAGTCGCTCCAGTGCGCCAGTTCCCAGTCGAGCACGCCGGTCAGCCAGCCATCCTCCACCAGAAGATTGCCGATACGATAATCCCCGTGATTGAGCACCGGCTCCACAGGCGGCGGAACATTGTCCATCAGCCAGCGAATGGCGAGCGCGATGATGGGCCTGTCGCCCCCGGCAGCCTCGAACTGCTCGCGGAAAGCTGCGATGCCCTCGCGCGGGTCGAGCGTCGGCACGGCACCCGGAATGGCGGTCGCTGGCAAAGCATGGATACGTGCCAGCTGGGCTGCGCATTCGGACAGCAGCCGGCCCGCTTCGCCGGTAGCCAATATGACCTTCGGATCGGGCGTGCCGGGCAGGGCGCGCATGACGAAACCCGAACCGATCCCGTCGGCAGGCTCCAGCTCCGCCACGACTTCGGGCGCGCTCACCCCGCCGGCATGGGCTGCGCGGATGACTGCGGCCTCCACATCGTGTCCGAAGGGGCGATCGGCCATGAAGGCCTCGCTGGGGGAACGGCGCAGGACGTAGCTTTCTTCACCGGCGTCGAACCGCCAGCTTTCCATCGTGGCCCCGCCCGTCAACCTTTTCAGCGGGCCCGGCGTGCCAAGTCCGGCCCGTGCCGCCACGCGGGCCAGCCCTTCTGCCAGATCGCTACCCCTGTCTCCCATCGGTAGCAGTGGTCGCATTCCCCGCCACCTTTATCAACGCAACAATTCGCAGCCTCGCTCGTTGGGACAGGGAAAAGGAGAGACGACACTCATGAAAATACCCCACAATGCCCATGTCGCCATTGCCGATGGCGAACGCTTCATCTTCACCCGCAACACCGGCCAGATTTTCGAGCCGAAGCTGGAGAAGCTGGAAGAACCCAGCCTGTCGGCGAGCAATTACAGCGCCGGCGTGAAGCACCAGGACGATGCCGGCCAGGACAAGGGCACCAGTACCCAGCTCGACGAACTGGCCCACGGTGCCGCCGTTGCCGAATGGCTCAACGAGAAGGCGGTGGCAGGCGAGATCAGCGAACTGGTAGTGGTCGCCGACCCCAAGACGCTGGGCGAAATGCGGCGGCACTATCACTCGGAACTGGAGAAGCGGCTGGTCGGAGAAGTCGACAAGACCGTGACCGGCGAGACGCTCGACAAGATCGGCGAGATCCTGGCCAACAGCTAAAAGGCAATTTCGATGTCCTGCATGTGCGGCGTGTTCGATCCGTCGCACAAGCAGAGTCGTTCATCGCATCAGGAGCCCGTCCGGACCCGAAACAGGCTTGCAGGAGCGCGCGCGAAAGTCTGTTAAGCATTTGCCAACCATGGCTTAGCTACCTTCCGGAGCCTATGAAACGCGTTCTATTTTCCCTCGCCGCATCCCTCGCCGCCTTTACCGGCCTTGCCGCCGCACCGGCCTCTGCCCAGACCACCAATCTCGAAGCTGCCTTCGATAATACGTTCGGCACCGAAGTGCGTGCGCCACAGAGTTTCAGCGCCGTCTACGATACCGCGCTGGAACGCCGCATCGCGCAAATCGCGGATGGTTCGGATGGACGGATCGGGGTCGCTGCGCTCGACCTCAGTACGGGCGAGGAAGTCATGGTGCTGGCCGACCAGCGCTTCCCCATGGCCTCGACCAGCAAGATCGCGGTGGCCGCAACCTTCCTCGAAGGCGTGGAACAGGGGCGGTGGAGCCTGTCGAGCGAATTCCCGCTTCTCATTCCGCTTCGCTCGGCGAAGTACAGCTCGCCCACCGCGCCCGTGCGCAAGGGCAATTACATGGCAGCACGCGACCTGATCGAAATCATGATCACGCGGTCGTCCAATACCGCCACGGATGCCCTGCTGGACGTGGTGGGCGGCCCGCGGGCCGTGAATGCCTGGGCCTATCGCAACGGCTTCCGCAATTTCAGTATCGATCGCGACATCGCGACGCTGGTGCGGGACGACGGCGAGTACGACCCGGCGACCTATATCGACATGCGCGACAGCGCGACGCCGCGCGATATCGTGCGGATGCTGGCGGCGCTGAACAATGGCGGTGTCCTGTCGGATGCCAGCCGCAGCGTCATCCTCGGTTCCATGAGCCGCACCCGGACGGGCAAGCGGCGGATTCCGGCGCTGATGCCGGCCGGGGCCGAGGTGATGCACAAGACCGGTTCGCTCAACAACACGTCGAGTGATGTCGGCATCATCCGCGGTCCCAATGGCCGCTCCATCGCGGTCGCCATCTATGTGACCGGACAGGGGGCGAAACTGAACCGCGAACGCAAGATCGCGGAGATCGCGCGCGCGCTGTATGACGGCATGGTCGCCCGGCCCGGTCGCAACTGGACCGGTGCAACCTATCCGGGCGGCTGACCGGACACGAACGCAGGCCGGCCCCCGACGCCGGCTCGGCAAATGGACATAAAGAAAGGGCGGCGCCTCGCGGCACCGCCCTTCTTGTTTTCCCGAAAGGGAAGCGCGCTTATTCAGCAGCAGCTTCTGCTTCGGTTTCGCCTTCCATGGCAGCTTCTGCTTCGACAGCAGCTTCTTCAGCGCCGGCTTCGGCGTCTGCAGCCATTTCTTCAGCACCGGCTTCGGCGTCAGCCATTGCGTCTTCGGTGCCTTCAGCCATTGCGTCCATGTTGGCTTCGGTGTCAGCCATGGCGCCGTCGGCGGTTGCTTCTGCAGCGTCCTGCGTGCCTTCCGAGCAAGCGGCGAGGCTGAGAGCTGCGGTAGCAGCGGCGACGAGTGCAATCTTACGCATAATAAATTCCTTACTCTGTCGAGTGGTTAGACCACCCGGCCCGGTGACGGGCCTGGTAGAGAAACCTCCCCCTCATGGGCGGCTTCGAATCCCTAAATAGTGGCGGCTTTGTGGCAGCGCAAGCCTTTTTGCCACAATTCGCCACATTCTTGCCTTAATCTGGGCCGGATGTCCCATTTCCGCCGCTTTTCCGCCATTATTGAGCGTGCCAGCATCTCATGCCCGGGAAGACACATTGTCCGTTCGCGCCACCCGCGATACGAAATGCGGCTGACCTTCTTCCCCTGCGCTGCTAGCAGGGCGGCATGTCCCATAAACAGCATCTCTACCTGGTGGACGGTTCCGCCTATATCTTCCGCGCCTATCACCGTCTGCCCCCGCTGACCAACCCGGAAGGCACGCCGGTGGGTGCGGTCTATGGCTACACGACGATGCTGTGGAAGCTGGCCGACGACCTCGACAAGGCGGACGGGCCCACGCATCTCGCGGTCATCCTGGACAAATCCAGCCACTCGTTCCGCAACGAGATCTACAGCGAATACAAGGCCAACCGGCCCGACCCGCCAGAGGATCTGGTCCCCCAGTTCCCGCTGATCCGCGATGCCACCCGCGCTTTCAGCCTGCCCTGCATCGAGGAACCCGATGTGGAGGCGGATGACATGATCGCCAGCTATGCCCGGGCTGCCGCTGCGGAGGGCTTCGACGTCACTATCGTCAGTTCGGACAAGGACCTGATGCAACTGGTCGGTCCCGGCGGCGGCGGCGTCGGTGCGATCGACATGCTCGACACGATGAAGAGCGCGCGCATCGGGACGGAGGAAGTCGAGGAGAAATTCGGTGTCGGCCCCGAACTGGTGGGCGACGTGCTGGCGCTGATGGGCGATTCGGTCGACAATATCCCGGGCATTTTCGGGGTCGGGCCGAAAACCGCGACCAAGCTTATCCAGGAACACGGATCGCTGACCGGCGCTCTGGATGCCGCCGCCGACATGAAGAAGAGCAAGCTGAAGGAACGCTTGCTCGAACACCGTGCCGATGCAGAGCTGAGCCGAGTGCTGGTGACGCTGAAGGAAGATTGCCCGCTCCCCGTTCCGCTGGAAGACATGAAGCTCGACGGGGTGCCCGAAGGTCCGCTGGCCGATTTCCTCGAAACCCATGGGTTCACCAGCCTGCTGCGACGGCTGGACGCAGGCTCGGGCAGTCCCGATCGCAAGAACGATCTCAATCCCGTGAAAGCGGACAAGAAGGGCGCCGATGCTGCGCCCGCCGGCGATCGGCAGCCTTTGCCCGACTGGCCCGCGATCGACCGCGACGCCTACGAAACCGTACAGACGCGCGAGCGGCTGGATCACTGGATCGAGAAAGCGTTCGCCGCCCGCGAAATCGCCGTCGATACCGAAACCAGCGCGCTCGACGCGATGCAGGCGGACCTTGTCGGGGTGAGCCTGTGCACCGGGGCGGGCGAGGCGTGCTACATCCCGCTTGCCCATCACAATGTCGATGGCGGCGGCAGCGACATGTTCGCCGAACGGCCCGAACAGGTGCCGCTGGACGAGGCGCTGGCCGCGCTCAAGCCGCTGCTGGAAAGCGACGCGGTCCTGAAGATCGGCCAGAACATCAAGTACGATCTGAACGTCCTGGCGCGCCACGACATCCACGTCGCCCCGATCGACGACACGATGATCGTCAGCTTCGCGCTGGATGCCGGCCGCGCGGAAAGCGGCATTGGCGGCGGCCACGGGATGGACGAACTGGCCGAGCGCCATCTCGGCCATACCTGCATGACCTTCAAGGAGGTGTGCGGCACCGGCAAGAAGCAGATACCCTTCGGCGACGTGCCGCTGGACAAGGCCACCCGATACGCTGCGGAGGATGCCGAGGTGACCTGGCGCCTGCACCGGCACCTGAAGCCGCGCCTGCCGATGGAAGGCGGGACGAAGGTATACGAACGGGTCGATCGCCCGCTGATCCCCGTCGTCGCGCGGATGGAACGCGAAGGCATCAAGGTCGATCGCTCCCGCCTCGCCAGGCTGTCGGAGGAATTCGCCAGCCAGACTGCGAGCCTGGAAAAGGACATCCACGAGATCGCAGGCGAGGAATTTTCCGTCGGCAGCCCGAAGCAGCTGGGCGACATCCTGTTCGACAAGATGGGCTACAAGGGCGGCAAGAAAGGCAAGAGCGGCCAGTATTCGACCGACCAGAGCGTTCTGGAAAAGCTCGACGCGCAAGGGGCGGACATTGCGAAGAAGGTGCTGGAATGGCGCCAGCTGACCAAGCTTCGCTCCACCTATACCGAGGCGCTGCAGGCGGCCATCAATCCCGATACCGGGCGCGTGCATACCAGCTACAGCCTCGTCGGCGCGCAGACCGGGCGACTTTCCAGCACCGATCCGAACCTTCAGAACATTCCCATCCGCACGCCCATCGGCCGCCAGATCCGCGAAGCGTTCGTGCCCGAGGACGGTAATGTCCTGCTGGCCGCCGATTACAGCCAGATTGAATTGCGGCTGGCAGCGCACATGGCCGATGTCGACGCGCTGAAGGACGCTTTCGAGAAGGGCGAGGACATCCACAACCGCACCGCGCAGGAAATGTACGGCGACGTCACCCGCGATACCCGTGCGCAGGCGAAGACGATCAACTTCGCCATCCTCTACGGAATCTCGCGCTGGGGCCTCGCCGGGCGGCTGGGGGTCGAGGCGGACGAGGCACAGGCCATGATCGACCGCTATTTCGAACGCTTTCCCGGCATCAAGAACTACATCTCCGAAACGCTGCTCTCGGTCCGCGAACGCGGCTATTCCGAGACGCTGTTCGGCCGCAAGACGTGGTTCCCCCGCATCGCGTCGAAGAACCAGACGGAAAGGCAGGGAAGCGAACGCGCCGCGGTCAATGCGCCGATCCAGGGGACGAGCGCCGATATCATCAAGCGGGCGATGGCGCGCATGCTTTCTGCCCTGGCGGATGCCGGCCTGAACGATGTCCGCATGCTGCTGCAGGTGCACGATGAACTGGTGTTCGAACTGCCCGAAGGCGATGTCGCGGCAGCTTCCCCGGTCATCGAGCGGGTCATGGCGGAAGCGGCGCTGCCCGCCGTCGAACTCAGCGTGCCGCTGGGGATCGAGATCGGGACCGGGGCAAGCTGGGATGCCGCGCACTGACGACGCGCTGCTCGCAGGCGTTGAACCGCGCTGCCCCGTCCCATAAGTGACGGGAATGTTCGAAAAGCTCAATCCCGCCAACTGGCAGGTGCCGACCGAAGCCGCCCTGGAGGCAGGCGTGGTGCTGGTGCTTGCCCTGGCCATCGCCTATCTCCTCTACCGCGTCATTTTCGCGATCCTGGGCCGACTGGTGGCTGTCGACCGCAATGGCAGCAGCGCGGTGATCATCGACAAGCTTCGCAAGCCCGTGAAATGGGCGATGCTGGCCATGTCCGTCACGCTCGCAGCGGAAGGCAACGCCTGGCTCGGCAGCTTCTGGGAACCGGTCGCACGCTTCGTGCGGCCCGCGATCCTGGGCTGGATCGCCTACACCGTGGTCAAGGCCATGGCCGCCGCGCTGGAAATGCGGCTGGAGGCGAGCGACGACCCGGTCGCCACGCGCAGCCGCCGGACGCGGATCGCCATTCTCTCGCGCACGGCGACGGTCGCCATCGTCGTCATCACGGTCGGCCTGATGCTGCTGGGCGTGCCGGGTGTGCGGGACATCGGCACGACGCTGCTCGCTTCTGCAGGTCTGGCCGCCCTGGCCATCGGTGCCGCAGCGCAGCCTGCCCTGAAGTCGCTCATCGCGGGCCTCCAGATGGCAATTACCGAGCCGGTCCGTATCGGCGACCTGGTGGTGGTCGATGGACACACGGGCCGGGTCGAGGAAATCAAGATGAGCTTCGTCACCGTGCGCACCTGGGACGAGCGACTGGTGGTCGTGCCGACCAGCGAGTTCCTCGACAAGAGCTTCGAGAACTGGTCGCGCCGCGACGAATCGCTCACCGGCCCGGTCTTCCTCCATCTCGACCCGATTGCCGATGTCGCCGCGATCCGGGCCGAATTCCTGCGTTTCGTCGAAGGGCACGAGCTTTGGGACAAGCGGACCGCAGGCGCGCTGCTGACGGAAGCCTATCCCGAATCGAAGGAAATGCGCCTCGCCATGAGCGCGAATACGATCGGCGACCTGTTTGCCCTGCGCTGCGATGTGCGCGAGTACATGATCGAGTGGCTCAACCTGACCCAGCCCGAGGCGCTGATCCGCCACCGGCTGGAAGTTCCGGGCGGCCATGCGAAGGCGAACGAACCGGGCGAACCCTGAGGGCCCGCCCGCATTCGCACCGGCAAGCCGTAGCCTAGCTTGCCTGGTCGGTCATATCCCCGTGCTTCTTCGCACGGGTGCTTTCGACCATGCCTTCGTGCACGAAGCCGATCGGCATGGCTTCTGCCGCTCGCTTCTTCAGCTCGCCGCGCATTTTCTTGTATTCCGCCTCCATCTTGGAGGTCACGGTTGCACGGCTGTCCTTCAGCGCCTCGGTGAAGTCGGCGGCGGAGACTTCGGTCACCTCCGCACCTTCCCGGTGCAGCGCGTTGAGGCCGGCGCGGCGGACCACGTCTTCGAGGTCGGCGCCGGTGAAGCGGTCCGTCTTCGCGGCCACATCGCCGAGGTCGACATCCGCTGCCAGCGGCATTTCCGAGGTGTGGATGCCCAGGATCTGCTCGCGCCCCTTGCGGTCCGGCGTGCCGACATAGACCAGTTCGTCGAACCGGCCCGGCCGCAGCAGCGCGGGATCGACCAGCGTGGGCCGGTTGGTCGCACCGATCACGACGACGGACTGCAATTCCTCCAGACCGTCCATTTCCGCCAGCACCGTGTTGACCACGCGGCCCGTCACCTGCGGCTCCATCCCGGACGAACCGCGGGCAGGCACGAGGCTGTCGATCTCGTCGATGAAAACGACGCACGGAGCGACGGCGCGGGCGCGCTGGAACATCTTGGCGATCTGCTGCTCGCTCTCGCCATACCATTTGGATAGAAGGTCGGAGCTCTTCATCGAGATGAAGTTCGCCTCCGCCTCCTTCGCGACCGCCTTCGCCAGCAGGGTCTTGCCGGTGCCGGGCGGGCCGTAGAGGAGAAAGCCCTTGGCCGGACGGATGCCGAGCCTGCGGAACGCCTCCTGGTTCTTCAGCGGAAGCTCGATGCCTTCCTTCAGCTTCTCGATCGACTCGTCCACGCCGCCGATATCGTCCCAGCCGACCTGCGGCACCTGGACCATCACCTCGCGCATGGCGCTGGGCTGAATGCGCTTGAGGGCGGAGAGGAAATCCTCGCGGGTCACGCACAGGTCCTCGAGAACCTCCGGCGGGATGGTCCGCTCGTCGAGATCGATGCGCGGCATGATACGGCGCACGGCGTCGATCGCCGCCTCGCGGGCCAGAGCGGCAATATCCGCGCCGACAAAGCCGTAGGTCATCCGCGAAAGTTCCTTCAGGTCGACCCTGTCGCCGAGCGGCATGCCGCGCGTGTGGATGCCGAGGATTTCGCGGCGGCCGCTTTCGTCGGGCACGCCGATGACGATTTCCCGGTCGAAGCGGCCCGGTCGGCGCAAGGCCTCGTCGATGGCATCGGGGCGATTTGTAGCCGCGATCACGACCACATTGGCCCGCGCTTCCAAGCCGTCCATCAGGGTCAGGAGCTGTGCGACCAGGCGTTTTTCCGCCTCGCCGCTGACCTGGCTGCGCTTGGGCGCGATGGAGTCGATTTCGTCGATGAAGACGATCGCCGGCGCGTTTTGCGCCGCCTGTTCGAACACTTCGCGCAGGCGCTTTTCGCTCTCGCCATAGCCCGACCCCATGATTTCCGGGCCATTGATGATCGAGAAATCGGCATCGCTTTCATTGGCGACAGCCTGCGCCAGCCGCGTCTTGCCGGTTCCGGGCGGGCCATGCAGCAACACGCCCTTGGGCGGATCGACACCCAGGCGGGTGAACAGCTCGGGATAGCGCAGCGGCAGTTCGACCATTTCGCGCAATTGCTGGATCGTATCGTCGATGCCGCCGACATCGTCGTAATTCACGACAGCACGCGCATCGCGCGGCGCCTCGAACTCGGCACGCAGCTCGACCTCGGTATTCTCGTCGATATGGACGATACCCTTGGGCGAGGTGGAATGGACGGACAGGCGGATCTGGGTCAGCGCATAGGCCGGCGCGTTGAACATGCGGCGCACTTCGGGCGGCATGTTCTGGACCGGCTGCTGCCCGGTCGTCGCGACGAGATCGCCTGCCAGTACCGGCTTGCGGAAGAAGTTGCGCTTCAGCGCCTGGGTCGGGCCCTGCAGGCGCATTTCGCGGCTGGCGGGCGCGAAGACGACCCGGGTCGCAGGCTTCGATTCGGCAGCACGAATGACAACATGCTCGCCCGAGCCGGCCTCTGCATTGCCGCGCTGGAGACCGTCGAGCCGGACCACTTCCAGCGACTGATCCTCGTCATAGGCGGGCATGGCGATGGCGACGGTAGGACGCTTGCCCTCGATCTCGACGACGTCGCCTTCGGTGATGCCCAGGGCCTGGAATGCGGAACGCGGCATGCGGGCGATGCCCTGCCCCGATTCCTCCTGCCTGGCCGCTGCCACCTGCAGTCTCACCTGCTTCTGTTCGACTGCCGTATCCGCGTCGGCCATGCTTACTCCTGTGCTTCGCTCAACATGATGCGAGACGCCTAGCTAGGAGTGCCCCGCCCAGCTTTCAAATGAGCGAACATCGCAATCGGTCCTGCGACGACGGGAGCGAGCAAGAAAAAAGCCCGGCTGGATAAACCGGCCGGGCCTGAAAAGTTTGGGAGAGGATGCCTGTAAGGCCTGCCCTATGTGCAGTGCAGCATGATTTTGTGCAAGTGCGAAAGGGGCATGATCTGTTGCAAAATACGCAACACTAGGGCTTCGGCTTAGCTTGGCTCGAGAAATCCGCACATGGCGCCGAAGGGGTGACAGAATCATGCACGGCTCCTATTGCCCGATGCCGTAACGCCATCTGCTTGCACGAGGCCCGATGAACAAGCTCTATCCCGATGCCGCCGCTGCCCTCGAGGACGTCCTCCAGAACAACATGCTGATCGCCAGCGGGGGCTTCGGCCTGTGCGGCATCCCGGAACGCTTGCTGGACGCGATCCGCGACAGCGGGGTGACCGGCCTCACCTTCGCCAGCAACAATGCCGGGATCGACAATGAAGGGATCGGCAAGCTGCTGCGCACGAAGCAGGTTGCGAAAATGATCAGTTCCTATGTCGGCGAGAACAAGGAATTCGAACGCCAGTTCCTGTCAGGCGAACTGGAAGTCGAGTTCTGCCCGCAGGGCACGCTGGCAGAGCGGATGCGCGCAGGCGGGGCAGGCATCCCCGGCTTCTACACGAAGACCGGCGTCGGCACGCAGGTGGCCGAAGGCAAGGAAGTGAAGCAGTTCGACACCGGCAACGGGCCTGAGGATTATATCCTTGAGCACGGCCTGTTTGCCGACCTTTCCATCGTGAAGGCGTGGAAGGCGGACGAAACGGGGAACGTCGTGTTTCGCAAGACGGCGCGCAATTTCAACCAGCCGGCCGCGACCTGCGGGAAGGTCTGTGTCGTCGAGGTCGAAGAGATCGTGCCGGCCGGCTCGCTCGACCCCGATCACATCCACCTGCCCGGCGTATTCGTCCAGCGCATGATCGTTGGCGCGCCCTACGACAAGAAGATCGAATTCCGCACGGTGCGCGAACGCGAGACTGCCTGAGCCGGATCGCGGATGATTGCCCTCGTGCCTTCTCCTGCAACAACGCTCAGGCTGGGCTTCGCGGCGCTAGCTGCGCTGGTCCTGCAGGGCTGCGTCGCTGCACTCGTTCCGGTGGCTGCAGGCGGACTGCTGGTGACGAAGCAGGCCAATCCGGCCTTCATTTCGGACACGCGCTCCGCCGTCGTCAGGTCGGCGGCCCCGACGGACTTGCAGGACGTCGCCGGTGCCCTGCCCCAGGCTCAGCCTGCGGGGGTCGCCCCTGCCGGTATTGCTTCAACGGACGAAGGCCCGGCACCGCTGCAGATGCCGGCCAGCCGGGCGCTTCTCGATCGGCTCAATGCGCCGGCACAAGCCCCCGAGGTCGAAGTTGCGAAAGCGACCTCGCTCCCCCGGCCATCGGATGCGAGCAAAGGCGGGCTTGCGACCCGGCTCCTTGCTGGAAACCGCGCTTACGACCCCTTCTTCGGCTATGTCCTTGGCCAGGTGTCGCAGGATCCGCTTTCCGGCGGCGAGCGCAATTCCGCCCTGCTGGCCAATCCCGGACAACTCGATGCCGAAACGCTGCCCTGCGGTTTTCGGCCTCCGGCGGTCATGATCGATATCGATCCCGAGAACGGCCTCGTCCCGCTGGAAGGCGAGCCTTCGCTCAACGCTCCGCTGGCCCGCGTCGCCTCCGCGCTGCGATCGCAGGGCGTCTCGATTTTCTGGGTAACAGGACGCACGGCAGACCGCGCCGGAGCAGTCCGGACGCGCCTCGCCCTGTCCGATCTCGACCCGATGGGGGAGGATTCGCTGATCGTGATGCGATACCCCCAGGACCGCAAGCAGACCCGCCGGCGCGCCTTTGCCGAAGAGCATTGCGTCGTCGCCATCCTCGGTGACGAGAAGGCCGATTTCGACGAACTCTATCAATATCTGCGATCGCCAGACGATGCCGTCACGCTGGAACGGCTGGTCGGCGATCGCTGGTTCCTTGCCCCCACACCCCTAGACTGAAGACTGGAAGAATATGGCCGACACACACGGATGGACCCGCGACCAGATGGCAGCCCGCGCGGCGCAGGAGCTCGAGGACGGCTATTACGTCAATCTGGGCATCGGCATCCCGACGCTGGTCGCCAACCATATTCCCGAGGGCATGCAGGTCACGCTGCAGTCGGAAAACGGGATGCTCGGCATCGGGCCCTTCCCCTATGAGGGAGAGGAAGACCCGGACCTGATCAATGCGGGCAAGCAGACGATCAGCGAACTGGAACACAGCGCCTATTTCGACAGCGCAACCAGCTTTTCGATGATCCGCGGGGGCCATATCGACCTGACCGTGCTGGGCGCCATGGAGGTGGCCGAGAATGGCGATATCGCCAACTGGATGATCCCGGGCAAGATGATCAAGGGCATGGGCGGCGCGATGGACCTCGTCGCGGGCGTGAAGAAGATCATCGTGGTCATGGATCACAATGCGAAGGACGGCAGCCCGAAATTCATTCCCGAATGCACGCTGCCGCTGACCGGCACGAACGTGGTCGACATGATCATCTCGAACCTCGGCGTCTTCCAGCGTCAGAGCCATGACGGTCCCTTCCGCCTGATAGAGCTGGCGCCGGGTGTCACGGCTGATGAAGTGGCGGAAAAGACGACGGCGCATTACGAAACGGCGCTGGCCGAGGCCGCCTGACGACAGGCTTGTAGGCTTTCTGCAGCGCGTTTCACCTGCTGCGGTCACTTGACCCGGTGACGATGGTGGCACACTCGGCCAGACCATGTGGCTCGATAAACCGCGCAATCCGAATGCCCCGCTCGCCGGGCTGAAAGTCCTCGAACTCGCACGCGTGCTCGCCGGGCCGTGGGTGGGGCAGACGCTGGCCGACCTGGGGGCCGACGTCATCAAGGTCGAAAGCCCGGAGGGCGACGGAACGCGCCAGTGGGGACCGCCGTGGATCGAGCACGATGGCGAACGATCCGCTGCCTATTATCACGCGGCGAACCGAGGCAAGCGGTCCATCGTGGCAGACTTTCGCGGCGCAGCCGACCTCGACCGCGTTCGTACCCTGGCCGCCGGGGCCGACGTGCTGGTCGAGAACTTCAAGACCGGCAGCCTGACGAAATTCGGGCTCGACTACGCGTCACTATCGGCGGCCAATCCCGGGCTCGTCTACTGCTCGGTGACCGGCTTTGGCCAGACCGGGCCGCGCGCGCACGAGGCGGGCTACGACTTCGTGATACAGGGGATGAGCGGCTTCATGGCGCTGACCGGCGAACCGGACGGGCAGCCGATGAAAATGGGCATCTCCATCTCCGACCTCACCTGCGGCCTGTATTCGGTCATCGGCATCCAGGCGGCGCTCGCGATGCGGGAGCGCACCGGACGCGGGCAGCATGTGGACATGGCTCTGCTCGATTGCTCGGTTTCGCTGCTGGCGAGCCAGGCCATGCACCTGTTTGCGACAGGCCAGAATCCGCCGCGCATGGGCAATGAGCACGCGCAGGTCAGCGCCTACGGCGTCTTCCCGGCCAGCGACGGGCAGATCGTCCTCGCCCCGGCGAATGACGGCCTGTTCCGCAAAACCCTGAAGGTCCTGGGGCGCGAGGACCTGCTGGAGGACGACCGGTTCACGACGAACGAGGGCAGGCTCGCCAACAGGGACCAGCTGGATCGGATCATCGCGGAGGCGACGCGGTCCCGGACCCGGTCCGACCTCCTTGCCGCCTGCGCGAAGGCAGGCGTGCCTGCCGGACCGATCAATGACATCGACCAGGTTTTCGGCGATCCGCAAATTATGGACCGGGGCATGAAGATCGAACTGGATGGCGTTGCGGGCGTGCGTAGTCCCTTCGCCTTTTCGGGCGCCGAACTGGCGCTGGACACCCCATCGCCTGCCCACGGGCAGCACGATTAGGACAGGGACGGCGCTGCCATTGCTTGACCGCTCCTGTGATTTCGGTAATTACAGAAACAACGAACGGAGCGAGTCGCCATGCCGATGCAGGATATTCCCGAAGTCCGCGCCTTCATTCTCCACTGGGGGGAAATGGGCAGCGAGTGGGGGGTCAACCGCTCCGTCGCCCAGATCCATGCCCTTCTCTATCTTTCGGACCGCCCGCGTCACGCGCAGGAAATCTGCGAGGCACTGGGGCTGGCGCGCTCCAATGTCTCGAACGGGCTGAAGGAGCTGCAATCCTACCAGATCGTGCGCCGGGTCCATGTCGATGGCGATCGACGCGATCACTTCGTCGCGGACACCGACCTGTGGGACATGCTGATGAAGATCGCTGCGGAGCGAAAGCGCCGCGAAATCGACCCGACGATCCAGCTGCTCGGCGAGCTTTCGGAGAGCCTCGCACAGCGGGACGATGTCGCTCCGCATGTGCGCGAACGGATCGAGCGCATGCACGATTTCATCGGCAATCTTTCGAACTGGTATGCCGATGTGCGCCGCCTGCCCAAGTCCACCCTGATCACCCTGATGAAGCTGGGGGGCAAGGTCGCAAGGCTCCTCCCCGGCGGTGGAAAGAGCGGCACGTAGTCCCGAACCCCTGACAGCAAGGAGCACCCACGACAGATTCACGAACGTCGATTTCCCAAATTACAGAAATTACAGGAGGAACTTATGTATCTCGTCCCGGCCTATATCGCCTACCTGCTTATCAGCGTCGGCCTGACCATCTGGGTGGCGCGGACCCTGTCGAAGAACGGCATCGTCTTCCTGAAGGAGTGCTTCGGGCATGACGACATGCTGGCCCGTTCGACCAACCACCTGCTGGTCGTGGGCTTTTACCTGGTGAATCTCGGCTGGATCCTCCCGACCCTGCGGTTCGGAGACGCGCCCGAAAGCGTCGCGGGGACCATCCGGTTCCTGTCCAGCAAGATAGGGCTGGTCGTGGTCGTCCTGGGCATCATGCACTTCTTCAACATGAATGCCGTGGCCAAGTTCGGCCGCAAGGTGGGCGAATGGCTGCGCGAGGACAGCTACGGCAATCCTGTAGGCCCGCAGGCACCCGGCGTCGCGTTACGCTGACGTCCTGCGACCCGGAATGCAAAGGGCGGCCCGATCAGGCCGCCCTTTCTTTCATCAGCCGACTGCGGCCTTGAGGTCGCCGACCAGATCGGTCCGTTCCCACGGGAAATGATCGCCCTCCGAGGTCCGGCCGAAATGGCCATAGGCCGCGCTCTTGCGATAGATCGGCTTGTTGAGCCCCAGATGTTCGCGGATCCCGCGCGGGGTCAGGCCTCCAAGTGCCTTGATCGTCCCAATAGCGTTTTCCAGCGCCTCGTCCGAAACCGTGCCCGTACCGTGCGTATCGACATAGAGCGAGAGCGGCTTCGAAACGCCGATCGCATAGGCCAGCTGGATGGTGCAGCGCGTAGCGAGGCCCGCCGCCACGATGTTCTTGGCAAGATAGCGCGTGATATAGGCGGCCGACCGATCGACCTTGGTCGGATCCTTGCCCGAAAAGGCGCCGCCGCCATGCGGGGCCGCACCGCCATAGGTATCGACGATGATCTTGCGACCGGTCAGCCCGGCATCCCCGTCGGGCCCGCCGATTTCGAAGGCACCGGTGGGGTTGATGTGCCATTCGGTCGTGTCGCTGAGCCACCCTTCCGGCAGGATCGCGGCAACCACGCCCTTCACGTATTTCTTCAGCTCGGCTTCCTTCTCGCCCTCGTGATAGCCCTTGGCGTGCTGGGTCGAGACGACGACCGCGGTGCATTCGACCGGCTTGCCGTTTTCGTAGCGCAGCGAAAGCTGGCTTTTCGCGTCCGGCTCGAGGAACGGCGCCGCGCCGCTTTTCCGATCGGCGGCGAGATGTTCGAGGATCTTGTGGCTGTAATCGAGCGTCGCCGGCATCAGGTCCGGCGTCTCGTCGCAGGCAAAGCCGAACATGATGCCCTGGTCCCCGGCACCCTCGTCCTTGTTGCCGCTGGAATCGACGCCTTGCGCAATTTCGACCGACTGGCCGTGCAGGTGGTTCTCGAAGGTCAGCGTTTCCCAGTGGAAACCTTCCTGCTCGTAACCGATCTCGCGCACGGTGCGGCGAACGACCTTCTCGATTTCTTCCTTCGCGCCCGGCGCCCAGCCGCCGTTCTCGCGCCATTCTTCCTTCTTGGCATCATACATGGGGGCGCAGCGGATTTCCCCGGAAAGGATGACGCGCTGCGTCGTCGTCATCGTTTCGCAGGCTACGCGCGATTCCGGATCCTTCGCCAGCATGAGGTCCACGATGGCATCGGAAATCTGGTCCGAAACCTTGTCGGGATGGCCTTCGGACACGCTTTCGGAGGTAAAAAGGTAGTTGCTGCGCATGGGAAAAGGGCCTCGATATAAAGAAAGCTTTATGTGTTCCCTGCCGACTTAGCTTTGCGCACGCCGCCTTGCAACCGACGAGGCCGCGTATGCCGCCCCGATGAGGACGAGCGCCCACAGGGTGGCAAGCGCATTGCCCATGCGGGAAAACAGGGTGGGCGACTTCGCCGGCGGCACGAACCCTTCCATCCGGTCCAGCACGCCCGGACCCAGATGGTCGCGAACGACGCCATCCGCATCGATCACCGCGCTGATCCCCGTGGTGGTCGAACGCAGGACCGGCAGACCTTCCTCGATCGCCCTCATCCGTGCCTGTGCAAGGTGTTGCGGCGGCCCCCAATAGCCGAACCAGCCGTCATTGGACGGGTTGAAGATGTAGTCCGGCCGATTGCCGCGCTCCGTCACCTGCCCGCTGAATACGATCTCATAGCAGATCTGCACCCCGACGCGGCCAAAACGGCCGAAATCCTGCGTGGCCGGCCCCGGGCCGGGGATGAAATCGATGGTGCCTGCGACGAGCCGGGAAGCGCCAAGCGGCTCCAGCAGCCAGCGGAGAGCGAGATATTCTCCGTAAGGCACGAGATGCGCCTTCGCATAACTGCCGACCAGCTCGCCCTCGCTGTTGATCGCGGTCACGGCATTGTAGGCCCCCGTCGCCTTCGGAGCGCCGTCCACCGTTTCGATCCGCAGGTCCTGTGCACCTGTCAGCAGCAGGCTGTTTTCGCCGATGACGTTACCGATCCGCTGGCGGGCGTAGTCGGGATCGGCCTGCGCGGTGGTCGCCGCGTAATAGCGCGCCGGATAGCCGGGTCGCAGGTAGTCAGGCAGCCCGGATTCCGGCCACAGAACGATGCGCGGCTCTGCGTCGTCCTCCCGCGCGGAAAGCGCGGCCAGGGTCAGGAAGGCCGGTTCGTATTGTCTGGGATCGTTCAGTTCGGCCTGGTCGAGATCGGGCTGGACCAGCGTGTAGCGCAGGGTCCCTTCCGCAGCGTGGTTCCCACCTGGCAGGTACATGCCCGCAGCAAGGAGGGCAGACCCGCCGGCGAGCCAGACCCAGCGCCGCTGATTGGCGAAGAGCACGAGCCACGCGCCGAACAGGACAACCAGCCCGGACAAGGCGTAAGTCCCCAGCCACGGCAGGAGCGAAGCCCAGCCGGGCCGGTCGAGCGGTCCAAGCAATGCCAGCCCGAGCGGCGGCCAAGGATAGCCGGTAAACACCCAGCTGCGCAGCCACTCGGTAACAATCCACGCAGCGGCGAAGGCAAGGATGAAGACGCTGGCGCCTCGGCCCCGCGTCGCCCGCCAGGCTGCAAGCGCTGCCAGCGCGGGATAGATTGCGAGATAGACGCAGAGCAGAGGCACCGCGATCCAGCCCAGGAAAGCGGGCATTTCGCCCTGGTGGGTAAACGCCGTGGCGATCCAGTTGTTCGCCACCGAAAGATGCGACCAGCCCCAGAGCCAGCCGATCAGGGCGGCCCGCTTCCAGCTTGCCGCGCTCCACACGAGAAAGCCCAGCAGGCCAACCGAAAGCAGCGCCAGGGACCACAGGCCGAAAGGCGGGTAGCCGAAGGCGCCCACCGCGCCCGCAGCTATGGCTGTCAGGCGCGGATAGCGGACGAAGATTGCGGGAAGTGCGCGCGGCGCATCCAGCACCGCGTCGCCCTGCGCCTGCACGGGATCAGCCGACCGCGCTCAGCGCAGTATCGTCATCATCCGATTTCGGCTTGCGGGCACGGGGTGCGCGCTTGGGCTTCTTCTCGCCGTCATCGGCAGAGATCGAGGGCGGCAGGACCGCTGCGTCGATCTCGCCATCGGGTTCGGCAGCCTTGGGCTTGCGCGTACGCTTCGCCTTGGGCTTTTCCTCGGCCGCTTCGCGGTCATCGGACGCATTGTCGTCGCGATTGTCGTTCCGACCTTCCTCATTCCCGTCGCGGCGCTGGCGCGTATTGCGACGCGGACGGCGGTTTTCCTCGCCATCGTCGTCATTGTCGTCCGACCCCCGATCATTGCCGCGCTCGGCATCCCGCTTGGCCCGCTGTTCGTCCTGGCGCGCCTTGTTGTCGGCGATGACGCGGAAGTAATGGTCGGCGAACTGCAGGTAGTATTCCTGCTGCACCCGGTCGCCATTGTGATGCGCGTCCTGCGCCAGTTTCTTGTACTTGTCGAGAAGCTGGGGTGCGTTGCCGCGTGCGCGGCTGTCGATGCGGTTCATCGCATTGGGATTGCCGCCACCGCCCTGGTTGCGGTTGCCGCGACCGCGACGCCTGTTGTTATTGCGTTGGTTGTTCAAGGAATACTCTTCCTCAGTAGCGTAGCGCTCTCATCGGGGCGCACTCGCAAAGCCCCTCGCCGTGCCCGCACTGTGGCTCAGGTCACGGCCCCTCACTTGCCTTGCACGCAAGGCCCCGCTCCGGGACCCGCATTTCACTGGCAAATGTTGGATCAAGACCGCGACAGCAAATAAACGCTTATCACCGGTCTTGACTTCGATTTAGCCCTTCGCTGCGCCTTTGCCAACCCCAAAGCGCAAAACCAGTCCCCGCGGCCTGTGGGCAAGGTCGCGGAACGTCTGTGCGTCGGCTCCGCATTCGCGCGCCAGCGCGCCGACAGATTCGGCCTGCTGCCACCCGATTTCGACGACCGCAGCCCCGCCGGGCGACAGGAGCGATGGCAATTGCGGAATCAGGACGCGGTAGTCGCCCAGCCCATCGGGCCCGGCAAACAGCGCCTCATGCGGCTCATAGCGGCTGACGCTGTCGTCGAGCGTCGCAGTTGTTTCGACATAGGGCGGGTTGGCGATGACCAGGTCGAAGCGGCCAAATCCGGCCTTCCAGTCCGCCTGCGTCCAGTCGGCTTCGACAAGCTCCGCCCTGCCTGCGACGCCCAGCGCTTCTGCATTGCGCCGGGCGATGGCCAGCGCGTCCGGCGAACGGTCCATCCCGAGACCGGAGGCATCGGGCCGCTCCGCCAGCAAGGTGAGCAACAGCGCGCCCGATCCCGTCCCGCAATCGAGGATGCGGGCATCCTCCGGCAACAGTTCCAACGCCGCCTCCACCACCGATTCGCTGTCGGCCCGGGGAATGAGGACGGCCGGAGAAACGATGAATTCGCGCCCGTAAAAGGACTGGCTGCCGGTCACATAGGCCAGCGGCTCGCCCGTCATGCGCCGCCGGACCATCGCGGCGAAAGTTTGCGGCGCGGGGTCCTGCATGCGGGTCAGCAGCATGCTGCTGCGCGAAACATCGAGCGCCGCTGCCATCAGCCATTCGGCGTCGAGCCGGGCCGTGTCGCTGACCGTGGCCAATCCTCCGGCAGCCTGCCGGATGGCATCGGCAACGGTCACGGGCACACGAACAGGCCCGCTATTCGGCGAGGGCTGCAAGGCGCTTCGCCTCGTCTTCGGCGATCAGTGCGCCAATCAGTTCGCCAAGGCCGGGCCCGGCGATGATTTCCGGCAATTTGTGCAGCGTCAGGCCGATCCGGTGGTCGGTCACGCGGCCTTGCGGGAAATTATACGTCCGGATGCGTTCGGAGCGATCCCCGCTGCCGACCATCGCCTTGCGCGCTTCCGCTTCTGCGCCCTGCACGGCATCGCGCTGCTGCTCGAACAGTCGGGCGCGCAGGACCTGCATCGCCTTCTCCCGGTTCTTGTGCTGGCTGCGGCCGTCCTGGCAGGTGACGACGGTGTTTGTCGGCAGGTGGGTGATGCGGATGGCGCTGTCGGTCGTGTTGACGTGCTGTCCGCCCGCCCCGCTTGCACGGTAGGTGTCGATCTTCAGTTCCGTAGGATCGATCTGGACATCGACGTCGTCCGGTTCCGGCAGGACCGCGACCGTCGCGGCGCTGGTGTGAATGCGCCCCCCGCTTTCGGTTTCGGGCACGCGCTGGACGCGGTGGACACCGCTTTCGAACTTCAGCTTGGCGAAAACCCCGCTGCCGGTGACGTTGGCGACGATTTCCTTGAATCCGCCGACTTCGCTCGCGCTCATGCTGACAGGTTCGACGCGCCAGCCCTGTTCGGCAGCGAAGCGTTCGTACATCCGGAAAAGATCGCCCGCGAAAAGCGCCGCCTCGTCACCGCCCGTCCCGGCGCGGATTTCCAGCATGGCAGGCTTCGCATCGGCGCTGTCGCGCGGCAGCATCGCGATGGCGAGCTGCTTTTCCGCCTCCGGCAGGCGGGCGGCGATAGCGGCGAGTTCTTCCTCCGCCATGGCCTTCATCTCCGGATCGGCCAGCATCTCCTCGAGCTCGACCGTTTCCGCACGCATAGCCTCGACCTCGGCGGCGATCTTCGCCACCGGCTCGAGTTCGGCATAGTCGCGGCTCGCCTGGACGAAGGCGTCCCCTTCCAGCGTGCCGGAAGCAAGGCGCGCCTCGATCTCGGCGAAGCGCTGGGCGATCTGTCGCAGGCGTTCGGCGGGTACGGTCACGATCAGCCCAGCAGCGCTTCCAGGCGGCCTGCATCATTCTCTGCCGCCTTGATCCGCCGCGATACCGCTCCATCGCGCAGATCATAGGACACGATCGAGGAGGCGCCCGATTTCACCGCCTTGTCGAATCGTTTGCGCGGACTGCCGCTCGCCATCAGATCGCATGACAGGCCCTCGCCCCGCAGCGTACCCAGGGCAGCGATGGCCGCATTCATCGCATCGTCGTTCTCTACCACCACCACGACATCGGCGGCCGCTTCCCCCCGGTCGCCGACCAGCATCGCCAGTCGCTCGATACCGGCGGCCCAGCCGACCGCAGGTGTCGCCGGTCCGCCGAGGCTTTCCATCAGGCCGTCATAGCGCCCACCGCCCAGAATGGTGCTCTGGCTGCCGAGCGCAGCGGCGGCTGCGCTGCCTTCGTCCGGGATGAACTCGAACGCGGTGTGCCGGTAATAGTCGAGGCCGCGGACCAGGCTTTCGGCGCGAGCCCACTTCACGCCTGCCGCATCCAGGCCCGCGGTAACCGCATCGAAAAAGGCAAGTGCATCGTCCGACAGGAACTGGTCGATCTTCGGCGCATCGGCCACGAATTGGCGGTCGCGCCGGTCCTTTGAATCGAGGATGCGCAGCGGATTTTTCTCCAGCCGTTCCTGCGAATCCTCGGACAATTCGCCCTTCACCGCGCGGAAATAGTCGACCAGCGCCCCGCGCCAGGCCTCGCGGCTGTCGCCGTCGCCTAGCGTATTGAGGTGCAGGGTCACATCGGCAATGCCCAGCTCCTTCAGCACCTGGTCGGCCATCGCCAGCAGTTCCACATCCGCCTGCGGTTCGCCCGCGCCGATGATTTCCGCGTCCAGCTGGTGGAACTGGCGATACCGGCCTTTCTGCGGGCGTTCATACCGGAACAGCGGGCCATGGGTCGCCGCCTTCAGGGGGGCATGCTGCTGCCATCCATTGGTCAGGAATGCGCGCGCGATCCCTGCGGTGAATTCCGGGCGCAGGGTCAGGGAATCGCCGCCCCGATCCTCGAACGAATACATTTCCTTCGACACCACGTCGGTCGTTTCGCCGATGGCGCGGCTGAACACCTCGGTCTTCTCGAAAACCGGCATCTCGACGCGGCGAAAGCGGTAGAGCTTGCGGACACGTTCGAAGGTTTCGACGACGAAGGCGAAGCTTTCCGCATCCGCGCCGAAGATGTCCTGCGTGCCTCTGATGGCTTGGGGGGTCTTGCTCATGACCAGCCGCTTAGGCGAGGCGGCGGATTGCCGCAATATCGCCGCAGCGCAGCAATTGGCGGTTGCAGTGACGCGTGACCGCGCTAGACGCGGCGGCGCAATATCCCTTCTACGCGATTACAAGGTTCGACCATGCGCATCGACAAGATCCCGACCGGCACAAATCCCCCCGACGATCTCAACGTCATCATCGAAGTGCCGACCGGCGGCGAACCGGTAAAGTACGAATTCGACAAGGAATCGGGCGCGCTGTTCGTGGACCGCATCCTGCACACGCCGATGCGCTATCCGGCCAATTACGGTTTCGTGCCCCACACCCTGTCGCCCGATGGCGATCCGCTGGATGCGCTGGTCATCGCGCGTAGCCCGTTCATGGCAGGCTGCGTCGTGCGCGCCCGGCCCATCGGCGTGCTGAACCTGGAAGACGAACATGGCGGGGACGAGAAACTGATCTGCGTGCCGGTCGACACGACCTTCCCCTATTACTCCGACGTCGGCGAGACGAAGGATCTGCCCTCGATCATCTTCCAGCAGATCGAGCACTTCTTCACCCACTACAAGGACCTGGAGAAGGAAAAGTGGGTCCGCATCGGCAAGTGGGGCGACCGGGCGGAATCGCGCCAGATCGTCCTGGAAGCCATCGAGCGGTACAAGACCGGCGGCTGATCGCGTCCCTGCAGCAAGGCTGCCCGGAGGGGATCACTCGACCGGGCGGCTGTTGTCCAGCAGGTCCTTTTCCTTGCCACCGGTAGCGCGCTCCGCCTCGACCATGGAGGCGATTTCGTCCCGCGGGCGAACATCCTCGTGGTCGGCATCGCTCACGCGCGTCGTTCTTGGCTGGGGCGTCGCTGCCGGGGCCGGCGAAGGGTCGCCGGTCGCGGCAGCCGACCCTGTCGGCTGGCCGATATTTTCGAACGGCAGGGCCGTGGTGCGCGGATCGAAGCGGAGGCGATAGATCGGCTCCGGCAGGCCGAACCCGGCATCCTCCAGCGCTTCCTTGACCGCCGGGATCGCCCGGCTCTGGGCCTTGTTCCAGTCTGCCTCGCGCTGGTCGATCCAGCCCATGAAGCGGATCACGACGTTGGAATCCCCCACCTCCACGATCCGCGCCTCGGCAGGCGGTTCGTCGAGGGTGAAGGGCAGGGCCTGCAGCGTCTCGCGGCCCAGCCGGCGGGCGGCGCGCGCATCGTCGTCGGCATCGACCCCCAGCGCGAATTCGAACCGGCGCTGCGGATTGCGCGTGTAGTTGAGGATGACGGCACGAAACACCTCGCCATTGGGAATGCGCAGGTGGTTGCCGTCCAGCGTCATCAGGACGGTTGCCCGGCTGGTCAGCCGGATCACCCTGCCCTCGTGCTCCCCGATCACCACGTGGTCGTTGGCGCGGAAGGGCTGGCGGAGGCTCAACATCAGGGACGCGACGTAATTCTCGATCGTGTCGCGCATGGCGAAGCCCAGCGCGATGCCGACCACGCCGGCCCCGCCGAGGACTGCGCCCAGCAGCGCGCCCGCCCCGATGATGTCCAGCGCGACGACTATGCCGAGAATGACGAAGACGAACCGGATGGCGCTGGCAATCAGTTCGGCAAGGAAGCCGTTGGGCGCGATCCGGTTCCACAGCGCGCTGAAGCCCGCGATGATGTATCCGACGACGCCGATGACCAGCGCGACGAACACGGCAAGCGCGATCAGCGGCAGCATGCCCGACCACCGCTTCGCCTTTTGCGCGATCTCGTCGAGCACGCCGATCCCGTCATCCACATTGGCGGAGCGTTCGATATCGTTCTGGACCGTGACGACCCCGTCGATCCGGCCTGCAATGTCCGCAGCCCGGTCTATAGCGTCGGTATCCGGCGCCTCGCCCGACAGGGTGACGACCCCGGAGCGAACCTCGTAGGTCACGTTTTCCAGGCTGGAGATTTCCGCGAAGATAGCACCCATGCGTTCGCGTATCGCCGCGTCGGCCCCGGCCTCGGGAGAAGCCTCGATCCCGGGCGCGGCCTCCGCCGTGCCGGGTTCCTCGGTTTCGGTACCAGCGAGCGGCAATGCCAGCGCGGACGGACCGACAAGCGAGGCAAGCGCAAGAAAAATGGCGGCCGCGAAGGTACGCACGGCGAACAATATGGAGGGCTTCATGACCGACAGAGCGGACAGCCATGCATTCCGGTTCCCGCGAACACGCATGGCGCCAGCGTCAGGCGTCGTCAGACCAGCGCGAAAAACGCCTTCGCCAGACCGGTAATCAGGAACGGCAGCCCGATGGCGACGACCCACAGGAAAAGCTGGTCCCGCCGGAATTGGCCGGACAAGGCAGGATCGAGGACGTGCCTTCCTTCATCGCGGCGACGCTCACGAAAATCTGCAGCGCGGTATAGACCAGCAACGCATAGGCGACATTGTCGCTCATCGATTTGCGCCAGTCGCGCAGTGCGCCATGCGCCTGATCGTAGCCGGAAACGTTGCGACGCCTGTCGTCGATAGCTTTTGCCATTCGACTCTCTCCTTATGTCTCTCCGATGAACACATATCCCAAAGTCGGTACGGGCAATCAAGCCTGCCTCGAAATTCGCAAGATTCTTGCGCGGATCGCGAATATGCCGCGGTTTCGACAACCCAATCTTCACACGCCTCATGCACAAAGCCTGCCAGAAATCGACCAATGGGGGTTTTGCGCCGGGCAGGCGATGCTAGACAGTGGCCATGGACATGCTTGATCACGACGAGACCGTGCAGGACGAACAGGCGCTGGAGGCGGGCGCTGCGCCGCCTATCCCGCAGGGCGGGCTGGAAGTCGTCTCGATCGCCAAGAGCTATGACAAGCGCGCGATCCTGACCGACATCTCGCTGACCGTGGGCAAGGGCGAGGTGCTCGGCCTGCTCGGCCCCAACGGCGCGGGCAAGACGACCTGTTTCTATTCCATCATGGGTTTGGTGAAGCCCGATGCCGGGCGCATCCTGATGGACGGCGAGGACGTGACCGCCTTACCCATGTACCGGCGCGCGATCCTGGGCCTTGGCTACCTGCCGCAGGAAACCAGCATCTTTCGCGGCATGACCGTGGAACAGAACATCAATTCTGTTCTGGAGCTCAACGAACCGGACAAGGCCACGCGCCGGGCCGAGCTGGAGCGTTTGCTCGACGAATTCGGCCTGCAGCGCCTGCGCGGTTCCCCGGCAATGGCCTTGTCGGGCGGTGAAAGGCGGCGCTGCGAGATTGCCCGCGCTTTGGCGGCGAAGCCGTCGATCATGCTGCTCGACGAACCCTTCGCCGGGATCGACCCGCTTTCGATCAGCGATATCCGCGATCTCGTCGCCGATCTAAAGACGCGCGGCATCGGGGTGCTGATCACCGACCACAATGTGCGCGAAACCCTGGAAATCGTCGACCGCGCCTGCATCATCTATGGCGGGCAGGTCCTGTTCGCCGGCACGCCGCAGGAACTGGTAGCGGACGAGAATGTGAAGCGCCTGTACCTGGGCGAAAACTTCACGCTCTGACGATGCTGCGCGGCGGGGTTTAGGTCATGGCACTCGGTCCCAGGCTGGATCTGCGGCAATCGCAGTCGCTGGTGATGACGCCGCAATTGCAGCAGGCCATCCGCCTGCTGGCAGCGTCCAACCTCGAGATCGAGACATTCGTCTCCGAAGCTCTGGAAGAAAACCCGCTGCTGGAGGCAGGCGAAGTCCGCCGCGAGCAGGAGGGGGACGGCGATGCGGAAGCGACCGGCGGCCCGGCCGCGGAAAGAAGCGCCGACGATACCGTCAGCGACAGGGGCAGCGACAGGGGCAGCGACAGCGGAACCGGGGACGAGGCGCTGGACATCAGCGTGAGCGCGATCGACCGCGACCGCGATACGGGCGACGGCGAATGGGGTAGCGGCGGCGCGGCCGCAGCGCCGGAGGACGCCGGCTCCTTCGAGGAACGCACCAGCGGCCAGCTTTCGCTGACGGACCACCTGCTCGAACAGGTCGGCAGCATTGCCGCCAATGCACGCGAGGAGTTCATCGCGCGCCACCTGATCGCCATGGTCGACGATGCCGGCTACCTGCCGGCAGACCTGCGGCCCGTGGCGCGCGAGCTGGGCACGACGCTGGACGATGTGGAGGACGCCCTGTTCGTGGTCCAGTCGCTCGATCCCACGGGCGTGGGCGCGCGCAGCCTGTCCGAATGCCTGGCCCTGCAGGCAAGGGAGGCAGACCGCTACGATCCGTGCATGCAGCGTCTGATCGACAATCTGGACCTAGTGGCGAAGGGCGATCTCGCCCGGCTGAAACGGATGTGCGACGTCGATGACGAGGATTTCGCCGACATGCTGGCCGAGCTGAGGCAATACGATCCCAAGCCGGGCCTCGCCTTCGGTTCCATTGAGGCGTCGGCCGTGGTGCCCGATATCCTGCTGTCGCGCAGCCCTGCGGGCGAGTGGAAGATCGCGCTCAACCCGGACACCCTGCCCCGGCTGGTGGTGAACCGGGACTATGCCCTGGAATTGCAGGACGGATGCACCGACAGGGCGAGCAAGTCGTGGCTCAAGGAAAAGCTGGCCGATGCACGCTGGCTGATCAATGCTCTGGACCAGCGGCAGAAGACGATCCTGGCCGTGTCGGCGGAGATCGTGAAACAACAGGCCGGTTTTTTCCGTGAAGGCGTCTCGAAGCTTAAGCCGCTCACCCTGCGGGAAGTGGCCGAGGAGATCGAGATGCACGAAAGCACGGTCAGCCGCGTGACCAGCAACAAGTATATTTCGACCGAACGCGGGACATTCGAGCTCAAATATTTCTTCTCCAGCGGCGTCGGCCGGCTGGGCGCAGAGGGCGAAGGCGCGTCGAGCCAGGCGGTCAAGGCACGCATCAAGGCGCTGACCGATGCCGAGGAGCCGAAGAAAATCCTGTCCGATGACAAGCTGGTCGAGCTGCTGAAGGCGGAAGGGTTTGACATCGCACGGCGCACGGTTGCGAAATACCGCGAAGCGATGGGCATCGGGTCCAGTGTCCAGCGCCGACGGGCCAAGAAACTCGCCGGACTCTGACTATTGCAAGAGCGGGTTAACCCGGTCGTTAACGGCGCTTCGTGCCCCCGCGACTCGCGCAGACATGCGGGTTTACGCCATATTAACCTTTTCCGTTCAGACCTTTTGTGGTTAATCCATGGCAACACCTCTGAACGAGGGGTTAGCGGCCTTACGGGGCACGAACGAAACGTTTACTGGGGCAAGGGGGACTACCCGATGCGCGTATTGTTGATCGAAGACGAGCCGACAACGGCAAAGGCCATCGAGCTGATGCTGACGACCGAGGGCTTCAACGTCTACTCGACCGATCTGGGCGAAGAGGGCCTCGATCTGGGCAAGCTGTATGATTACGATATCATCCTGCTGGACCTGAACCTGCCCGACATGCACGGATACGACGTGCTCAAGAAACTGCGCGTCGCCAAGGTGCAGACGCCGGTCCTGATCCTGTCCGGCATTGCCGAGATGGATTCCAAGATCCGCAGCTTCGGTTTCGGCGCCGACGATTACGTGACCAAGCCGTTCCACCGCGAAGAACTGGTCGCCCGCATCCACGCCGTGGTGCGCCGCTCCAAGGGCCACAGCCAGTCGGTCATCCGCACGGGCAAGCTGGCCGTGAACCTCGACGCCAAGACAGTCGAGGTCGATGGCGCCCGTGTCCATCTGACGGGCAAGGAATACGCGATGCTCGAACTGCTCAGCTTGCGCAAGGGCACGACCCTGACGAAGGAAATGTTCCTCAACCACCTGTATGGCGGGATGGACGAACCGGAACTCAAGATCATCGACGTCTTCATCTGCAAGCTACGCAAGAAGCTGTCCCACGCCTGCGGCGGCGAGAATTACATCGAGACGGTCTGGGGCCGCGGCTACGTGCTGCGCGATCCGGACGAGGCTGCCGAAGCGGCGTAAGTCTTCCGGTTTCGTATCTACAGAAGACCCGGGGCGGAAACGTCCCGGGTTTTCTGCGTTCGGGCACGGTGCACCTGAAGAGATCGCCACGCGATTCCGCTTGGCAAGATGGTGCGCTTTTGCGATTTGTGCGCGTCAACAATAGCGGCTGCGTTACCCATGTCGTTGCTTACCGATTACGCGGCCCAGATCGGCCTCGGCCTGCTGCTCCTGACCTTCGTCGCATTTGCCATGGAACGCCGTCCGCCCGTGGTCGTCGCAATCGTTGCAGGTGCCGCGATGCTGGTGCTGGGGTACCTGTCGCCCAAGGATATGCTGGGCACGTTCTCCAACTCCGCCCCGATTACCATTGCGGCCATGTTCATCCTGTCGGGCGCGCTGCTGCGGACAGGGGCGCTGGAGGCGGTATCGGGCTGGGTCGTCCACCGCACGACACAATCCCCGCGCCGCGCCATCGGCGAGATCGGACTGGGCACCCTCGCCGCATCCGCCTTCATGAACAACACTCCGGTGGTCATCGTGATGATCCCGGTGGTCAAGCGTCTTGCCGGCGTCCTGAAGACGGGTGCGACGCGGCTGCTGATCCCGCTGTCCTATATCTGCATCCTGGGCGGCACGATGACGCTGATCGGCACGTCGACGAACCTGCTGGTCGACGGGGTCGCGCAGGAACGCGGGCAGGCCCCGTTCGGCATTTTCGAGATTACGACGGTCGGCCTGGTCGGGGCGCTGGCGGGTCTGGCCGTGCTAATGATCCTCGGGCCGTTCCTGTTGCCCGACCGCGGCCCGCGGATGGAGGACGAGGAGCGCGAGAGCGACCTTTACCTCACCCACCTCATCCTCAATCCAGACAGTCGCTATGGCGGCAGGCGGCTGGGCGATACCAATGTCGCGCGGCGTCCGGGACTGAAGATACAGGCGATCCAGCGCGGATCCGAACTTCAGCGCCGGGGACCTGGAAGACATCGTCCTGCAAGCGGGGGACCAATTGGTGGTCGCGGCAAGTCCCGAGGAAATTGCCTCGCTCGCCGAGGCGCCCGATTTCCGTACCGGGCTGGTGGGCGTGGGCGGCGGAGTGGCAACGGCCATGCCGGACAGGCCCGCCGACCTGCGCGTGATCGAGGCGGTGGTTTCCGGCTCGCACCCGGTGGTCGGCCAGAGACTTGCGGAAATCCCGCTGCTTTCGCGTCTGCAGGTCCGCGTGCTTGGCCTTTCGCGCCCGCGCCACCTTGCGGGACCGGTCCTCGCGGAAGTTCGCGTGCGCGCCGGCGACCGGCTGCTGATCGCGGCGGGACAGGACGCGGCGCAGGCGCTGCAGGGCAACATGCAATTGACCGACGTGGCGGAAAGCACCGCCCGTTCCTTCCGCCGGAACAAGGCGCCCATCGCCATTGCCAGCCTGGCAGCCGTGGTGCTGGGCGCAGCGCTGTTCGGCCTGCCGATAGAGGCGCTGGCCATCTGCGGCGTCGCGCTGGTGCTGCTGACGCGGTGTATCGAGCCGGGCGATGCCTGGGGCAGCCTCGACGGCAATACGCTGGTCCTGATCTTCGCCATGCTGGCCTTTGGCAAGGGGCTGGAAAATGCCGGGACGATCGAGCTTATCGTGGCCTCCATCCAGCCGTTCATGATGGCCAATTCGCCGCTGCTGCTCATCTTGATCGTCTACGGCGTCACCAGCGTGATGACGGAGGCGATCACGAACAATGCCATCGCCGTCATCATGACCCCCATCGCCATCGGGCTGGCAGACGCGGCGGGGATCGATGCCCGCCCGCTGATCGTCGCGGTCATGTTCGGGGCCAGTGCCAGCTTCGTAACGCCGATCGGGTACCAGACCAATACGCTGGTCTACGGCGCGGCGAATTACCGCTTCACCGATTTCGTCAAGATCGGCATCCCGATGAATATCGGGGTCGGCCTGGCGGTCTCGCTTGCCATCTGGGCGACGTTCGTCTGAGCAGGCCGTCACGCCGCGCACCGCTGGACCGCGCCCGTCCCAGACGCTAACGCGCGCGCCATGACAGCGCACAAGTCCGGCGATCCCACGACGCTCAACCGTCTTTATGGCCGTAGCCAGGGCAAGCCCCTGCGCAAGCACCAGCAGCAGCTGGTCGACACCCTGCTGCCGCGCCTTTCCGTGCCGGAGGAAGGACCTGTGACCGCACAAGGGCTGTTTGGCGAGGATTGCCCCCTGCATTTCGAGATCGGCTTCGGCGGCGGGGAGCACCTTGCCTACCGCGCCGACCTGCTGCCCAATCACGGCCTCATCGGCGCGGAACCCTATCTCAACGGGGTGGCGCAGGCGCTGGGTCATATCGAACAGGAGAAGCTCGCCAATATCAGGCTGCATCACGGCGATGCGCTGCAGGTGCTGGAACGTATTCCCGATGGCGCGCTGACCATGGCCTACCTCCTCCATCCGGACCCGTGGCCCAAGGCGCGCCATGCCAAGCGCCGGATGATGAATGACGGCCCGGTGCAGATGATTGCCGACAAGCTGAAGCCGGGCGGGGAGTTCCGTTTCGGCACGGATCACCCGGTCTATGTCCGCCACGCGCTGATGGTCATGCGGCGATTCACCGACCAGTTCGAATGGGTCGCGCAGGACCGGTCCAACTTCGAGAATCGCCCCTCCGGCTGGTGCGAAACCCGTTACGAGAACAAGGCCCGCACACAGATGGGGCACGAGGTCTGGTACTTTCGATTCAGGCGACGCTAGACTACGCTGATGTTGTAAAAACAACGACTTGGCCAAAAACATCTACGCCAGGATTGCCTCCAATTCGCCCCTTTTTCCGCTTGCGTGATTACCCGGTGATTGCCAGAAAAAGGCCACGAGGTATCGCATGGCAACAGGAAAAATCAGCAAGCGCACGGTCGATTCGCTCCCGGTTGGACCAAAGGAAAACTATCTTTGGGACACCGATCTTAAGGGCTTTGGCGTCAAGATTACAGCTGCTGGATCAATCAGTTACATAATCCAGTTCCGAATGGGCGGACGAGAAGCGAAGACCCGTCGTTTCACGATCGGATCACATGGATCGCCCTGGACACCGACTACTGCACGCTTGGAGGCTGAGCGATTGTTGGTGATTGTTGCGCAGGGCATTGATCCGGTTGATGCGGAAAAGCAGCGCCGACGGGAAGCTGTCGACCTCGCCTTCTCGAATTACGCTGACCTCTTCACCCGCTCCTGCAAACGCGAGGGATGGCGTCGCCTCGTGGAACGATCCATTCGCCTCTACCTCAAGCCCACATTCGGAATGAAGGCGCTGCCAGCGATTACGAAGATCGACGTCGTATCGGTTCTCGATCAGATGCCGCCCAAGCAGGTGGCAAACCGGCGAAATGTCTTTGCCGTTATGCGCCGCCTGTTTCGCTGGGCCGTGAGTCGCGGAGATATCGATCGCAGTCCGATGGAGGGCATGGAAACGCCGCCTCCGGTCAAGCCACGAGAGCGCTGGCTCAAGGATGGCGAACTCCGCCATATCTGGGACGCGGCACCGGAATGTCATCGATGCTTTGGTCCAATTGTCAGACTTCTGATCGTGACCGGACAGCGCCGTGAAGAAGTCTCCGGGATGCAATGGCAGGAGCTCAGTCGCAGCGAAAGATTGTGGACCCTGCCCGGATCTCGGACCAAGAACGGAGAACCAAACTCCATTCCGCTCAACGATCTTGCAATCGCCGAGCTCGACCGGGAGGCTCGCGGCGAGAAGTGGCCACGCAAAGGCCGCGTCTTTGCGACAGCTAGTGGGGCGGGCTTTACGGGATACGCCAAGGGGAAGGTGAAGCTCGACAGCCTGATCGAGGAACGTCGCGAAGAGCCGCTCGACGCCTGGCGCCTTCATGATCTACGACGAACCCTCGCTACGAACTTTCAGCGGCTTGGCGTTCGGTTTGAAGTCACCGAAGCCGTTCTCAACCACGTCGGCGGATCTCGTGCCGGAGTCGCCGGCATCTACCAGCGCCACGATTGGAAGGACGAGAAGCGCCAGGCACTCGATGCCTGGAATGATCACCTCGCGACGGTTCTGTCCGAGAGTGGAGAGACCACCTAACTCATTGGCGAGGGCTAGGCGGTCTGCTGGTTCAAACGTCCGACCAAAGCGGGTACCAGAGCCTCGATGTGTTGATGATATGCGCGTACCGCCCGGGTTGAGCCATCGAAACCCTGCTGAGCTGTTCGCTCAATTTGCTCAAGGGCATGCGACGCCCCAGGCCAAATCTCCGGCTCGAGTTCACGTATCGGGTGGAGTCTGTCGCTAATGCGTTCGACCAAATGTACGCGAAACCGATTGCCTGAGTTTGCCGCGATGTCTCTGAAGACATGCGCCAATCGGTCGGCATAAGCACCCTGAGTGACGTTGGATCCTTCGTCGATTTCCAGTGATTTGCGGTCGGTGTCGGAAGTGTGCTCCAAAAGCAGCGCGTTGACTTGCAGGATGTCGCGCAAGGCCTGTTCGGTAAGCAGCGGTACGCGAAATCCTTCGCCGGGCGTGAGGTCGACCAGCCCTTCGCCGACAAGCTGGTTCAGGCTGTCTCTTACCGGCGTCATGCTTACTCCGAAATCGTCAGCCAGTCGCATCGCCTCGAGCTTCGCACCGGCCCGGAAGCGCCCTTCCAGCAATGCATTTTTAAGCCGCCTATACGTAGGCTCGAGGACGTGAGCGGGACTCATCGCCCGCTGCGGCGCGTCTCGGCGAACTCACGAACCGCTTCTTTCTGGTCGGGGCGCAGACTATCGGTTGCCTGCGGGAATTCGGGCACCTCGTCACGCAGCAGAACCGACGGGCATTGCCCTTCGAAATTACCCAGGTTCGGGCGGTGCTGCACATAACCGGCCAGTTCGGCGAGTTCGGGCGAGAACTCTTTTGCTACTGCTGGCGGATAGGCCAGCCAGAGATTCTCGTAGGGTTTGAGCCAGCCGAGACTGTAGCCGATTACGACACCGCGGCGGACATCCTCGGTCTGGTTTGGCCCCGCTCCATGGACGGTGGAGCCAAGAAAGCAGATGGCATCGCCGGGCTTGCAAACTGCGACTATGGGATCGTCGAGACTTTCGAGATTGTCGACAGGCTTCCTGTGCGTCCCGGGGTAGATGCGTGTCGCGCCATTGAGGCGAGTAAATTCGGTCAGCGGCCAGATGACGTTGAGAAGATATTCGTGATCGCCCTTGCGGCCTGCCCACATATCCTGATCGCAATGCGGAAACTGTTCTATCTCGCCGGGATGGATCGCGATCGCCTGGGCGACATTGAGCTGTATCCGGTCGCAGGCGCTGCCGAGAATTGCGCGGGCGAGCGATAGGACTAGCGGCTGCAGGACCAGATCGCCCGCGACCTGCGAGCGGCGAAGGAGGCTTCCAAACCGTTTGGTCCGATGCCCATAGAAGTCTCCCTTGCCGAGTGGCGCCTGCGCAAACGCAGCTTCCAGGTCGGCATCGAGTGCGGCGATCTGTTGCTCGGCGACAAGCTGCGGAATGATGCAATAGCCATCCTCTTGCAGCTGATCGAGCCAATACGCCTCGCTCGGCGCAGTCATGCTGCCAGCTCCATACCACCATAGGCTTCCGGCTGAGGATTGCGGCAGTAGATCCCTGCGTTGGCGAGTTGCGCGCGTGTATCCTGGTCGATGTCGATGCGAAGAGCGACAAGCTCCTGTCTATCGATGAAAAGGTTCGGCCCCAGCTGCTGGCAGCGCCAGCCGAACTGAGCGATCTGCCGGAACCAGGGCACCGGGGCGACCGCCGAATAACCAGAGATCCCTTCCGATAGCGCAAAATCGGCGAGTGCGGAGACAAGCTGGTTGCGGACACCCCGGCGATCAGCGCGCGGCAACGTGGGATCGATACAGAAACGGGTAATCTCGCGAAATGTCTCATCCTGCGGAACCGGTCCGGTGCACAGCTGTGGAAAGAGATCGCGCAAGATATGAGGTCCATCAGAACGCAGGAGCCGGGCCGATGCACGATGCTCGCAATTTTCGCCGGTGAGGACGAGATAGGCGGCCGAGGGCGTATCGAACTGGTCGATTTCAAAGGTCTCGTCGAGCACCGGAACGTCCCACCCAAGAAGATCCACGAACACGCGCTTGCGCGCCTCGAACATGGCGCGAAGTGCCGGATCGACCAGGCTTGCACCACTTATACCGCTGCTTTGCTGCATGAAGATTACCTGTGAACTTGATGACTGCTCGCATCTCATCAAATCCGGATAGGCAGCGACATACCAAGAATTGGGGAGGGCCACATCTGGCGCTCTACAGGGCGAGTTTACTGACCGCCCCACCTGTGCGATGAGCTTCAGCGTTTGAAAATCAACAAGATACGACAGGTATCCTATCGGTCCGATTCTGTTCATCCCGAGAAGGTCACAAGCTGGCTATGAATGCAAAAGTCATCACGAATTTCCAGCTTGGCAGCCGCGAATCCTCCTCGGCGCCGGATGTCTTGCCCCTGGCTACAGAGCATGCGCTGCAATCCGCCGGAGCTGCTTTCCATGCGCTCGCCGACACCATGCCGCAGATGGTTTGGTCGACTCTTCCCGACGGCTCCCACGATTATTACAATGCGCGCTGGTATGAATTCACGGGTGTCCCTGTCGGATCAACCGACGGCGAAGGATGGGCCGGGATGTTCCATGAGGATGACCAGGCCGACGCATGGAAGAAATGGAACCACAGCCTCGCTACCGGCGAACCGTACGAGGTTGAATATCGCCTGCGGCATCACAGCGGTGATTATCGCTGGATGATCGGTCGTGCGCTGCCGATCCTGAACGAGCAGGGTGAGATCCAGCGCTGGATCGGCACTTGCACGGATATCGACGAGCAGAAGCGCACCGCTCTCCAAAACGACATCCTGAGCCAGGAGCTCAGCCATCGCATCAAGAACATCTTCGCGATTGTTTCCGGTTTGATCAGCCTGACAGCGCGCGCAAATGAAGCGTTCGGTGAAGCGTCGCGCGATTTGCTAGGCCGGATTTCCGCGCTGGGGCGCGCGCACGAATTCGTCCGGCCGCACAGCGAAAAGTCCCAGCCCGAGGGCAAGGAAGTGACCCTCGCCA